>NZ_CP041767.1:2536250-2870000 GCF_022026395.1 Brevibacillus brevis | reverse complement strand
TACGAATGGGATAGCCTCTTCATTATCAATCAAAACTCTCTGTTTCTGCCGGAGGGCTACAATACTCCCGAACAATCTGCTCCTTCATCTCTTCAACCGGAAACCCTTCCGGATAAGTCGTCATCATCAGCATTGCGCCTTGGAGCGCCGATGAAAAATAGAGCGATCTCAATCTGGGCTGCTTTACTCCTAATTGTTTGAAGATCTGGCACTGGACTTCAAACTGCCTGCTTGACTCCTCATTTAATTGCTCTCTGTAAGAAGCAAGAACACGATCATCTTCGGGCTGCGTCTGCAAATTCAAGTAAAAACGATAAACATCCGGTCGCTGGTATACGTTATCAAGCGCACCGTTGACAATATGGCGCAGCTGTTCGCTCGGCGTTGCAAGCTGAGTCGCAGCCTCCATCACTTCTTTTACTTCCTCGATCCGTACCTGAACCATCGCGGCGAGAAGCTCTTCTTTGCCTTTGTAATAATTGTAAAGCAGTCCCTTCGATATCTGGGCCTGTTTGGCTACATCGTCGATTGAGGTCGCGTGGTAGCCTTTTTTTATGAATAGCGTCATCGCGGCTGCATGGATTTTGTCTTTTGCAGCTTGGCGAATGCGTTCATTTTCAGCTGGAGTACGCGGCACGGTTTACATCAATCCTCCAAAAATCCAATGATAGCGCGAGCGATTTCTTCCGGATGCGTCAACGTTGGTTTATGATCGGCACCCGTAATCTCGATAACCCTATGCTCTGGCAAGACTTGTTGAAAATGTTCGGCGATACGTTGTAGATCAGGCGCATCTTCCTTGCCGAGGAGAAAGCATGTTTTATGAGCCAAATCTCCCAGACGCTCAATCGCAGGTGGTTGCGGCCATACGGACTCCCAGGTGGCCCACTCGAACATTTTCGCTATATTATGCTTCGTCATCTCTACCATGAGGTCCTTCTCGGGACTTGCCATCACGACGCGGTACGAGCAGGAGGACAGAGAAAGCTCCAACATACGGTCAACATCCGGTGCTGCCGCTTGAATTGTTTGCATCCATTCTGTGAAAGGCTTGCTGAACGTATAGCCTGACAAATCCGGAGCGATCAACACGAGCTTGCTCACTCGCTGCGGATAAGCCAAAGCAAACTCAGTTGCAATTCGTCCACCTATCGAATGCCCCACGAGTGTGGCTTCATCCAGCCGAAAATGGTCCATGACGGAAAGCAAATCATCGACGTAGTTCGGTGTCTCTGTTGGAGACGGCGATTTCCCGCAGCCGCGTCCGTCAAAAGCGATGACCTGAAAATGCTTCGCCAGAATCGGCGCGACAAACACCCAATCCCGCAAATCAGCACCGCCACTGTGCAACAAAATGACTGGTTTTCCTTCCCCTGAAACCTCATAGTACAAATCCATCGGTGATCCCTCCGTGAATTGTAGATTTGGTATTTGGTATATGACCCCAGTTTATTATTGAATGAACGTTTAGTCAATAAAAAACATGTATTCCCCATACAAAGCAAAAAGCCCTAATCAACCTGATCAGGACTTACCTCTATACGTTAGAATCTGCCAATCACGACTCCGACTGTATGCGCTTCGCCTCTGCATACAGCACTTGAATGAACTTTTTCATATTGATCCGAATATCTGAACTCGGCGATGTAGCATTGCTTTTCAATTCCGCCATCTTCTTCCACACATACGTAAAATCAAAAAACTGCGAAGCGTAATTCTCGAACTTCCAATTCGAGAGGTCCGCAAGCCCAAGAGACGCCAAATGATTCAGCGACTGATAAATCGCTCGACGTACTCTCTGCTCAGAAGCTTTGACAACCTTAGCGATTTGTGGATCATCCGGAGCTACTCCTAGCCTGTCCTGAGCTACTGCCACAAAGATCTCTTTTAACGCAGGAAATCCATTTTTAAACGTGTGCGTCTGTTCGTATCCATGCAAGAAGTCCAAAATATCTAGCAAGTCATTACTACCATTGTCCCCCGCGATGCCCAATTCTGTTAATAGAAATTGCCCCGCCTCGCGAAGTGGTTTACCCTGTGACGGACGATGTTGTCCGGAAGGTGGCTGGTCCACTTGCATGACGGCATTCAGCGATTTGTGAATGTCCCGTATCGAACGCTCGAGGCGAATTTTCTCGATCACTTTTTGGAGGATCGTTACGACTTCGATTTTGTTTACAGGCTTGATAATGTAGTATTCGCTTCCAAGGGCGTAAGCTTGGGCAATCAAATCTTTCGTTTCTGCCTGTGAGATCATAACGATCTTTCCTGAGAACGTCGGCTTTACTTGGCGAATCGTTTCGATCCCATCCCGGTCGGGCATGAACAGGTCGATCAGCAAAATATCTACGTTGCGTGCGGTTAACGTATGACCGTCTACCATCGAACCGTCAGATGCTTCCCCCACGACTTCGCCCAGATTCTCGTCTTCTATAATTTCCGTCAGCATAAGGCGAACAGCATCATCGTCATCCACTAAATAAAACAGCATCTTCTCACTCTTTCTTCGTTATCGGATCAATTGGTATTCGCATGAGAAATGTCGTCCCCTTCCCATCTACTCCATCCTGTAGGGAGATTTCCCCTTGCCATTGTTCTACCAATTGTTGTACATAAGACAGTCCGATCCCTGTAGAGGGGTTGCCGGTTTGATCGTATTTCGTAGTAAAGCCAGGCTTGAATAATAAAGCTTTTCTCCGTGGAGGTACTCCCGGCCCGTCATCGTTGATTTTGATTTCCACATGATCCCCAATCCGATCAATTTCAATGGAAATGGCTCCTGTTTGCTGGATAGCTTCCACTGCATTTGCCACCAGATTATTGATCAGGGAAAGCATCATGAAAACATGGTAGAGCGGATGTGTCCCCGTAATGGAAGCTGTTATCTGTATGTCCTTCTCCAACAAAGTCGCATACTTCATATTGCTTCGTCTGATAATGTCCACGAGCTGATGGATGTCCATGTAATCCGTAAGGCTTTCATCGGAAATCAGCTTGTGCAGCCCTGCAAAAATGCGTTGATTATCCTTTTTAATCTCGTGAACCTCGCCTGCAACAATCAAGGCTTTCTTGGCAAAGCTCTCTACATTCGTGACCACCTGTTCCTTATGGAGCTCCTGCAAGCCTTGGTATAGCTCGAAAGACTTCATACTAATACTCTCGGCATTTTGCAATGTTTTTTTCAAATGAATCGATTCCTCATACAAGTTTGATATCAGCATCAGGATGTGTTCGTTCTGTTTTCTTGTCTGTTGCTCGCGCGACTGTGCTTCGTACAGCTTCATCATGTTGAGAAAACTGATCACGATAAAGCT
Organism: Brevibacillus brevis; assembly: GCF_022026395.1. Lineage (NCBI taxonomy): Bacteria > Bacillati > Bacillota > Bacilli > Caryophanales > Paenibacillaceae > Brevibacillus > Brevibacillus brevis. The sequence goes on along the minus strand of NZ_CP041767.1, from coordinate 2,866,686 downwards.
GTGGGACAGAGCGATGACGAGCATTTCTTGCACCGCTCCCCATGTGAGGACGGTATCCAGCAGTACATGTTGCGAGAGAAACTCAATGAGGTCAGCCAATACCTCGATGACCATTCCCATTAATCCAACCAAAATCGTCCTGTTGTGAAAATGACGTACTCCGGTTAAGTAAAACAGAACACAATAAGCGAAATAAAAGAAAAAGCTAGAATAATGCGCTTGGAGAGAAGCCTCCCATGCTGTATGATTCCCGGCGATGAGGTCCATCACAACCCGGAAGCATACGACCGTAATCCCCGTCAAAAAGCCAGCGAGAACAGATGGAATTCGTTGAAACAATAATAAAAAGAAGAAAAAGGTAGGAGCTCCAAAGCTAATTCGAAAAGTCTCATTGACGGGATAAAATTTCAACTCCCCTGCCAATGGCACCGTAATCAGCATGAGCACCAATATATACCAATCTCGTTTTACTTGTGTCTGAACACGCACGCCTTTCACTTCCCATGTTGTTTCTTGATGCCCTTATCTATTTTTACCGAGGATACGCATATCGGACAAGTAAAAAAAAATGTGAAACTCTCATGAAACAATCTGTGAGTTTTTGTTTTATTTTGTAGGGTGGTTGTAAAGTGATCATTATATGTATTTTCGCGAAGCATGGAAGCGCTTTCTCATCCACTTCGCGTAAGAGCAGTGTATTCGATTTTTGGGGGGACAGGCGTTGATTCAACAGGTTTTACTCGTGGATGAATTAGAGCAATGGGTGGAACAATATCGTTCCAAGGCATCAGAAGGAAAATGTGCCAGTTATATCCCTGCCTTGTACAGAACGGATCCGAATCAGTTAGGGATTTGTATCATCGAGCCTACAGGAAAAATGCACACCGCGGGTGACTGGGAAGTTCCTTTTACGATGCAAAGTATTTCCAAAGTCATCAGTTTTATTGCTGTTTGCTGCTACCATGGCATCCCTTACGTGTTGGATCGGGTGGATGTAGAACCGACTGGAGATGCATTCAACTCCATTATCCGACTGGAAATGAACAAGCCAGGTAAGCCTTTTAATCCGATGATCAATGCGGGAGCAATTACGACCTCTTCACTCCTCCCTGGTCAATCACCGGATCATAAGCTGCGCTACTTGTATGCATTTTTCAGTAAAATCACAGGTGTCACGCCAATGGTGAACGAGGAAGTGTTTCTTTCCGAATGGGAAAACTCTCACAGAAACCGGGCACTCGCCCATTATTTAAAGGATACAGGCTATCTGGCCTGCGAAGTAGAAGAGGCTTTGGAGGTTTATCTGACGCAATGCTCGATTGAAGTAACTACCGAGCAAATCGCCTTGATTGGTCTCCTGTTGGCACTCGACGGCTTCCATCCTCTGCGCAACGAACAAGTTCTCCCGAAAGATGTCGTCCGTTTAGCCAAAGCACTGATGCTCACCTGCGGCATGTACGATGCATCGGGCAAATTTGCGGCGAATGTTGGCTTGCCAGCAAAAAGTGGCGTATCAGGCGGTATCATGACGCTGGTTCCTCCTAACCGCAAACCACATTCACCGTTTCAAGATGGCTGTGGAATCGGTATTTTCGGACCTTCCATTGACGGTTGTGGAAATAGTGTAGCGGGCGTTTCTTTGTTAAAACATATGGCTCACGAATGGGATGTAACAATTTTTTAGAGAATACTAAGGAAACATTCATAACAAACTCCGAGGTGACACGATGCAACAATTCCTACTGGATGTAACAACTTCTATAAACGATTTTTTGTGGTCCTATATTATCATTATCATGCTCATCGCGTTAGGCTTGTTCTTTACCTACCGGGGTAAATTTTTGCAAGTACGTATGTTGCCGGAAATGATCCGTTCCATTAAAGAAGGACGAGCGAAAGACGACGGTGGCATCTCCCCTTTTCAAGCTTTCGCTATTAGTATGGCCGCGCGTGTCGGCACAGGGAACATTACAGGAATTGCCATTGCCATTGCTCTAGGTGGTCCTGGCGCCGTATTCTGGATGTGGGTCATCGCGATTATCGGTTCGGCATCCAGTTTTGTTGAGAGTACGCTCGCTCAGATTTATAAAATCAAGGATAAGAGCGGTTTTCGTGGCGGTCCGGCTTACTACATGGAAAAAGGCCTGAACAAACGTTGGATGGGCGCGCTGTTTGCTGTCCTCATCACCCTTTCGTTTGGTCTCGTATTTAACGCAGTGCAATCCAACACGATCACGATTGCTTTTGAAAATTCGTTTGGGACAGATCGTTTGATACTGGGTATCATCATGACGATCGCATTTGCAGCGATCATTTTCGGCGGCGTAAAGCGCATTGCGAAAATGTCTGAGTACATTGTAATTGTATTGGCTGTATTGTACATCGGGATGGCGCTGTTTATCGTGTTGATGAACATCACCGAGATGCCTGCACTGATCGCGTTGATTGTGAAAAACGCGTTCGGCTTCGAACAAATCGCAGGTGGTTCTCTGGGTGCAGCGCTCATGCACGGCATCAAGCGAGGATTGTTCTCGAACGAAGCAGGTATGGGTAGTGCGCCGAATGCTGCGGCAACGGCAACGACAAGCCATCCAGTGAAGCAAGGTCTGATTCAGGCATTCGGTGTTCTATTCGATACCCTCGTGATCTGTACAAGCACAGCTTTCATCATTTTGCTGTCCGGCGCGTACACGCAACAAGGATTGAGTGGCATTGAGCTGTCCCAAGCAGCACTGAGCATTCATATTGGTTCTTGGGCGTCCGGCTTCCTTGCCATTATGGTATTCCTGTTCGCCTTCAGTACATTGATTGGTAACTACTACTACGGCGAGACCAACATCGAGTTTTTGAAAACAAGCAAAGCTTGGCTATTGCTGTATCGTTTGAGTGTACTCGCTATGGTGTTGTTCGGATCAGTGGCAAAGGTACAGCTCGTATGGGATTTGGCCGATTTGTTCATGGGCTTGATGGTCATTGTCAACCTGATTGCAATTGCCATGTTGTCAAAAGTCGCCTATGCTGCGCTACATGATTATTTGAAACAGAAAAAGGCAGGAAAAGACCCTGTGTTCTACAAGGACAGTATTGAAGGTCTCAATAATATTGAAGCCTGGGATAATGCTACGCCTTCCTCCAACAAATAACGCAACGAATAAAAACGAGAAGCCTGTGTAGTAGCGGCTTCTCGTTTTTCATTTACAATCGTGGATCGATCTCTTTTTCCTTCGCCACTTCAAAGAGCATCGTTGCGACTACTTTTTGATACTCCGTATTTTCTGGAGAAATATCGGCGAATTTGAAACCAAGCATCCGCTCACCCAGCCTATGCTCCTGCATGGAAGTCTTGAGTTTTTGCGTAATATTTTTCTGATGGAAAAGCTTGCGGTATTTGTGTGGGAATCGGTAGTCGTAGCCATAAATAATCGACAAGTACTCCGGATTGCGTACCTTCATGGCAGGAACGACCTTCTGATTGATCAGCTCTGGCTTGATCACGACGCCTTCCATCTTGTTTTCCATTGTAATCGTGGAAAAGTAACGAGCCGCTTCTTCATACGCATTCGGCTCAGACAAATCGATAGTGAGAAAATGATCGTCATTGACAAAGCGATACATATCGGATGTTTTCCAATCGGGCAATTGCTCGTCCCCATTCAAATAGACGGTCTTTAGAATCGTAAAAGGCTTGTAGGCAAGCTCCCCTTCTCCTGCATAGAGCTCCATCTGTTTTTGGTAAATGTGATAGGCCTCCAAATGCTCGGCGACAGAAACGTAGCTCTCTTTGATTTCTCGCACATACTTATAGTTTTGATACAAGCTCGCGCCGAATTTTTCCGTGAGTGCACTCTTGGATAGATGGAACTGGTCTTTTTCGAATCCGCTCTCGTCATAGCTGTGAATGAGTTGCTGAAGCGCCTCTTCAAAACCGTTTTCCTGCAAAAATGCAAATTCACTCCGCAACGCGGATTCAATTGGTTTGAACTGCTTTTCGATCAAGCCCTTCCCAATTGCACTCCACGGCAACAATTCACCATCCAGGATGAGCATCGCAATTTCATTTTGCTCCATGTACGTGCGGAACCTTGCATATAGACTGTCATAAATCGGTGTCAAATCAACCTGATTGATGGCATAACCGTTTCTGCTGATCGCAAAGCATTTGTCGCGCTCATGATGGAGATAGAGATTGCATCGCGAACCCATGTATTTTGGCTGCAACACGACTTGATGAACGCCTCGACTCGCAAAATAGTCTAGCCCCGCCTTCAACGACTCCAATTCCTGAGTCGCCGCATTCGTATCCGCGGGAGGCATCGTTCCAGAAATAAAATTGACCTTGTTTTGCGAGCAGTAACGGAGTCGACGAAGTTCTTCCTCTTCCAAATCTCCTATGGATACTTGTTTTTCAGCGTGGAACAAGATCGGCAACTCCTCAGTCATCACCCGATGCTCAGACTGAAACGATTTGAAAAACGGCTTGTGTGCGATCACGACAGAGGTCAAAGCATTTCCGTGCACACATCCGGTATCGAGATGAAGCTTGTTTTTCAAGCGAAACGCTTTTTGAGCCGCAATATGCCCAAAAATATGGTAGGGATGGTTACTTACTGCTTCAACCGTCAAAAATGCGAGTTGCTCTTCCAATGAAGCTGTTCGGTCTATCCGAAAATTGCGTTGGCGTCGCATCGAATTCGCATCAAGCTTTCCGATATACTTCTTTTTGCAGGGCGCGTGTGTGACATAATAGGACGGGCCAGTCAGTGCGTTCGATCGATAAAACGGCTGAGCGAGCGTATACAGGTGATTGAACCTCTCAGTTAATTCGGCGTCTTTTTCCAGGACGTGTATGGAATCAAAATAAGTATCCAGTAGCTGTGGGTCTACCCCTTTTAGTTCCTTGCGCAGGTACTTGTAGACAAAATTTTCGTGATTCCCGAGAACAAACAAGAAATACTCTTGATTCGTATATAAAAACTCGATGATCTCCCTCGTTTGCGCTCCTTTGTCGATCCAGTCTCCTGCTATGATGATTTTGGTATGCTGCACCTTGTCAGTCGAGATGAGACGATTGTCCCCCAGCTTGAATCCGTAGGTTTGCAGAAGACCTTTTAACTCATGGACGCATTCGTGAACGTCTCCGATGATGATGTATGTTTGATCTTTGGGAAGGATCGTAGCCAGATAGGCATCCTTATTTTCGATCACGACCTCATATAGAGGATTTGCCATCCCATCAGCTATTGCATAAAAATCTTTGTGCCGTATCCTGTGAATGTTGTGGTACCCTTCTTTGGACAATGCCCGGAGCACTTCTTGCTTTAGACGGAGAATATGGTTGGTAATCAGTTTTTTCGACCGTTCAGATGCGTAGTAATCTTCCCGATTGCGATAATCAAAGAGGATCACTTCCAAGCGGTAATTGTTCTCGGCTGCAATGTCGCGGACTTTCGAGCGGAAGTCTTCCGCTAGCCCTGTTGTATCGACAACCACGAATTCGGCGTTGATCGGAAACGAAGTCACCAAGCGCAGCTTTTCAAACAGGAGCTGAAAAGCCTGCTCACTAGCCTCCAGCATCACCTGATCATACTTGTCGTAATCATAGCCCAGCAATTCCTGGCGAATGCTGTCCGAGGAAATGTATTGGACATTTGCTTTTACGTTTTTTTGTTCATCTTCGAATGAAAGATTTGGCATGAGTACTTCCTTGGCAAAAGTCGTTTTCCCACATTCGGTGGGACCGACGAGCATGAAAATCGTATGAACCTGTGTCTGTAACAGCATCGTTACGCCCCCTTCCTCTGGAGAATGACGCCTTGCGTGGTATGGATGTCGTTTACGCCGTCACCAATAGATACAAATTGCCCCTCTACCCCGGCTTCTTCCATGATCTCGGTCATCCATGCCTGGAACTCTTCTTGTCCCATTTCCCATTTATGATCGTCGTGGCGATAGCCTTCCAGCTCGTAGAACTGATTAAAATCCGCGTTGGGCGTTGTAATGATAAGATGGTCAAAATCCAATAGACTGCAGATTTGCTTAATGAGCGCTCGCGCTTCCTCTTTGCTCATATGCTCAATGACCTCAGTCAAAATGACATCTACCTGTTCACCGTTGTAATCCTGTAAAAACTGATCAAGCGAGCGGAACAAAATGAGATTCGAGATTTCTTTTTCCTCTGCCCTGCGTCTGACTACTTCCAATGATTGTTCATCGATATCGATGGCATAGTAATACTGTGGCAGCTTGGTAGCAAACGGAATCGCATAAAAGCCTTCTCCGCATCCGATATCCACAATCGATTTGGTAAAAGGAAGCTTACTCGCGATGTAGTTCCTTCTCTGCAAACCAGTGCTGCCATACTCCAATTGAATGGGGTAGCGGCTTGTCTTCTCGATCTCGGTCTTATACTTGCGATAGCGATCTCTGGTTGTCAGGAAGTTGCGTGCGAACAGGCTTCGTATGTAAAAAGGTGCGTCGATGACATGGATGCTTTTGATGTATTTATCCAGGATGTTATCGGATATATCGATGTACTCTTTTCCAAACATACTCAAGAATAGACAGAGCACGCTTACGACATGGAGAAGCTGATGCAGACTCGTTCTCGTTGTGATGGTCAGAGCGTAGCTTTTATCGGCGTGGTGCTTGAGTTCAAAGGTGAAATCCTTGAGGTGCTTCTCAAAAAAAGTCAGATAAAGCAGGCGTTCGATGTGTATCATGTTGATGAAAAAAACATGCTCATACCCTTCAGCATCCCGCTCGTCGTGTTGCTTCATCGAAGCGGAAAAAAATTCATTAATCGCATTTAACGGAAACAAGGGTGTATTGTACCGGGAGACATTCAAATATTCAAAATGCTCCTGTTCCGATTGTTTGTAGGAAACCTCATTTTCTGCATCTTTAAAGTAAACGTTGTATGTATCCGTATTGGAAAACCACCCGTAAGCGATGCCTTTTCGAATAGATCGTAAACTCAGCCCGGAATTTGGATTTTTCTTGATCATGAACGAAAAATCCGGGTTCTCTGAGCGTAGCTGAACAATGGCCATACGTTGTCTCACCTCTGGAAAAGAAGTATGAATATCTACTGACAATATTCGCCTTTCCATCCCATGCTGAACAGGGTAAAAGTATGGCGACTTCCCAAAAATGACAGGATTATTTGCTTCGAATTGCTGTTCTTGGTATAGTGAAATCCGCGATAACAAACCAGCGGGAGGTGCGTCAGATGCCTTATTTCAAGCCGATTGAGATCGCTCGCGAGCTACATATTAGCACGAGTGCTTTACGCCATTATGAATCTTGGGGAGTCGTTCCTGCTCCCGAACGTGCAGACAATGGCTATCGACTTTATACAGAGAGCCATCTTGCCTATTTTCGTTGCCTTCGCGCTATGTTCCCCGGCTTCGGTGTCGCCATCACCTGTGAAGTCCTTCGATTGATTCAAAAAGCAGATATGGATGCTGCCTTTTGGCTTGTGAATAAAGAACAGGCCACCCTCCAACAAGAGAAGGTCGCAGCAGACCAAACACTCGGACTTTTGGAAAATCTCGATGTCTCCTTGCCTTCTAACAAAAAGTGGCGAGATCGCATGACGATTGGTGAAGTCGCTGCTTACACAGGAGTCACCACGTCTGCGATTCGCCATTGGGAAAAAGAAGGCTTGCTCGTACTGCCACGAGATCCTGCGAATGGCTACCGCCAATTCACTCCCATGGATATTCGGAAGATTTTGCTTATCCGGACATTGCGCAATACGGTGTATTTTTTAACAAACATGAAAGAAATTGTACAAGCAGTAGAAAATCAAAGTATTGAGCAGGCCAAAAAAGTGACGACGAATGCGATTAGAAGCATTCACGATCGCAATCGCCATCAGATGTACGGAGTTAGGCGGTTGGTTGAATTGTGTGAGGTACTGAAGCTCGTGTGATTATCTCCCTGTAAAACGCGGTGGAGTTTTGTCTAAGAAAGCTTTGGTTCCTTCCCGAAAGTCTTCGGTGGATGCCACGAGTCCGAAATAGTCTGCGCCTAGAAGTGCGGACTCCTCTACTGTCAGGTTGCTTCCGCGGTGAATCGCGTCCCACGTCAGTTTCACTGCTAGCGGAGACTGAGACAAAATTTCCTGGAGAAGCTCCTCTGTTTCCGCCAGTAGCCGCTCACGCGAAACGACCCGATTTACCAGACCCATTCGATATGCTTCATCCGCATCTATCGCTGACCCTGTAAGAAGCAATTCCGCAGCTCGGCCTTTTCCTATTAGCCTAGGAAGTCTGGTTGTTCCACCAAAGCCCGCCACTGCTCCAATTCGTACCTCTGGATGTCCCATTTTGGCATGGTGAACCGCAATACGCAGCGTGCACGATTCGGCGATCTCAAGTCCCCCACCTAACGCATAGCCGTTCATTGCAGCAACGACTACTTTTCCCAACGATTCGATTTTACTGGTCACCGACACGGCCAACTGAGCAAAATTCCTAACTTCCAACGGTGTCGCCTGATGCAGATACGAAATGTCAGCGCCGGCCGAAAATGCTTTTTCTCCCGCCCCTGTAAGGATGATCGCTCTCACACTGGTATCGGTTTTGATCCTGTCCAAGATGGTCGAAAGCTGATTAAGGACATCTCGGTTCAAAGCATTCAATGCCTCTGGTCTGTTTAGCGTAAGGGTCACAATTCCTTTCTCATTTTTGTACAAAACAACCTCTTCAACGCTCATCTTTCCATCCTCCCATCGTTTTAGAAGCTACTGAATAAAAGCACTTTTCGACCAGGCAAACTTCTGGATGATACCTGCACACTTTGCTTTCCGAATCAAAAATCCCTTCTTTTTCCATACACAAAAAAAGGATGACCCCGGAGCTTCAACCACCGAAGCACCTTTGGTCATCCCCTATCTTATTTCTTTTCTACGGCATGCCCGCCAAATTCATTACGCAAGGCTGCGACCACTTTTCCGTGGAACGTATCCTCATCCAACGAACGGTACCGCATCAGCAAGGACATCGCAATCACGGGTGTGGCTGCCTGTAGATCCAGCGCGGTTTCCAGTGTCCATTTTCCTTCCCCGGAAGAGTGCATGACCCCACGGATTTCATCAAGCTTGGCGTCTTTTCGAAAAGCTCGCTCTGTCAAGTCCATCAGCCAGCCTCGAATGACGGAACCATTTGCCCACACGCGTGCGACCTCTGCAAAATCATAGTTATATTGGCTTTTCGCAAGTACCTCAAAACCTTCTCCAATCGCCTGCATCATGCCGTATTCGATTCCATTATGAATCATTTTCAAGAAGTGGCCGCTGCCCGCTTCCCCAGCATACAAATATCCGTTTTCAACGTTAATGTCGCGAACCATCGGCTCGATATACGTGAATGCTTCCCGATCTCCGCCAATCATCATGCATGCTCCGTGGCGCGCTCCCTCCATGCCTCCGCTCGTTCCTGCATCCATGAAGTGAATAGCTTTCTCTTTCAAGCGTGCATAGCGATCTAGCGATTGCTTGTAATGAGAGTTGCCACCGTCAATGACGATATCTCCTGCGGCAAGCAAGGTGGAGAGTTGATCAACCAGTTGATCCACAATCTCTCCTGCTGGTACCATCATCCATACTACGCGAGGTGTCGGCAGTTTCGCTACAGCGTCCTCCACCGAAAATGCCGGAATCGCGCCTTCATGACTCAACTCTTCTGCACGCGCAGAATCTACATCATACGCTACAACCTCATGCTGATGCGAAAGCAAATTCAGCGTGAGATTGTACCCCATTTTTCCTAATCCGAGGATCGCTAGTTTCATATCGTGTACGTCACTCCTTTTTTGGATCATATCCGTTACCACGTATTATAAGACAAAAATTTTCATCTTTCATCAAAAATGAAGAAAATTTTTTCGAACCTATGAAAAGGAGTCTGATTTTCCTTATACTATCAGTACAGATTCACAATGGAACGTTAGGAGGTACCTATTGATGAACGCTTCCACCCCGCATGCTCCGCGTGTTCTCACGCAATTACGCGCTATCTATACACAATTAAGCGGGAAAGAACAACAGATCGCCGACTATATTTTGGAGCATGCCAGTGAAATTATTCACTTCTCGATCACGGAGCTAGCCGATCAATGCCAGTGTGCAGATGCTACCGTATTTCGTCTGTGTCGCAGGCTTGGATTTCGCGGTTACCAAGCATTCAAGATCGCCTTGGCGAGTGAAGTCACAAATCCGAAGCAAACGATTCACCAAGAAATCAATCTCGACGACGATGACGTCAGTGCAATCGCTGAAAAAATTTTCACAGCGAATATCGAGACGATTCGTGATACGCAGCAGATTATCAATAAAGATGAGTTAATGAAAATCGTCTCCTGTTTGGAAAACGCTAGCCGGATCGAGTTTTATGGCTCGGGAGGCTCAGCTGTCATCGCACAGGACGCATACCACAAATTTATGCGGACAGGCATCCCTTGTCTCTATCATTCTGATGCCCACTATCAAGTGATGTCCGCCTCTCTGCTTACCGAGGGTGCTGTTGTCGTAGGCATCTCCCACTCTGGGTCCAACAAAGATATCTTGGCAGCCCTGCAGGTTGCCAAGGAAGCCGGAGCAAAAACAATCGGCATCACAAGCTATGGGAAATCCCCACTTGTTCGTCTGGCAGACATGTGCTTGTACACGACTTCACGCGAAACGGTATTTCGTACAGAAGCCCTGTCGTCCAGGCTTGCTCAGCTCAGTTTAATTGATCTGCTCTATGTAGCCGTATCCTTACGGCGGCAGGATGATACGATCGCCAATATCCAGCACATCCGCGAAGCCATCTCACTCAAACGCCTGTAAATCAGGCGTTTTTTCTTTTGCTTGCCTCCTCTTGCAACTTGTAGGTGAAAAATGCAAATCATACAAGCATCGTGTGAAATGTTTAATTACGAAATAATTTTTTTCTTAATGCTTAACAAATGAAAAAAATTTCGATATAATCGCGTTATCTCCACGACAACACGTTGAAAGCGTATTCAATTAGGGGTGACTTCTATGACGCAATCCTACTTTATCGGGCTTGATATCGGGACAACCAGTACCAAAGCAATTGTTTTCACTCCTTCCGGCGCCATCCGCGGTACGGGCAATATCGATTATCAGCTGCTCGTTCCCCAGCCGTCTTGGGCTGAGCAAGAGCCGGAGACGATTTTTGCTGCTGTCATTCAAGCATTGAAGCAAGCACTGGAGCATGCAGGCATTGCTAAAAGCGAGATCGGTGGTATTGGCTTCTCTACTGCCATGCACAGTTTGATCGCTGTCGATCCGAGTGGCAATCCCCTGACGAATAGCATTATCTGGGCTGATAATCGGAGCGTGGCACAGGCAGATCGATTAAAAGCCGACGGTGTCGGTCATCAGATTTACTTAGCGACGGGCACGCCCATCCATCCCATGTCTCCACTGCCCAAAATCATGTGGCTACGGGAGAACTTGCCAGATACGTTTCGGCGGGCTGCCAAGTTTATTTCGATCAAGGAGTATGTCATTTATCGGCTTTTTGGTGAGTATATCGTCGATTACTCCATTGCTTCTGCTATGGGGCTATTTAATCTGAGAAAGCTCGACTGGGATGAGGAGGCGCTGCGAGTCGCAGGCATTTCCAAGCATCATCTCAGTGAGCCTGTACCGACTACTCATATCCTGCGAGGAATGAAGATTCGTTATGCGGAAGAGATTGGGATCGATCCCGATACCCCTTTCGTTGTCGGTGCCAGCGATGGGGTTTTGGCAAACCTCGGCATTGGAGCTATTGACCCCGGACAAGTAGCCATCACGATTGGCACGAGTGGCGCAGTAAGAACGGTTGTTCCAGAGCCGATCACGGATCCAAAAGGACGGACTTTCTGCTACGTGCTGACGGAAAACCATTGGGTGATAGGTGGACCCTCGAACAATGGCGGGATCATGCTTCGCTGGTTCCGTGACGAATTCAGTTGGCCTGAAGTGGAAAAAGCCAAACAGCTCGGCGTTGATCCCTACGATGTCATGATCCAAGCTGCTGAGCATGTTCGAGCTGGTGCAGACGGGTTGCTCTTTCTCCCCTTTTTGTCGGGCGAACGAGCTCCGTACTGGAACGCACAAGCAAGAGGCTCCTTCTTCGGTATCGGCCTGCATCATAAGCGCGAGCATTTTATCCGAGCTGTTCTCGAAGGAATCTTGTTTAGCGTCTACAGCATTGGTATCGCCCTGCGTGATCTGGCAGGTGGAGCCAAGGAAATCCGAGCATCGGGTGGTTTCGCCCGCTCGCGGGAATGGCGGCAGATAATGTCCGATATGTTCGGGTATGAAGTGCTGATTCCGGAGAGTCATGAAAGCTCGAGCTTTGGTGCCGCTCTTCTGGCGATGCATGCATTGGGAGCGATGGATCAATTACAAGATGTGAAAAAGATGATTCATATTTCGCATCGCCACGAGCCTGATTTGGAACGATCCAGTGCTTATTTGGAGCTTTTCTATATATACGAGCGTGTTTACTACAACCTGCTGGAAGAGTACAAGCTGATAGCCGAATTCCAAAAGCGGTTAAACAACTAGAGACAACAACTAGGGAGGGTTCATCATGCCACTCGTCATTACACTGCTGTCCATTGTCTTCCTGCTCGTTCTCATTACTCGTTTCAAACTGAACCCATTTATCGCACTGTTATTGGCCGCTGGATTTGTGGGAATCGCATCCGGCATGCCGCTTGTAAAAGTTGTAGATTCAATCAAGGATGGGATGGGTGGCACTCTCGGTTTTATCGCGATTGTGCTGGCCTTGGGAACCATGCTTGGCAAAATGATGGCTGAATCTGGCGGTGCCGAACGCATTGCCCGTACGCTCATCAACCTCTTCGGTGAGAAAAACGTGCACTGGGCCATGATGTTCGTGGCATTTATTGTAGGGATTCCGGTATTTTTCCAGGTTGGTTTTGTGCTCTTGATTCCTCTCGTGTTTACGATTGCCAGACAAACAGGGGTCTCCCTTGTCAAAATCGGAATTCCGCTCGTAGCCGGCCTTTCCATCGTTCACGGGATCGTCCCGCCTCACCCTGCTGCTATGGCCGCTGTCGATCTGTTCCAGGCGGATGTCGGTAAAACGATTCTGCTCTCGATCATTGTCGCCCTGCCTTCCGCGATCATTGCAGGACCGATCTACGGCAGCTGGATTAGCAAACGAGTCAAGGCCAGCATCTCTCCAGAGCTCGCTTCCCAGTTGGCAGAACCAAAATCAGAGCGTGACTTGCCTAGCTTTGGGATTACCGTTTTCACCGTCTTGCTCCCTGTGCTGTTGATGTTGTCTGCAACCGTTGCGGATGTAACTCTGCCAAAAGAACATACGATTCGCCAATGGGCTGATTTTATTGGAAGCCCGATTACGTCTCTATTGATTGCCGTGAGTGTTTCCTTCTGGACGCTCGGGTTCAACCGTGGATTTACGAAAGACGATATTCTGAAATTCACAAATGATTGCTTGGCCCCAACCGCGACAATCTTGCTCGTCATCGGTGCAGGTGGCGCATTCAACAAAGTACTGCTGAACAGCGGTGTGGGTGACTATATTGCCGAGCTCGCTACGGCATCTGCGATCTCCCCTATTTTCCTGGGCTGGTTGATCGCGGCCCTGATCCGTGTGGCAACAGGCTCTGCGACCGTCTCCATGATGACAGCAGCCGGTATCGTAGGTCCGATCGCGTTGCAAATCCCTGGAACCAGCCCAGAGCTTTTGGTACTGGCGACTGGTTCTGGCTCCCTGATTCTGTCCCACGTAAACGATTCCGGGTTCTGGCTGATCAAAGAATACTTCAATATGTCTGTGCAAGACACGCTTAAAACATGGACAGTGATGGAGACCATTCTTTCTGTTGTGGCAATCATTCTGATCATGGGACTGTCCTATATCGTGTAGCACAAAATGAAAAACAGGTCTTTCCATCCATATCGTTGGAGGTAAGACCTGTTTTTGGTCTGGCTCGGTAACTTGCTACTTCATTCGTTTGGCAATCGGATGATCCTCATTCAGCTCCAGTAAATCCCACAGGTTGCCGTATAAATCCTGAAAGACTGCCACCATTCCATACGGCTGTTCTTTTGGCTCTCTCACAAATTGGATTCCTCTTCCGACCATCTCATGATAATCTCTCCAAAAATCGTCTGTGTTTAAAAAGAGAAAAACTCTCCCGCCAGCCTGATTCCCGATAAATGGCTCTTGCTCAGGTTTTGATGCTTTTGCAAGCAAGATTGTAGTTCCAACAGAACCAGGCGGAGATACGACAACCCACCGCTTTTCCTGTTCTGGCTGATACGTATCTTCCACTAAGGTAAAATGGAGCTTCTTGGTATAAAACTCAATGGCTTCATCATAATCTTTGACCACGAGCGCGATATGGACGATGGACTGAATCATAATCTGGGTACCACCCTTGAAGGTTTTTTTTGGAATGAAATGATAAGTTTGGGACACACTATGCCTTGGGGCTGCACGTTTGATATAGCAGAGCTTCCCAACACTAATCGAGGGAGTGACAATCTTGGCTACGAACAACGAACGCAATCACAACGATGCTGTTGGCAACGACGGAGCGAACATGACAGGCAATGGAGCTGGTGAAGCTGTAGGAACAGTTGGCGGTGCGGCTGTAGGTGCGGCTGTAGGCTCTATTTTAGGTCCTCTTGGTACCATTGCAGGTGCCGTTGCCGGGGGTGCACTTGGCAACAAAATGGGGGAAAATGTGTCGGCTGACGCCAATGACGCGTTTGGTGCTACAAATAATGATGCCAATAGAGACCGAACCGAATAAAACAAGCTTCTTCTATGTCTGACAAGATGGGGTGCAGGGGCAAACCTGCACCTCGTTCCACTAGCTGATGTAGAAAATAAGGCCTTTTTCTTGCTCTACTGCTCGCTTGAAAAATGCTTGAATGGATTGAAAATGATGATACATGTACGCAAAAAATCCTTCTGCTTCATCTCCCTCGTGAAGTGGGTACACATCGTTTTCCACCAAAGTAGGAAAATGGTACTTCTCTTTTAGAGCTGACTCGGACATATTGGCAATGGCCTCATACGCTGCTTTTACCTGTTCACTATGTAAATAGAATGCGCCAAACTCCCCGAATTCACCTGTTTGGTCCGTTAATAGAGGTACCACATAGCAAAAGGGAGGCTCTCCATCCATTAATTCTCCGCACAAAGTATAGGGAATGGCTTGCCAGGTTTTATCTATATCCAGCATATCCTCTTCTATCAGCTCTACGTCATATAAATCGATCGCTCCTGCAATCCATGAATCGATCATCTCGTCGTTTGCTATCATGTAATTGCCACACATGCCCATTGCGATCCCTCCTCTACCTTTTTACTCATCATCATAGCAGAGTTTCTTCCACTTCCCAATCCCCTACCACGTCGCATTGGCTACCAAAAGAAAAAGCCGACGACTCACATAATAAGTCATCGGCCAACTCCTTATTTCCCCACTGAAACAAAGGATTGCTCGCTGGCTTTCTTTTTCGATGCTTTGGCATCGCCTTTCTTCTGGCTCATTTCAAAAGCTGCCAATATTGCCTCTTGACGCTTCATGCCGGATTTCTCCAACTCCTCCATTGTGGTAACAATTTGCTTGTAATCTTTTGGAATGACTTTGACAAATTGTTGGACGGTACGTTCCCACTCATTGAGCAAAGCTTGTGCATGACGGCTGCCTGTGTGGCTGACGTGGTTTTCCAGCAAGCGTTTGACTCGAGCGATTTCCCGCTGATCTTCCAGTGTCTCTAGGAGTACCATTTCCTGATTGCACATCGCAGCAAACTTCTCTTTATCCTCGGCCAGTACGTAGGCAGTACCACCTGACATGCCTGCTGCAAAGTTTTTGCCAACGGGGCCGAGAACAACGACACGTCCTCCAGTCATATACTCGCAACCATGGTCACCTACTCCTTCAACCACTGCAGTCACGCCGCTGTTGCGAACGCAGAATCGCTCACCAGCCATCCCGTTGATATACGCCTCTCCAGAGGTCGCTCCGTAGAACGCAACGTTTCCGATAATCATGTTGTGCTCGGGAGCGAATTTGCTGTTTTTCGATGGTGCGACCGTTATTTTGCCGCCCGACAACCCTTTTCCTACGTAGTCGTTTGCATCTCCCTCAAGATGCAGCGTAATCCCACGTGGAACAAACGCCCCGAAGCTTTGACCTGCCGACCCAGTAAAATGCAGGCGGATGGTATCCTCCGGCAGACCATGCTCGCCAAAACGTTTGGTTACCTCGCTGCCCAAGATCGTACCAACCACACGATTCGTATTGGTGATGGCGAGCTTTGCCTCTACCTGCTGCTGTTTATTCAATGCTGGCTTGCACAGCTTGAGCAGCTTTTGACGATCCAGCGTTTCTTCGAGCTTGTGATCTTGGTTGCGCTGATGATAGCGGCCCACATCCTCGGAGACATCCGGTTGGAACAAGAGCGCAGACAAATCAATGTGCTTGGCTTTCCAATGTTCTTTTGCCGAATCACTCATCTTCAGGACATGGCTCTGACCGACCATCGACTCGATAGAGTGGTAGCCCAGCTCCGCCATGATCTCTCGAACTTCACGGGCAACGTGACGCATGAAATTCACGGCGTGCTGCGGGTCGCCTTTAAACCGTTTTCTCAGCTCGGGATTTTGTGTCGCCACACCCACTGGGCATGTATCGAGGTGGCATACGCGAGCCATGACACACCCTATCGAAACAAGTGGTGCCGTAGCGAAGCCGAATTCCTCCGCACCGAGTAAAGCTGCAATGACGACATCTCGTCCTGTCATCAGTTTGCCGTCTGTTTCCAGAACAACACGGTCGCGCAACTGGTTCAAC
Source organism: Brevibacillus brevis (assembly GCF_022026395.1). Lineage (NCBI taxonomy): Bacteria > Bacillati > Bacillota > Bacilli > Caryophanales > Paenibacillaceae > Brevibacillus > Brevibacillus brevis. Next base: position 2,849,814 of record NZ_CP041767.1, on the reverse strand, counting down.
AACAGCGTCTGATGTGTCTCAGCAAGACCGAGTTCCCATGGCAGTCCTGCGTGCTTGATACTTGATTTTGGGGAAGCGCCTGTGCCGCCATCGTGTCCACTGACCACAATGACATCTGCAAGACCTTTCGCCACACCAGCCGCAATCGTTCCGACTCCCGCCTTGGATACGAGCTTCACGCTGATTCGTGCTCGTGGATTCGCATTTTTCAAGTCAAAAATCAGCTGTGCCAAATCCTCAATCGAGTAAATATCATGATGAGGCGGCGGTGAAATGAGCCCAACTCCTGGCGTCGATCCGCGTACTTCGGCAATCCACGGGTAGACCTTGCTTCCTGGCAATTGACCGCCCTCGCCCGGCTTTGCTCCTTGTGCCATCTTGATCTGGATCTCAGAGGCATTGACCAAGTAATGACTGGATACGCCAAAGCGTCCGGATGCGACCTGCTTGATGGCACTGCGACGCAAATCTCCGTTTTCATCCATGATGTAGCGTGCCGAATCCTCGCCGCCTTCCCCGCTGTTGCTTTTCGCACCCAAGCGGTTCATGGCGATTGCTAAGGTCTCATGCGCTTCCTTGCTGAGAGAACCGTATGACATCGCCCCCGTTTTAAAACGATGAACAATGGAGTCAACAGATTCTACCTCGCTCAGCGGGATCGGTTGTCGGTTGGACTTGAAATCGAGCAAATGGCGTAGGGCTACGAATTGCTGGGCTGTGGCTTGCTCCGCATAAATTTTGTACTGCTCATAGCTGCCTTCCCGACAAGCTTTTTGCAAGGCATGAACTGTCTTCGGGTTGAACAGGTGGAACTCACCATCACGGCGGAACTGAAAATCGCTGCCTGCCTCCAATGCTTCCTCGGAATGCTCTGGCAAAAATGCTTTCGCATGACGTATCAATGTCTCTTGCGCAATCACATCCAGTCCAATCCCTGAAATCTGAGAAGGGGTACGGCTAAAATAGCGATCGATGACGGCAGAATGAATGCCCACCGCTTCAAAAATTTGTGCGCCACGGTAGCTCTGAATGGTCGAAATGCCCATCTTGGACATGACTTTTACGACACCTTCTACGGCTGTTTGCAGGTACACTTCGACTGCTTCGTCGCTTGTGATATCCTTCAGCTTAGCCGATACAGCCAGATGGTTTACCGTTGAGATAGCGACGTACGGATTGATCGCATCGACACCGTAACCAATCAGCATGGCAAACTGGTGTACATCACGCGGTTCACCGGATTCTATGATGATGCTCGCTTTGGTACGTGTCCCTGTGCGGACGAGATGATGGTGAAGTCCACTTCCAGCCAGCAAGGCAGGGATCGCAGCCAAATCTTGATTCATTCCGCGATCAGATAAAATCAGCAAGGTGTAACCGGCAGCAATCGCTTCATCTGCCGCAGCGAACAATTGATCAAGTGCCTGCTCTAGCTCCTGTTCGCCCCCTTGCGCCGGGAAGAGTGTCGACAATGTTTTTGCCTTGAACTCTTGGTGTGGATTCGCACGAAGCTTCGCCAGCTCTTGATTGGAGATCAACGGATTGGACAAACGAATTCTGCGGCAATTCCTCGCATCCGGTGCAAGCAGATTTCCTTCCGCGCCAAGCACAGTATGGGTCGATGTTACGCAAGCCTCTCGTAGTGCATCGATCGGCGGATTCGTGACTTGGGCGAATGATTGTTTGAAATAGTGGTACAAAAGCTGTGGGCGATCAGACAGTACCGCAAGTGGTGTGTCTACTCCCATCGAACCAATGGGATCTTTTTGTTCTGCCACCATCGGGACAAGTACCTTGTCGACTTCCTCCTGTGTATAGCCAAATGCTTTTTGATACGCAAGCAAGCTATCTCCTTGCAGCTCCTCCATGCGACCTGCTGCCGGCAAATCCTCGATCGCATACAGGTTGTTTTTCACCCACTCCCGATATGGCTGTTCGCTTGCGATTTTTTGCTTGATTTCCTCGTCAGCTACGATTCTGCCTTCTTCGAGGTCGACGAGCAGCATCCGTCCAGGACTCAGCCGTCCTTTCTGAACAATTGTTTCATCTGGTACTTCGAGAACTCCAACCTCCGATGAGAAAATGATGGTATCATCGGACGTCACATAGTATCTCGCTGGTCGCAAGCCATTTCGGTCGAGAATCGCGCCGATGTGTCTGCCATCGGTAAATGAAATAGCTGTTGGACCATCCCACGGCTCCATGAGGCAGCTATGGTACTCGTAAAAAGCTTTCTTATTTTCGTCGATCCGCTCATCCTGATCCCACGGTTCAGGAATCATCATCATCGCGACATGCGGCAAGGAACGGCCTGCCAACGAGAAAAACTCCACGCAGTTATCCAAAATCGCCGAATCACTGCCCGCCATATCAATGACTGGCACCACTTTTGCCAAATCAGCACCAAACGCCTCGGACTGGAACATTTTTTCACGAGCCATCATCCAGTTCATGTTTCCTTGCAAGGTGTTAATCTCCCCGTTGTGAATCAAATAACGATTCGGGTGCGCCCTCTCCCATGTTGGGAATGTGTTCGTGCTGAAACGCGAGTGAACGACGGAAAAGGCAGAAGTGTATGAATTATCTTTCAAATCGAGATAAAAAGCATCCAGTTGTCCTGGTGTGAGCAATCCTTTATAGACAATTGTGCGCGATGACATGGAAGCGGCGTAAAAATCAGCACCTGTTGCCTGTTCCACCTGCTTGCGAATGACGTACAGCTTCCGTTCAAATGCCATTTGGTCCTGTATATTCGAGCTGGCTCCGATAAATACTTGGCGGACATAAGGCTGACTCGCTACAGCCGTCTTACCAATTTTCGTAGAATCGACAGGAACGGTTCTCCAGCCAAGCAGCTTTTGTCCCTCTGCCGCAACAATCGCCTCCAGCTGATCTTCATACATTTGGCGTTTCGCTTCATTCATCGGAAGAAACAGCATACCTACACCGTATTTGCCTGGCGCCGGTAGCGTGATATTCAGCTCTTTACAGGTCTTTTTGAAAAAGGCGTGTGGTATTTGCGTTAAAATCCCTGCACCGTCTCCCGTTTCCGGATCACTGCCTTGACCGCCGCGGTGTTCCAGTTGGCACAGAATTTTCAGACCTTTCCGGACCATATCATGCGTCGATTTCGATTTCAAATTGGCAATAAAACCAATTCCGCAAGCGTCATGTTCAAAAATCGGATCGTACAGACCTTGCTTAGCAGGCATTCCTTGTGTCGTCATGTATCTCCACTCTCCTTGCTCTCTCTGGTATGTACATTTTAGATTGAGTGAAACGATACAAACAATATATAATTTATACAAAACCTATCTCAAATCGAGATAAATGGGTAAGGTGGGAGTATTCATGGAGCTACGACAGATTCAATACTTCATCGAGGTTGCCAAACGAGAGCATTTCACCGAAGCCTCACATCATTTGCACGTCGCCCAATCTGCCCTCAGTCGGCAAATCGCCAATTTGGAGGAGGAGCTTGGTGTTTCCTTGTTCCTCCGCGAAGGTCGCAATATCAAGCTGACGGCAGTTGGTAAAATCTTTTTACAGCACGTCGAAATGGCGATGAACGAAATTGAGAAAGCGAAGGAAAAGATCGAGGAGTTCCTTGACCCGTCACGGGGCACGATTCGTGTTGGTTTTACGAGCAGCCTTGCAGCCAATCCCCTTCCGACGGTCATCTCAGGTTTTCGGGCTCGGTATCCGGACATCGGCTTTCAATTGAAGCAAGGTTCTTATCAGGGATTGATCAGCTCGGTCATCAACGGAGAAATTGACCTGGCTTTTCTTGGACCTGTTCCCACTCAGGAAAAAAATGTGCGCAGCTACATCTTTTTCGCTGAAAATATCGTGGCACTCCTGCCCGCGAAGCACCCGCTGTCCAAACAGCCAAGCTTGCGTCTCAGTCAATTGCAGGAAGATACCTTTGTGTTGTTTCCACCCGGTTTCATCCTCCGCAATATCGCAGTCAATGCTTGCTCGCAAATGGGCTTTTCTCCTAAAGTTGCGTTTGAAGGGGAAGACATCGATGCCATTAAAGGGTTGGTGGCAGCGGGCTTGGGCGTCACTTTGTTGCCAGAGCTTACCTTAACGGATAACGTTCCTCGTGAGACAGTGAAAATCCCGATAAGTGAGCCATTGGTGACGCGAACAGTGGGCATTATCATCCCCAACAACCGGGAGCTCCCCCCTTCCGAAAAGCTTTTTTATCATTTTCTGAAAGAGTTTTTTGATGTGCTGAGTAAGTACAGTTAAACTACTGACAGACAGTTGTCAGTAGTCGATCCTTATAATCGGAAGTACCATCCATTTTAAGGAGGAACTTCGATGATGATGAGTCACACCCAAACCTTGCGGGGCTTTGCTACGATCAGTTATTGGGCGGATGATGTGCAGGCGGCAAAAAAGTGGTACACAGAACTACTGGGCTATGCGCCATATTTCGAACGCTCTGGACCAGATGGACAGCTCGCCTATGTCGAGTTTCGCATTGGCGACTACAAGCACGAGCTAGGCCTCATTGATCGCCGTTTCGCACCTGCTAAAGCGGTACCTGATCCGGGCGGAGCTGTGATGTACTGGCACGTCGACGATATCGAATCCGTACTGGAAAAGTTGTTATCCATGGGAGCAAGAGAGTACGAACCTTTGGTCCAGCGAGGTGACGGATTCATTACGGCTTCTGTCCTTGATCCATTTGGGAATGTCCTCGGCATCATGTACAATGCACACTACCTGGAGATTCTCGCTTCTTTTCAACAAGAGTAAGAAAAAGTCCTGATGAACAATGCATCAGGACTTTTTGTATCGATCTCCGTATTTTAAAAAATAGTTGGCACCATGCCCCCGTCCATACGAATTGGTGAACCTTTAAATGCGGTTGCATAAGGGCTGGATACAAATGCTACCAGCCTGCCTATTTCAAAAGGCTTGATAAACCGCTGTAACTCGGATTGAGGGAGGTTAGCTGCCATAAATTGCTTCTCTTTTTCCGAAAATGCCATATCATCAGAAAACAAACGATCAATGATTTGATAGACATTTTCGGAAAGCGTTGGACCTGGCATGATTGTATTGGAGGTGACTTCTGTTCCTACCGTTCGTTTCGATAGGCTTTTTGACAGTGATAATAGCATCGACTTCGTCATGCAATACTGAGGCATTTGCCCTGAAGGCATGATCGCTTCTTCACTTGCGATAAAGATGATTCGTCCATAATTGTTCTTCAACATGTTAGGCAAGTAAAATTTAGATAATCCATTCGCGGCAAGGACATTTGTTCGGAAGTATTTTTCCCATACTTCATCGTCAACGTCTTCATAGGACATGATCTCATAAATACCCATATTGTTAACGAGAATATCTACATGGGGATATTTCTCAAATAAAGCTTCTCTTTGCTGCCTATCCACAAGATCGGCCGTAGCATTCTGAGGAGAAGTATCCGGGAATTCCGACTTCAATTCATTTACGATACGTTCTACCTCTTGATCATTCCGTCCATTTACGAGGACATTGACGCCTTCTCTGGCAAGCTCAATGGCAATTGCTTTCCCAATACCCTTCGTCGATCCAGTAACTAAAGCAGTTTTGTTCCTTAATCCCATATCCATAACACTTGTCTCCTTTGTTGTCATCTACGGCAAGCTTGACTAGAAGTTCATCTTGGAACATCCTTGTGCTCCGGATAGAGATTATCGTACTTTTTCTGGATCGTTGGGTAACTAGCGTACTGCGCCAAAATTCTTGCTGAACCCGCCAAATATGAGAAACCGTAAAAATGCTAGCCCTGGGAGGAACGGGTTAGGTCACGGATTCTATGACGACGGGATTGACCTGAGAGTTTTGGAACGCCAATTTGAAGGTGTATCGCCTTCCCAAAGGCGAAAGGCCCGGTAAAATGAGTTCTGATCCTCATATCCAAGTAAAAAAGCCACTTCTTTTATATCGAGCTTGGGGTCAGCCAAGTATTCTCGTGCCTGTTCATGCCGTGCCTTTGTTAACAGTTGCTTGAACGTTGTGCATTCATCCGTAAGTCTGCGCTGCAAAGTACGATCACTCATGCCCAACTCGCTCGCTACAGCTCGAATATCAAGGCGACCTCCGGTTAGACCTCTCTTCAAAATCCACTTGACCATCTCAGCAACGGAATGACTGTACTGTTCATCCAATGATCGGTCCAATACAGGTGTCAATATCTCCAGCAATTCTTTGTTATACGAAAGAAAGAGGCGGTCTAGGTCCCGGCGATGGAGTGTTAATCGGTTATCGGTGGTGCCAATCCGTATCGGACAACCGAAGTAAGCTTCAAGAGCAGTGACATCCCCCATCAAATGAGAAAATTCCACGGACTGTGCGGTTAATCGCTTGCCCGTGCCCCGTCGTCCAAGTTCTAAAAGAAAGGCGAGCGTGGTTCCAACCAAGACTGGTGGTCCGGGTTGCTCACTATGCATCCACTTCAATTCGATTGTACAGTGCTCTCCCTCCTCTGTTATACGCAACCTTTCCGGAGGGCACAGTTGTTTGTACCGTACCATTCGATTAAGCGCGTCGCGATAGTCACGAGCATGGTAGGTCGCTAAAACAGTGGGTGGGTATTGTGCCGTTTCAAAGTTGGTTGAAAGTGTGACGATTGCAGTAGCAATGTCACCAACTAGATCAGAGTACGCTTGCCAGATTGTGAAATATTGGGCAGTGGTGACTACAGCTGGTTCTGTAAGAATGGTGAGCGGCAGGCGCGCTTTGCGAACGAGCTCGTCGGGGGCAATCCCTAGTCGTTGTAATCCCGCCCAAAATCCCGCCGGGAATTTTATTCGGTCTGATTTCATTACGTATGGATCTCCTTTAGTTGCTTACCGATTCGTTCCGCTTATGCTTAAGTATACATGAAGGTGATCGTATGCGTACTTTTTGGCTTGCCAAGCATCTGGAAAAGCTCAATAAGTTTCCTATTATATCGCGGAAGAAACCGACGAACATACCCCTCCCCCATCTCTGGATGCAGGGACAGATTTGTACAACGCATATGCTAATCATTCTCAAATTATAGCGAAAGGCGGAAAGTTCTACTATGATATGGGAATAGTGGCACATTTCAGCAAGAGAGGTGAAGTTCTTATGCTAGATTTAGCAAGTCCTGTATGGGGGAAGCTACATGGTCCTTATGGTCTTTCCGATCACATCCCTGCGCTCATCCAGCATATTCAGCACGACTATTTTTCCGAGGAAAAAGAAGAGTTGTATTGGGAGCTTCTGTATCATCAAAATACGATTTATCCATGTACATATGCTGCGGTCCCCTATTTAGTTGAGATCGCACGAAAAACAGAGAGCCCCGATATTTTGTTGGACATCTTCATAACCTGCGGCATGTTCGAAGCCAGTAGCGAAAATGCGCCTCATCTGGAAATACCATCGGAGTTTTTACGAGATCAGATACCATTATTGGATCAAGATACCATTATTGGATCAAGATACCATCAGAGATATCTATCGGGAATACCGACAGGCCATTCTCTCTTTGACAGAGAAGACAGAATCGATTCTTCACCTAGCACGGATGGGAGAGCATAATGCAGAGAAGCGCTACATACTAGCTGCGAACGCTGCGTTTCGTGGGGACAAAGACATTGCCAACATGCTTCTCACCTTTTCGGCGGGAGACGAATATGTAACGGTGTGTCCAACGTGCGATCAGTCTATCTATATATGGCCAGATGAGGAAGAGGGAGTCTTGTATGGTTACGAAGAAGACCCCGTTTTTCATGATAAAGCGAAACGACTTTCAATCATCACCAAAAGACCGGACACTACAAACGACAGCGGACTTCAGGGATTATACCAAAGTGCGCTTGCAATTGAGGATAAAACGCTGCTTGCCCACCTTCCTTATCTTGCTGGTGAATTGAACTGCTGCTCATGCGACACCCCTATCCAAGTTTGGACGGGACTTTTTCCATAATCAGCAAAAAGGCCCCAGCTAATGCCGTGGCCTTTTTGCTTTAGATTGCAGATACATCTGCCAAGGAGCCTTTCGTTGCTTGTAACAAGCCCTCTACTGCCATCTCGATCTGGACGCCAATGTTTCCACCACTGACGATAATCGACTCTAGCGATTGTGCTCGTTGATCAATCACCGTCGGAAACAATTTCTTCATCCCGACTGGCGAACATCCACCACGAATATAGCCGGATACCTTTGTGATTTCCTTCACGGGAATCATCTCGATCTTCTTCTCGCCGACTGCTTTCGCCGCTTTTTTGAGGTCAAGCTCGGCTTCAACGGGAATGACAAACACATAATATGATTTGCTCGTCCCTTGCGAAATCAAAGTTTTATAGACAACGTTCTCTTCGCGACCGATCTTTTGGGCGACAGCGACTCCGTCGATTTTCCCATCATCCGTTGCATATGTCAGCATGGTGTATGCGATTTTTTCTTTATCCAATATCCGCATCGCATTCGTTTTTCCTTGCTTCACGCCATTCCACCTCCACTCCACGCTGGTCAACAAAATATAATCTATCTTAGGGGATGGCGTTCTACTTTTCAACCCAAAAACGCCACTGACACAAGCATGTCAGCGGCGCCTCATGTTATTGAATCGTTACTTCGTCAATCTCGATATGGCCTGCAGGGCTAATCCATACACCCTGTACATTCTTTTGAATCGCCGCTAGGTTCTCGGAGAATCGGAACGGAATGAGCGGTGCTTCAGTCATTTCGATTTGTTGTGCCTTTTCATAGAGTTGCTTTCGTTTTTCTGCGTCTGTTTCTCTGCGTCCTTCGTCAATCAGCTTGTCTACTTCCGGATTGTTGTAGAACGAATGGTTACCAGGTGCGCCATGTGCTTTCGAATGATACAGGTTCGATTGATTGTAGTCGGCATCGCCTGTAGCATTTCCCCATCCACTCATGAACAGGTCTGTCTCCCCTTTGGATGCTGCTTCGATATACGCCCCGAATTCCATCACATCCAGTTGCAGATCAATACCGATTGGCTTCAGTTGTTGTTGCAAAACCTCGGCTACGCTAATTCGTGCTTTGTTATCATTCAACGCGATTTTTGCTTTGAAGCCATTTGGATAACCAGCCTCTGCGAGCAATTGCTTCGCTTTCTCGACGTCATACGGAATGTCTTTTACATTCGGGCTGTACCCAACCATCGCTGGTGTAATCGAGGAGTGAGCTGGTGTTCCCACACTGTTGTAAACGCCTTCAATAATGGTTTTCTTGTCGATGGCGTGGGCAATGGCTTGGCGAACACGCACATCATCAAACGGCTTTTTCTTTGTATTCAATCCGATGTGGTCGACAGAGAACCCAGGGTATCGACCCAATTGCATGGATGGAGAATTTTGTACGCGATCGATGTCACTCACAGGCAAGTTTTCTGCCACTTGAACTTCTCCTGTCTCAACCATGGCAAGGCGAGTTGTGTCTTCCGGTACGGTTTTGAAAACGACTTTATCCAAATTCGTTGTACCGCCATAGTAGCTATCGTTTCTCACCAGAACCACTTCTTGACCCGGCGTCCATTTTTCGAATTTGTACGGGCCTGTACCGGTTGGATGCTTGCTCAAATCTTTTCCATATTGTTCAATGGCTTTCGGGCTGATAATGCTTCCCTCTGCACTCGCCAAAACAGACAAGAGTGGTGAGTACGGGTAATTCAGTAGAAATTGTACCGTGTACTCATCTACTACTTTCACTTCTTTGATTGCTTCAAACATGTTAATCCGACTGGAGCCAACGGCAGGGTCTTGAACACGAGCGATCGTTGCTTTTACCGCTTCCGCATTGAAAGGTGCCCCATCATGGAACGTCACACCTTGACGAAGCTTGAACTCCCATGTCAAGTCATCGAGCTGTTTCCATTCACTTGCCAGGGATGGGACGTATTTGCTTTCTTTATCCATGCGGACAAGCCCTTCATATACTTTGTGATGAACGATTGCTGCAGAAGGGATTTGGGACAGGAAATGTGGATCGAGGTTGTTCGCATCGGACAGACGAGCGATGACGAGGGTTCCCCCTGTTTTGCCAGCTTCCGCAGTACCCCCTGCTTGTCCGGCGCTAGTCGACGCATCCTGCCCCGACGAACACCCAGCCAATGCCGCAGATACCGCGATTGTCATGGCAATCAGCGTGTGATAAAAGCTTTTCTTTTTCATCTGTGTTCCCCCAATTCTTGTTGCAAATGTTTTAGCATTCAAACATGTTTTATTTTAGACAATATTCAGTCATTGTATTTTCACTTTGTTTACCTTTATTTTCAGTTTCTTTACAACTTGATAAATAAACAAAAAAGAGAGACTCCTCAAGAATCTCTCTTTCTTCACTGGACTCTATTACGATGATCGAGTCAAAGGCTTTTTCATCATATTGATGTACTGCACCACATACAAATATTGCTGCGTTAGCAACTCGGCATCTGCTTTTACTTCCTGCAAATAGCGATTGCCCTCCACATGCAGATCTTCTATCAATGAGCCCAGAAAGCTCATATCGTATTCGGTTGCGAGCTCTTGCAGTTTTTTCAATTCCTGCAAATCTTGCTTATCAAGTTTATGGATTCCTTTGAGTAACAAGCGTTCCTGCCAATCAGTTAGCTTTTCGGTAAAGGAATATAACTCCTCCATGATTTTATGTCCACTCCCTCACCGTTTATAGGTCTAACTTGAAGCTCGTCAGCGATTTTCCCTGCATGATGCTGATGGGATAAAGCCCATCCCCTATTTTTTGCACAAGCAAATACACATCGCGCAACTCCAGCAGCCGTTTGTTTTGCTCCAGATGACGTATATTGCGGGCGAAATCCCCCTGATAGGAGATGCTCAATGGGAGGGAATAACCTTGCTCGTCTTCGATCGTCAAAATCAACTGTTGCGACTTCTGATCAAAATCGACTTGATTGAACTTGTTCGCTTTCAATAGAAAAACCGAGTCCAAAGCAGTTTCAAACATATCGCCTGCCGCGTCCTTCCAGTCACTTGACCAGTCGCAAACGAGCACCTTGCCGAGATCCAGCTCTTCGATGCTGTCCCTGGGAACGATGGTTAGCCGCGTCTCTTCACTGGAAGACAAGCGCTGCTCCCGATTCGTCTTTGCCTGTGTCAGGATGACCTGTGAATGAGAGAGCTCCTCCATGGAGATCAACCCGCCCCATGGGACCTTGCCTTTATAGCTGTCCTTAAAGGAAAACGATATGCCCTCATAATATACGGGGCGCGCTTCTGTATACGTGTAAATGCGTTGATCAGAAAGCGAATAAAAGTAATACGTAATCCCCTTGTACCCTGACCGTGTCTCCCATGGATTTGCTCCCAATGCATACAGACTTAACTGTGGAACCATATGGTACTTGCTTTTGAAGCTGCCGAGCAGCTGCTTTTTCGCTTCGATGTGATCGGTCTTCTCTATGGCAAGCAAACTGAGATACACCCGGGAAAGTCGGTCGAGCAGCGCTTCCGTCGAAAACTTGACATGACGCTGAAAAAATAAGTTCAGCTCCCCATGAATGCCGCGTAGGTCTTTTTCCACCCGGGGAAGATTGCCGTTATGCGCAGCAATAGCAAGCAGCTCCAGCCGTGTACAAATCGTTTGGGATAGCTTCGCCAAGCCGATGCCAAGAATCTCTGCGATTATCGCTTTGGCTTCCGCTACGACATCGGTTTCGTAGCTGACATCGGTTACAGATGCTTGTAACTGCTCCCGATCCTGTAGCTGATGCATGGCCCGATAGCGTAAAATGACCTCCAGCTTGTGCAAGCAATTGCCTTTCGCCTTGCAGGTGCACATGCTCTTCCCGATCTCCGATTCACTGTCAAAAGATACGGAAATATCTTGGGTGCGCAATGTCATGGTTAAGAAGGATGTTTCAACGACCTCCATCTCCTCGAAATAGTCGAGGCGAAACAGCACTTCTTCCAGCTGTGCTGGGGTAAAAGCCTTGCTAATGTGAGACGGCTGCAATTGCAAGAGCCAGCTAAAGTCAGGCTTGTAGGTCTCCAGCTCTTCCCCAGTCTCTGCTCCTGCTTGCAAGTGGTTTTTGGCATAGTAGACGATGGCGATGATAACATGCTTGCAAATCTTGTCTGATGGACATGAGCAGGAAAAGCGATCAATATCTGCATGAAGTCGGCATACGCTGTCATCTGACAGCGCACACTCGACGTAATCGTCCCCGAACTCGTAGGAAACGGACATTCCTTTTTCCATTTCCTTGATGGAACGATTGTAAATGCCTTTGTTCGCGTATTTGATCAGATACTCTTCGTTGCACAGCGCGATAAACCGATGAAATTCTGATGTGAAATCCGCCATCGTTATTTTCCTGCTGCTCGCATGACATCATAGACGGTTTCGCTGAAAATGCGTGTTGGAATATCAGTGAGCTTCAGTCGATCCACTGGTTTGAAGTAAAAATGCTTGTACTCGGCATCTTTGTTTGGAAAGAAAGCCAACGTTTCCAGCTTCACATCCTCCATTCCTTCCCAGTACGAAATGCTCGCCCCGCTGATTTTCAGCTCAGCCACCATACCGTCATACAGTTTGTAAAACTCGTAATAATAACCGGCATCGAGCGGGGTTCCTTTAACCCAGCCGAATTTCTCCATCATTTTCGCAAAAGCAGTAGGTGAATACGATTCAACAGGCAGGCGGAGCAATTCATTGGCTTTTATTTCTTCTTCCGTTGGCAGGAACGCTTCACGGCTCAACTGCTCGAACGGTTGCGTAATTTCGTAATCTTCCAGCTGAGTACGCCAGCCGTTCAACGTCTCTTCGTCCAGCTCCAGTGGGTGAATCAAGCCAATAAGCTGCTCATCTGCCAACTCATACTCATCCTCGTCCACGGTGTTAAATGTCCCATCGTCCATATAGCGGAACGTATCTACGAGTTTTCCATCCTCGTATACACCCCAGATGAGCCCGATTGCGAATTTTTGCATCAACACGTTCTCCACAAATAGACGTTTCCACGCTTCCGTTGACCAATAACGTGATTTGGACAGGGACTCCTCCAGACGAAGAGATTGCACTTTCACCATATTTTTCAGGTCTTTTTTCAATTGGGCAAAAGTCAATCGCGCTTGTTCTGCCTTCTCCTGATCGTCTTTCGCAGACGGTGCAGGCAGATTTTTGACCGCTTTTCCTGTGCTGTCGTTCGTAACTTCCAGCTCCAGCTCGTTGCTGACTTTGACCGTGAAGGTGCGGTCGCCGTAGTCAAAGACTTGCTTGCCAGACGCATCGAAGCCAAGCGTCGTGACCAATCGGTCTTCCAGTTCCATCGCGGAAATGTTCTGATTGGCAGCCGCCATAGACAGCGCCTCTTCTGCGGCTGATTTGACTTGCCTGTTTTTGATCGTACGTTTAATCTGGTCGATTAGACGCAGCGCAGTCAAATCATTCGAGAAAGACAGAGCACGTACGCCATCCGCAGCCAAAGCTCCGCGAGAGTGATCTGTCCACTCCTTAATCAACTGACCAAGCGTATCGACTATACGACGATCTCCAAAAGCAACGCAAAGCGGCATGACCCATTTTTCTTTGGCTACTGCTCCATTATCGACCCAACTGCGCAAAACTTCCGTGGTAAAGTCAGCAACAGATGCCGCTTGCAGAGACGGTTTCAAGTCAAGTACCAACTGGTTTGGCGCTGTCGGGAAATCGATTGAGGCGGTGAGCATGTACTCCATTACTTCCTGACCTAGCTCGTTGCCGTCTTGGTCGCGAAGGACTGGCATGCGCTCCAGAGGCATCCATTTAATCCGTGTGAGCTTGCGCTTGTCGGTCAGGTTGCCTAAATGAGTCAAGCTCGCATCTGGCCCTTGTTCCTCGGCGTCGATAAATGTTTGCAGCAGCGTTTTAAATTTGCTGCTCTTTTCATTTGTCAGTAGCTCTTGGAAAATGACCTTGTTATTGTCCAGGGAGCGAATCGCATCCAGCGCCATTTCTTTAACCTTTGCTTTTTTCTCGGTTTGATAAACGTGCAAATAAAGCTCCTTGTCTTTGGCCTGAAGAAACGCCGCACCAGCAAGGCCGCTCACTTTCTTCGAGCTGTCACCCAACCCGAGCAGAATCGCTTGGTTGCGCAATTCTTCTGACAGCGTCTCCTTTGCCGCTAATAGGGTTTGCATCACAAACACGCGAAGCTCCGTATCCAGCTTATCAAATTGAGCCAGACTCATTTCCGGATTCGCTACGACCAACGAACGATACACCTCTTCTTTGACGTCTGTGTAATAATAATGATTCTCCTTGATCGACAAAATCTGATAGAACAGCGTCTGGATATCTACAGCTTCGTCCTTCCGGTAATGATCGATGATACCGGTCAATCGCTCCTGGAACGCATGAGCGAAGCACATATGGCCTACTCTGCGGTTGGACTTGTCTTTGTATTGGCACATGAACGGAATCAGACGCGCAATAAACGGATGATCCACAGGCAAGAAGCTCAGCAGGATCATTTGCTGTCTTACAAGTTGTACGTCCTCCAGATGCACATGCTCGAGCACATCCTCGAGTACTGCTTTGTCATCCAGATAGTTCGCCAGCTTTGTCGATCCCTTTGCACGACGCAACGCGTCTTGAATAATCGCTTCCAGAGATGGCTGGAAATTGGAGAGATCCACGCCTTCTGCCGCCAGCGTTTTGTATAAAAATCCTTTGACCATCGGGATCGAAGCAAGCTCCAGTGCTCGTCTTGATTTCGTTACGTCTTCCTGCACCAGCTGCTTCACTTGCTCCCAATTGGTCGGAGGGGATAGCAAATGCTCGCGAAGTCCCAGCAGTAGATCGTAAGGCTCATCCATGTGTACGAGGTTAGACAGTCTCTTATCTTCGGCCAAGATATCGAGCGGGAACATGTCAAAAAGGATTTGCAAGGTGTCGTGCAGCTCCCGATCGATCTCCTCTTCCTTCTTCAGGAATGCACTGGTCCCGCCTTTTACGTGAATGCGGAAATACAGCAAGCTGATGACTAGCTCCATATAACGCTTCAAATGTTTCTGATTCAAAAGGGAGCCTTCCTTTACTTGCTCTCCTGGGTAATACTTTTCTCGCAACGCAGCCTTTTTCTCTTTGACGTACGAAGGGTACAACGACTCGTTGGTCAGCAAATTGTTACTCGAAAACTGCATGGTCACGATTTCTTTGGCAATGGTATGCAGTTCTTTTATATATTCACGCGTATCACCCGTAACTAGGTAATAGTAGCTCGGCATTAGCTTTTCTTTTGCTTCCTCCAATAAGCTCGGAGAAATCGAGTACGCATACGAAATGAATAGCAAAAATTCGGCCCGATCAAATGTCGAGGAGTAATCACGGCTGATGCTTACGCGATAATCCTCCGCGGCTTTTAACATAAATTCGGCAAACAACGCATGTCCGAAATGCTCGATCGTTTTTCTCATTGCTTCCAATGCTTTCTGATCTTTTGCCCGGATATCAGCATCACTGATGTCCTTCATACCTTGAAGTTCGATCTGATCCAGGAAGCACTCATCCATCACATTTTTCTTATCGTAAAAACGGTTGCTTGCCTTGTAAATCAGTACAGCTGCTCGATAGAAAGCCAGCTCCTCGCCGCGTTTTTTCAGCTTGTCAAATTCGGATCGAACCGTATAGCTGTAAAACCTCGGGTCCTCTACGATTGCCGGGCATTCGTCTGTGTCGCCTGCAATGTAATCATTGATTTGATCGTACAAATGCTTGTTTCGATCACTTGCACTGATAAACTCCTCCACAAATTTCTTCGTAACCGGATTCAGATCTGTCTTTCGTAAAACCATTCCTTACTCCTCCTTCTTTCTATCTCTATTTGATAACCTTACCTATCCATTGCGCGAGCTCATCAGGCGTGATCGCAGCAACATTTGCTCCCATATCACTCAAAACCCGTGCAGCATGCTGGTTGTACGTAGCGTTGCCATTGAAATCCAAAGCCGTCAGCACTAAGAACTTGCAGCCCGCATCAATAATTTCCTTGCTTTGGCGATACATTTCCTTGATCGGATAGCCTTCCTCCAAATCGCTGACGAGGATAAATATCGTCTTGGATGGATTTTCGAGTAGTGATCTTCCGTATTTGAGCGCCTGGGCAATATGAGTCCCCCCACCAAGTTGCACACTCATCAGCACATCGACCGGATCATCCAGTCTATCGCTCAAATCAACGACCTTCGTATCAAAAATAACCAAATGCGTTTTCAAGGCAGCAAGCTTGTAAAAAATACTTGCCATAACGGAGCTGTAAATCACAGAGTCCATCATACTTCCGCTCTCGTCCACGACAATGACGATGTTCCATTTGTTGTGATGCTGAATATTGCTGTGGAAATACAGGTCATCAATGATAAAACGGCTTTTTTTGTGATCGTAGTTCTTCAAATTTTTCCGAATCGTTTTATGCACATCCAGATTTTTCATCGACTTTGTATAACCGCGTTTGTGGCGATTGCGTTTGCCGACGATACTGGTCTGCACTTCATTCTCAAGCTGACGCCGCAGATCGTCTACGACCTTGCGTACAATTTCCTTTGCACTTTTTACGACCTCTCCTTTCATCCTGCCTTTGAATTGGAGGATGTTTTTCAAGAGGGTCATGTTGGGTTCCATGCTTTCCAACACTTTTTTGTCTGTCAAGAGCTCTGTCATGTTATAGCGGTCCAGAGCTTGCCGCTCGAGGATTTCCACCGTCTTTTTGGGAAACAGCTTGCGGATTTTATTCAGCCAGACGGGAACCGTCAATGCCGAATCTCCTCGGCCGCCTTCTTTTCGATAGCCTTGCTCTTCTCCGTATTCACGGTTGTATAAAAATTCAAGAATCGAGTCCAGTTCCTGATAGGAAAACTCGGATGATTGATAGACCCCGCTGCCTTCCAAAGATTCCTCGGCATGAGAGCCCAATAATAACCGCCAGCGATTCAAGGCTTCGCGGCTCAAATCAGGTTCCATTTGGCAAACTCCTCCTTGATCGCTTGATCGAGCATGCGGGCATCACGCAAAGTACGCTCATCGATGACTGGATTCGTGACTTGGTCCACCGTCGTTTGGAAGAGAGCTGCCACTTTTTCCGAGAGCATACTAATTTCCATTGGGCTAAAATATGTAAACGCCAATCGCAGTTCAGGCACCACCTGCAAAAAGTCGTCGTAGGCCAAGGATGTAATCATTTGATGCAGATCGCGCAAGATTTCCTCTTGATAAAAGAGGTAGTCACGAGCCACGATAAAAACGCCATGTAAATACGAGGCAGTATGAAGCATTTGCTCAGGCGAGCCGAACATATAGGCACGCGCACGTCTGGAGATTTCTGCGCGTTCGACCACTTCGAGATTGCACAAGATCGCAACCACTACCCCCTCCAGTTTCGCAGGGAGCTTGTCGTTACGCAGCAATTCCAGCAGTTGATCACTGAAAATCTCTATAGAATCATCCGCCTGTCTCTTCTCACTCAGCATGTAGAGGAATTTGAGCTGATCGGCCAACTCATCCAGTTCGTTGGGGTTCGGGTTTCCCTGCTCGACGATTTTGGTCACAGCCTGGTAATATACTTCTTCCACCAGGTTCTCCAGCCGTTCTGACTCGATCAAACCGAATAACCGTTTTTGCTCCAAAAGAATCGTGAGTGTTTTCAACGTTTTGCAAAGAGAGAGAAAATGTCCATCTTGCTTAACGGACTCTTGTACAGATTTAAAGAGTCGTTCTGACAACTCTTCCAATCCCATGACAACCGCCATCAAAAGCCATTTTGCCAGTTCATGGCTCTGGTGCTGCGGCAGTTCTTTTACCATATCGGCTAGCTTATGGGCAGCCGCTTCCTTCACTGTCCCACCGTAGACCGAGTTCTCGATCAGACGGGCTTCGACGAACGAGGAATAGCTGTAGCGCCATGTTTCTCGGACGAGATTGACATTTCGGTTGTTCATCCAGTCGGGTCCAGCTTCTTTGGCGCAAAATTCTGTGCCCAAGAACTGCATGCAGTGAAAAAACTGGCTGGCTTCGCGATGCGACTTCTTGGCATACAGCTCCAGCACCTTCTGATTGCGCCCTGTTGTCGTGATCGCGAGCTTTAGCGATTTGCATCTGTCTTTGCAATCTCGAACGATAGGCACATCCAGTGAATTTGGGGCCACTTCACCGATTCCATCTCCGGTCAACAGCTCTCGCAATGTCTCGATCGGCTGGGAAGTCGCAATCGACCGTTCGCCTTTTGTAAAAGCAGAGAGAACGGAATCGATCAACTCATAGGCACCGCCCTCAGCCTTTTCCCGCATAACTGCCAAGCCGTTCATGAGGCTATACGCTTCGATCGCATCCGCAGTAGACGTCGTTTCTCCTTTGTCGCGCAGTTTTTTGAGCAATTGCGGGAGGTATATCAAGGCGCTTTTCGAGAAAGGAGCACGTTCCTTCTTCTCCAGGGCCTTCCACACACTCTCGTAATAATGGACGTACGGCATCCCGCTTGCGTATCCATTCAACTGATCTGCTTCCTGGTACGTGTACACCATTGGATATATTTTCTCTTCTTGGACCTTTTGTATCTTGTAGGAAGTCTTGCGCTCCTCGATGAGCCCGTATGTATGAAAGCCCCCGGTAATCACGAGAATTCTCGCGTGCTTTTGCTTTGCCTCTGCAATTTTTTGACGCATATGCGCCTCGCGAATCAAATCGCCTTCCGCTTCCAAAGTAGCGTCATCATAGCATTTTCGCGACAAGTAGCAGTAGGCAAAGACATCCTTGACGAAATCCTGCGTCTTTTTGCGAATCCCGTCAATCTCAAAAACCTTTTCCCACAGCTCATCGAAGTTCCTGCATTTCATCGTCTGGCACAATCGCTGTATAAATTGCGAGCCTGCCAGCATGCGCTCATCGTGATAAGACAGCTTTTCATTCTTCTTTTTCAAATCATGGCCGTCTTCCAAGCTTTCGAGGCGGCTTCCGTAGCTGAGATCAATGAAAGCAGCAGGAATCTGCCGGCGTTTTGCTTCGACCAAGGCCACATACTCCGGCGAATATAGAAGAAACGGAAAGTAACATACGTATTTTTGCTCCCCTGAGGCGTACGCATAATAAATGCTCACAGGAGGCTTCGTCCGTTCATCCGTCAAAATCGGAATAATATGATTGCTATGGTCCGGGCCTTCAATCAGAATGATTTCCGGTTGATACTCTTCGATCGTTTTTTTCAAATGAAACGAGCAGGCAGGACTATGATGACGAACCGGGAAGTAGACGACCTGCTTGCTGAGATTGTAAACCTCTTCTTCGACAAATGATTTTATGAAGCGGTCCTGATCCTTTATTTGATCCATTTCTTCTCGTTGTAATAAGTTCCCCATAGACCCTCTTCCTTTGCCCGTTCTTTGACCACTTTGGTAAAGTAGGTTTTCAGGATATTTGCGTCCTTTTGGTTTTCCTTGACGACGGCTCCCAGCATATTCTGTACCAGTCGATCCATGGAAATTGGCCTGCCATCATAGTAATGGGATGTCATTGCACTCTGGACATAGACGGATACGGCTTCAGCTGTACTCATCACGGATTGAGGGGAGTCGATTTTGAATCCTTCCTTCGTCTCGCCCATGCGCAGCTCCATGAAGGTCGTCGCCAATATCTCAACCACATCGCGATCGATTTCGATGTTTACGCCACTTTGTTCCAGGATCACTTTTGCTTGGGATTCGATAATTTGGGCTTCCATTTTCACATGATTAATCGGCGCGATTGTCTCAAAGTTAAAACGGCGTTTGAGCGCGCTGCTCATTTCATTGACGCCTTTGTCCCGCAGGTTCGCTGTTGCAATGATATTAAAACCGGGCTTTGCAAACAGGATGCCGTCTGACAGCTCGGGAATGTTCATCACCTTGTCACTCAAAATACTAATCAACACGTCTTGAACCTCAAAAGGACAACGGGTAATCTCTTCAAAACGGGTAATGATTCCTTTACTCATTCCGGTGTACAGCGGGGAGGGAACCAACGCTTGCAGAGAAGGACCTTTGTCCAGCAACATCGCGTAGTTCCAGGAGTATTTGATCATATCCTCCGTCGTTCCCGCGGTGCCTTGGATCGTATTCGTGCTTGTACCGGAGATGGCCGCAGACAGCAGCTCAGACAGCATCGTTTTTGCCGTTCCAGGCTCACCAACTAGCATCAAACCGCGATTGCCTGCCAACGTGACGATCGCGCGCTCAATAAGCACATCGTCTCCATAAAACTTTTTCGTAATCGGTATACTTTCACCCTCATAAGAGAGAGGTTCATCCGTTCCTAAAATAAAGTCGCGCACAGCTCTGGGCGACATCAGCCAATTGGGAGGTTTTGCCCCTTTATCATGGGATCGCAGCGCATTCAGCTGTTTGTCATATAACACTTCCATAGGTGGCTTCATTGTTTCCATCCAAATGCCCACTCCATTTCTGGTTGTTCTTGAAAAAATAGGTACACTATTAAAAATGAAAACATATGTTTGTCAGGAAAAGAAGGGTATTTGTACCCAATATTAGGTAAGATATGTGAAAAAATGTGAAAGGAGTACTACAATCGAAAAAAGCGCCTTGGGTCCCCAAGACGCTTTTTTCGCTTTTTTTGAAGAGTTTTTTACAACAACGTCCGCAAGCTCCATAGCTCCGGGAAAAAACGGTGATCGAGCGCTCTGCGTAAGTACATGACGCCCGATGACCCTCCGGTTCCCGGCTTTTGGCCTATGATGCGTTCGACTGTCGTCATATGGTTAAAACGCCATTGTTGTTGCTGGCTGGCGATGTCCACCAGCTTTTCTGCCAACTCGTACAGATCCCAATATTGGTTCACATTTCGATACACAGTCAGCCAGGCTTGCTCGACACTCTGATTTGGTTGATATGGCTGTGACCAATCGCGATTCAAACATTCCGGATCAATCGGCAAGCCCCGAACAGCCATCTCCCTGATCGCCGCATCGTAAATGCTTGGCTGCTGCAAGGCCGCACTCATTTTGGCGTGAAGCTCTGGTTGATGCGTATACACCGCTAGGACATGCTGGTTCTTGTATCCTAATGTAAATTCGATGAGTCTGTTTTGGTAAGATTGAAAACCGGACGAATGACCCAGCGTGTCACGGAACTGGAGGTAATCGGCTGGCGTCAATGTAGAAAGGACATCCCACGATTTAATCAATTGCTGCTGGATACGCGAGACTCGCGCGAACATTTTGAAAGCTGGCTCCAGATCGTGATTGCAGATGCATTCGTTTGCTGCTGACAGTTCGTGCAAAATTTGTTTCATCCAAAGCTCACTCACCTGATGAATGATAATAAACAGCATTTCATCATGATGGGTGGATTGACGCTGTTGACTCGACAAGATTTGATCGAGCTGTAAGTAATCGCCGTACGTCATTTCTTTTTGAAAATCAGTATGAATCTGTGTCTCCAATGAGCTGTCGTTTGGTTGATTACTTCCTTGTTCATGTGGTCTCATCGTGGTATGACCTCCTTTCCCATCTAATTCCTTTCCACCCCTCGAACCTCCTGCTGAATCACCCTCCTTCTCACCCGATTTTATTTCGCTGATTCCAAATATTTCAAATCTATCAGACCATCGATTTTATTACTCGGAATATAGCCCGCTTCCTGGCTGATATCTGCCATTTCCTGAATAACTTTTTCATTAACCGCTGTTGTTACTTCCAAACGGGAAAAGGCTGCCTGCACTTCTTTTTTGCTCAACTCTTTGCCAGTCAGATTTTTCAGATGCTTGATGATCAGGTCTTGGCTTTCTTCGGGATTTTCTTGAATGAATTTGACTGCCTTTTTATGAGCTTGCAGGTAAGCGGTTGCCAATCCTTCTCGTTTCAAAAATTCATCGCTGGCTGCTACTACTGTATTCGTTGATTCTTTCCCCCAAGCGAATTGATCCCAGTCCAAAAGTAATTTTCCTCCCGCCTTATTTTCCAGTACATATCCCCACGGCTCCTGGGTTGCTGCACCGTCAACGGATTTTTGTACGAATAATGCTGCCGTATCTGCCGGAGCCGCCGCATACAGTTCCACATCCCCACCATTCGTCGTCGGTTTGAGGCCAACCTCATCCAATGCTTTTCTGAGCATGACATCCTGTGTGCTGCCGATTACCGGAATCGCGATTTTTTTGCCTTTTACATCTTTTAGTTCGGTAATGTTGGTTGAACCATTCATGACGAGAACAGCTCCGCCATTGACCGCTCCTGAAATCAAACGATAACCGGGATGCTTGACATAAAAGTTCAACAACGGTCCAGGTCCGACTGTCCCTACATCAATTGCTTTTGTTGCCATTGCTTCCATAAATAATCCGCCATTGGCGACCGTTTTGGTTTGAATTTTTACATCCGCACCGAAAGCTTCCTTGAAATAGCCTTTCTCCAGTGCAATGATCGTTGCGCTATGGGTAAGATTCGGGAAATATCCGATCTTTACTTCCTTTTCAGAGGATTCTGCTCCGCCCGTAGAGCACCCGCTCGCAATCCCCATCAATAATAGGGATGCGACAACGGTACTGATCACTTTTTTAAGCATGTGACGACACTCCTTCGCTATTTTTCTTTTATGAATGGACTCCCCACTTCATCTGAACGTTGCGTTCGATCCGTGAAAAGACAACATTATCGACGACGGTACCGATGATCGCAATAATGATCATGACAGATATCACCAAATCCATTTGTCCAAGGGAACGTCCCATCTCGAGCAGTTGACCGAGACCACCGCCACCCCCGAGCAGCTCACCAGCCATGAGTGCCCGCCAGGAAAATGCCCAAGCGATTCGAAGCCCTGAGATGATCTGTGGTACGGATGCAGGAAGAATGACTGTTCGTACAAAGTGAAAGCCAGTCGAACCGTAAGTTTTGGCTACCCGCTGATATAGCGGCGGGACATTTTTAAAACCGCTGGTCGCGTTGACCGTCATCGTCCAGGTCGCCCCAATCGTCACGATGAACAGAATGGAGAAGTCATTTAAGCCAAACCAGATAATCGCAAGCGGGAACCAGACAATGCTCGGAATAGATTGAAGCGCCGTCACGACAAACCCAAGCGTATCTTCTACGAGTTTGTATCTCCAAATGAAGTAACCCAATATTAGTCCGACGATAATGGCAATGAGAAAGCCCAACAGGATTCGTCCCATGCTTTTTCCAATCGCGGCGGTAATTTGCCCGCTTATCAAGCCATTTACGAGTGTTTCAAAAATCTGGGTCAAGCTAGGAAACATGAACGATGGCAACCCGGATAATTTAGATGTGACTTCCCATATCGCCGCTATCATAGCGATGAAGATGACCCGTCTTAAAGCTGTAGTCATTGCCCATTTCCTCCTTCAGCACCTTTTCTATCTCTTCTTGCAGGATCGACAGCACCTTCTGCTCCGTGTTGACTGTCACACTGTCCGGCATGACTCCATCGCGCATAGCAGGAACCGCAATGATCTCCTTGATTTTTCCGGGGCGTGTGGCAAAAACGACGATCCTCTCCGCAAGCAAAACGGCCTCCCGGATATTATGGGTAACGAAAAAAATCGTGACCTTGGTCGTCCGCCAAATCTCAAGCAACTCCTTATGAAGAACCATTCGCGTCTGTTCATCCAGCGCCGAGAAAGGTTCATCCATCAGTAAAATGTCGGGTTCCATGACAAGTGCCCGAGCTATGGCTACGCGTTGCTTCATCCCGCCTGAGAGCTGATGGGGATAGGAATGAACATACTTGCTCAAATGGACCATTTTGAGCACTTCCAGCGCCTTTTCGTTGGCTTTCGCTGCAGACATTTTCTTTAACTTGAGTCCGTATGTAACATTTTCCAAAACGGTCAGCCATGGAAATAACCCTGCTTCTTGAAAAACGACGACTCTGTCGGGGCCGGGCTTATTCACTTTGTTGCCAGCAACGTGTATGTCACCGCTGTCCGGTTGATCCAATCCCGCTATCAAGTAGAGCAGCGTCGATTTTCCACAGCCAGAGGGGCCGACAATGGAAACGAAGCTGCCCTTTTCCACTTCCAGATTGATATCATCGAGCACCTTTACTTTTTGTTTCTGTTCATCCACAAAATGTTTCGTAACATTATCAATAGTCAGATACATGACTGCACCTCTTTTTATTCCAACTTAGTCGATGGGGATTATGAATAAATAATGATTAATCCTATCGTTTTTGTCAACTATAATCCAATAAAAAAAGGGAAGGCGGCGGGCACCTTCTCCTATTCAATGCAAGGGCAACACTTTAGGTGCAGCATTAACATTCTCCAAACTACAATTTCGTCGGGTCAAATCTTCTCTCATCCAAATAAGCTCGCGCATGCCCCCAGAAATACTTGCTTGGCTGCATGTAGACTTCCAGGCCTGCCCGCTCGATTGTGCGATTCGCCTCTTCATTCGCTTCCTTGAGAATTTGCTTTTCATCCACAGTCAACACACGGCGTTCGTCCATAATCAGTTCACCGTCGACAATGACATGGTTCACATCTCCACCGACTGCCTGATAGACAACACGATGGACATGCATGTTTTCGGGATTCAAGTGGGCCTGATGCATATTTACTGTAATGACGTCCGCTTTTTTACCAGCTTCCAGCGACCCCAGCTCATCGTCCCAGCCCACACAGCGCGCCGCGTCAATCGTGACCATTTCCAGCAGCTTGCCCGGCGGGAGGTAGTAATAATCGCGCAACGCCGCTTGTTGCAACAGTTGCATTCTGCGCATGGCCTGGAACATGTCAAAAGGAGTCATCGGCGAGGTGCCGTCTGTTGTGATCGCAACAGTGGCTCCCATCTCCAGCAATTCCGTAATCGGGGTGCGTGCATTGATTTGACCAAAACCAGGAGAAGCACTCACATTCGTTCCTGTTTCGGCCAAAATTTTCGCCTCGTCAAAAGAAATTCCCCGACAATGCTGCAAGTGTACATCTGGACCTAAGAGCGCGTACTCTTTGTCTTGAATCGCGAGGTGAATCATGCCTCCAAAAGCATCGGAATGGATGCGCGTGTCGTACTTTTTCGCAATCTCCCTGATTTTCCGCGCTTGGTACCGGTCGAAATCGGTTAAGCCAAACAATTGGTCAGCTGGTGTCGGATAAGACGGATTGACAGAGGTCACGATGACAAAGGGAGTTATGTATGCTCTCGTTTTATCGTTGTTCGTATGATTCAGGGCTTCGATCACTGCTTCTGCTCCAGCGAGAACCTGCTCATAGGTGACTTCCTTCGTTACTTTTTGTCCATCGATCCAGCGGCTGAAAGGATGCGGCCACGGTGGGTTGCATGGACCTGTCGCTACGATTTCGCGAACACCCACCTCGTTGTACGCTTTGGCGTGATTCAAGGCAAAAATCGGATCATCCGAGCGCGGCATCGAGCCGAGTACGCTAACACCTGTCGTAATCCCAGCTTTAAGCCTCTCCAGTGCCGACAACTTGCCCTCGTAGTACCAAAAATCGTCTGTCACGTAGTGCTTATACGTGTTGGTCATGATTGGCATCCAGTCGTTGATATTGTCCGTCGCAATCGTTTTGAACAACGAATGTCCGCCATGACCATGTGCGTCAACGAAGCCTGGGAGTATACAATGATGCGCGCAGTCGATTACCTTTTGCGCGGGATACTTGTCTATTAGAAGTGGAGTGTCGCCCACCTCTACAATTCTTCCTTTATCAATGGCGACTGCCCCGTCCTGTAATACCCGACGGTCTTTGTCCATGGTAATGACTACGCCGTTTACGAGTAACAAATCGATCAAGTTGCATCTCCTCCAGCCTCAAGAATAAGGGCGGTGCCCATGTCACCTGCTCCACCTTCTCTCACCTTAACGCAATTAAGGCGCTTTGTATTTGCAAGAAAATTACGACTTTTTATAATATGTTTACCTCTTGGTTCCAAATGGAAAAACCACCTTCCCTTGAAGGAAAGATGGTTGGAAGGTTCTAGGCATCCACTTTTCGTTTGCGGAGGAAAACAATGAGGAACGCTATCCCCGCGAATGCGAGAACAACATAAACAACATTGGAGTAGAGATCGAAATAGTACAGAATGTCTTCCCATGATTCCCCCAATAAGTGACCTGCCACCACAAGGACGATGTTCCAAATAAACGTACCAAGTGTTGTAAACAACAAAAACAGAGGGAAGTTCATTTTGGTCATACCAGCAGGAATGGAAATCAGGCTTCTGATCAATGGGACCATGCGGCAAAAAAAGATCGTCCAGTACCCGTATCGGTCGAACCATTCATTTGCTTTATGGATATCTGCCGGTTTAATGCGCAGAATATGTCCCCATCTCTCTACGATCTTCTCTATTTTCTTGACATCCAGGTAATAACCGATTCCATAGAGTATGATTGCCCCGATCACAGAACCGATTGTAGCTGACAAGATTACGCCAAAAACCGTTAAGGATGATTGCGTCGTCATAAATCCACCGAACGTCAAGATCACCTCAGAAGGTATGGGCGGAAATATGTTTTCCAGTGCCATCATGAGCAAGATACCGAAGTAACTATATTGTTCAATAATTTGGGTCATCCAGTTCTGCATGCTATCCCTCACAATTATTTACCAATGCTTATCTCTCCAGTATAGAGAGACGCGTTGCATAGTTCAATGAAAAGCGATAATCTTTTCCTTTATTTCAATACGAAAGAAGGAAGTCTTGGGTTACCTTTCCTTTGAAAATTTTCATTTAAAATATTCCTGAGCAAAAAACATTGCAAAGAGAGGTAATATATGGAATATTAAAAAGGTGCCTCCATGCACATTTTTCAAAAACGAATCGTGAGGAGGTGAACTGTGTGTTTCGCAAGATTGTCTATTCACTCGTATGTTTTTTGCTGGTTATGACTGCTGGCGCCGTTAATGTAAACGCGGCCGTACCAAAAGCAACCGGCATGTTTTTCATTGACAAACCATTTAAGAAAGAAGGACTTCGGTTTCAAGTAACCGTTACCGAAATCGACAATCCTAAATACGACTCACCAATGTACCACGTAAATACGATTGTCACGAATATTTCGCGGAAGCCAATTACCTACACGACTGGTCATTGCTATGGTGTAACAAATCAACTTGAAGCGTTTGCCTCTGGAGACTCTTGGGAGCTTCCCTACCCTGAAGACGAACCTGCCTGTACACCGGACATCAAGGAAAAAACCTTAAAGCCCGGGAGAACATTGGAGCAAGATGAATATTTCCGAACAGACGAACTGCCGAGTGATCTAACGCCAGACTATTTTCAGTTAAACTCTTACGTACACATCCTCATAGGACCTGAAGATAAGGAACGCAAAGAGGAAATTGTAAAGATGCAGACGAAATTTCTTCCAGAGCTGGCTCTCCATCCAGATGAGATTGAGCTCCATGCTGAATCAAGTGAGCTCCCTAAATCGTATTACCAAATCGAAGTGACAGGGAAAGTCTCGAATAAAGAAATCAAGCGCGTAACCATTCAAGTCTTCAATACGGTCATTACGTTGCGAATCGACTCGAAGTCAGGAGAGTTCTCCACGAAGAAAAAAGTAAAAGCAAAAGGCCCGTCCCTTCAATCAGGAATACTCGAAGTAACGTATAAAGATGGCACGAAACATATCTACAACGTTCCCATAGAAAATTCCAGCAACTGATGTTCTCCACGAAAAAAAGGACTGCCATGTGTGCGTCCTTTTTTTCGTGTGAAACTCTGATTCTGTTCAGGAGTGCTATTATTTCTGCCTATACCAGTAAATCATTGCTTCGTCCCTCTTAATTTCTGAAAAGCCCAGCTTGACTAATAATTTTGCGGAATCTATGTTAGCTAGCAAGCACCTTGCCGTAATCTTTTTCACATCTGGCTGCAACAGCGCCCAATCCGTCAAGCCTTCAGCCGCCTCGTACGCGTAGCCTTTTTTTCGCTCGGCTTCAACAATTCCATAGCCGATGTCCACTTCTCCTTCGGGATTCGGGACTCCTTTGAATCCTACATCACCGATGATCTTCCTGCCATCTTTTGTAATGATCATCCACGATTCAAATCCAGTTGGTTCCCCTGTGCGTTCGAGTGCCTTGATGATTTTGGGTATGCTTTCCATCGCATCCGCATCAGGCCAGCCTTCGCCTAATGTAAGCCCCATAGCCAATAACTCTTCGTAATTTTCATGCAAAATATTCGTCGCTATTCTATGTGTAAATGGAATCAATTTGAGCCGTTGTGTATGAATGCTTTTTTCATTCATGGACAGGTACCCCTTCCTCTTTCCTTTATTATCGGTGAAAATATTTACGTTGGATTTACTCGACATATGTCTTTTCAGAAAGGGTCTATTCCTACACCTCAGCTTCTCTTTCCATACTCCGATAATAAGAATCGCTCGGGCATCACCATTATAGCATGATTTTCCAACACTCTTTCTGAGAACGAATAGAAGATTGATTAATTGGAATTTTTTTCGAATAATGAGAGATAACGAATGATGATAGACACAACGGACATCCAGTCGATAAGGAGTGAAAAAATGTCTACAACGCTAAACACTGCGCTTGTCCGCATTCAGCCCTGGGCGGATCACGATCTTTCCTTGCTGCGTCTTTTGAATGCGCCAGCCATGATGGAGCATCTTGGAGGCCCAGAGACGGAGGAACAGCTCCTTGCTCGGCACGAACGATACGTCAATAAAGACGGACAGCTTACCAGCAAGATGTTCAGCATCGTTCTGCTTCCAGATCACACCCCTGTCGGAAGCATCGGCTATTGGGACCGCATCTGGCAAGGAGAAAACGTATACGAAGTAGGCTGGAGCGTCCTGCCCCCTTATCAAGGGAAAGGGATAGCCTCAGCGGCTTTAGCCTCACTCATCGCACACATCAACCAAGAACAGAGACACAAGTTTATTCATGCCTTCCCCTCCGTGGACAATCCTGCCTCGAATGCCATTTGCCGAAAGCTCGGTTTCACTCTGCAATCAGAATGCACCTTTGAATACCCTCCTGGAAGTTTTATGCGCTCGAATGATTGGCGATTAGAAGTTACATCAGGACATTTCCCCATTGAAAAAGTCCGAGAGCAATTCCCCGCACTTCAACGAACGTACAAAGGCAAGCCAGTTGTTTATCTGGATGGTCCAGGCGGCTCGCAAGTCGTAAAATCCTCCATGGACGCGATCTATCACTATATGGCGAACGGTGGAGCGAATTTACATGGCTCCTTTCCAACGAGCAAGGAGACAGAAGCCATTCTGGCAGATGCCAAGCAAGCCGTAGCCGATCTCTTCCACGTAAGGCCGCTAGAGGTTGCTTTTGGTGCGAATATGACCACCCTGACCTTTGCCATTGCTCGTGCATTAGGTCGGCATTGGAAAGAAGGGGATGAGATTATCGTCTCCGAGATGGATCACCGCGCCAATGTAGACCCGTGGCTGACCGTTGCCGCTGATCGCGGAATGATCGTTCGGTGGTTGAAGGTGAACAAAGAGACACTTACGTTACAACAAGATGAACTCGATACCCTCCTTACTTCCAGAACCAGACTTTTGGCAGTCGGGCTTGCTTCCAATGCTGTCGGAACGATCCATGATCTCGCTGCCATTTCCCAAAAAGCACGCGCAAAAGGAGTTGTTGTTGCTGTCGACGCCGTGCATGCGGCCCCTCACTTCTCCATCCATCGTGACGAGATTGGAGCCGATATCCTGCTCTGTTCCGCTTACAAATTTTTTGGTCCACATGTCGGAATCGCTGTCATCCGCAAAGAAATTTTTGAAGCACTCGATGTTTACAAATTGGTTCCCGCTCCTTCTTCTTATCCAGATAAACTGGAGACCGGAACACAAAATCATGAAGGGATCGCAGGAATCAGACCCGCTATCGAATTTGTTGCATCACTTGGTCTCGGTGATAACTTCCCAGAAAAAATCCGCTCAGGTTACGAGGGAATCGAAGCTTATGAAAATCAGCTGGCAGAAAAGCTCCGAAAAGAACTTGGCGCAATGAAGGATGTCACCATTTATCAAGCAGGTGAAGATGTACCGAAAACACCGACGATCGCTTTTCGGATCGAAGGGTTTTCTCCTCAAGAAGTATGTGAGCGATTGTGTGAGGAGCATAGCATATTCGTTGCGAATGGGGACTTTTATGCGACAACACTCGCCAATTGTTTGGGAATCAATGAAAGTGGCGGCTGGATACGAGCGGGGCTGGCACCGTATAATACCCACGAGGAAATGGACCGTTTCATTCAAGGTATCAAAGCCATTATACGAGCATAATACAAGACCCGGGTCAACGAGACTCGGGTCTTCCACGTTTTTATCCATGAAGCCCGGTCTGAAATCTGGCGCGGGGGCGATAGTGCCCGACCGGAATTTGAATCAAGCAGGTTTTCTCTTCGGTCTCTAGCTTGTAAAGATCATCGCAATTCTCCACGTCAAATCCGAGTAGCGGATGACCACCCATTCCACACGTGAACGCTGCCAAAAGCAAGTGATGCACGACGATTCCCGCCTCCATCTGCTGAATGCGATACCCTCGATAACCCAACTCATTGATCAGATGATCACGTTTCCCCGCCACATGAAAGCAGAGCGGCACTTGATACAAATTTACGTTGTCCAGAGTCATCCCGTCTTGAAGGCGTGCTCGTAAATCTCCATATACAATCGGATAAAGCGCGTGCTCCCGTGGTTCGTATGCATATGCCCCATCTTGCATCCCTTCGACCTGATGAATGCTTACATAGAGAGATAGCCTTCTACAAGCTGCTTCCTGATTATTTCCCAAATCATTGCCATACGATAGAGCACTCATCGTCATTTCCATGATACGCGCTACCTGATTCAGGTCTGTTTTCCTCTTGACAAAGTCCATTTCCGGTGAAAAACGCTCCCGGCAATATTGCGCCAGATCATAGCTTGGTTTCTGCAAACGCGGGAGAAGGATTCGCTCATCAAAATGACGAGGCCACTTGCTTTCCAACTGATCCGAATATCGTCTAAATGCATAGGTAGATGCCTGCATGGCAGCTTCATTCATTTGCAGAAGTGCAGGATATTGCCTCATTCTTTTTGATCGCATCACGTGCACATGCTTTTGCTCAGGCAGTTCTCTGATTAGCTCGCTTGCTGTCTCTTCCTCTTCTCGTTCTGTCCATTGTGCCGGTGAGTGCGAATACCTTCCCCCTTCTGTTTGAAGCGATAAGGGGACTACCGCGTAGACACTCTCTTGATCGGCAGACAATCCTAGCAGTGTATTCAACGCTCTATCCAGGAACTGGTAGTGTACCGAAGTCGTCACGCCGAGCTGGCTTGCCATTTCCTGCAATTGCCCAAGCAGTACACCAGCATCGAGGCCCTGCAATCGATAGGAAAACTCATCATACTTAAAAAAGTTCTTCCAAAAATAGATGGATACGAAAGCAACTCCAAAGCATGCATGTACCGGACAACTGCCACCAAGCGCTCGGCTAAGGACGTGATCAAAATTCCCTTCGCGCAACTGTACGAGTCTGTGATGAGCCACATCGTAGTGGTATAGACCTGGAGGAATACTCGATAGCTTCACATACACGTACAGCTCACTCGGATAGAGCCCTCCCCCAGATGGAACAGGTCTTCGATTCGTTACAAGCGGCCAAAACGACTCAGATTCTGCATCTGCCGAAGTCGTGGTTACCAACGATTGGCTGATTTGGATCAGTCCGTAGCTATACCATAACCAAGCGCCCAATTGAGGAAGAGACATTTCTTGTGAAACCGTTTGATCTACAAGTGAAAAAGGAATATCTTCTGGCAATGGAATGACAGGTAGCCCCCTGTACACTTTGTATGTAAGTGGCGCATCCCCCCAATCCACTTCACTATCACTTGACCTGGCGTTTTCTGTATCAAAATGAAGGCGGTACAAGAAATTTTCGAGGCTCATCCGGCTCACTCCCAGATGCATGTTATGGAAACGGATGCGGAAAAGGATTCAACTCGTCTACACGCAGTGGTTGTTTCGCGTAACCCAGTTTCACAGGGACCTCCAATACTCTTTTCAATCCCGTTACTCGCGTGAGATGATGGCCAAAAGTCATCGGAAGCATGCCAGGAATCAATACACGCACGCAAGATAAGCCGTGGCGCCCTACCTCTGGTGTCGTTTGATCCACCACAATGACATCGAGATCTACCTTTTGGAACACACCGAGCAACTCCCGCAAATCGTCTGTTAGATCACGATTTTGGTTTCTTCTAGGAAAGCGTTCAGCGAATGACACCATCGGACGTGAATCATCTATAAGAAAGGATAAGCGCTCCGCTGCTTCCGGCAAGCTGTAAAGCATCGCATGATCGTCCATCTTTTTCACCAAGGACGAATCATGGAGCATACGCAAGTATTTGTCTCGGTTTGCTTCGTACTTGTCTGTCAAGGTCATGAGCATGGCAGCCGTTTCGAAAATGGAGCTTTTTACCGCGCGGATAGGGTCTGGATGCGCTCCTGCTGCACAAATAAGGTGCAGGCCTTCCACTCCACGGTTTTTCGCAATCGTCCATACAGCAGGAATTCCATTTTCCATGGTCGCATCGAACAAGTACAAATCGTAATTGGTAACGGTCTGCATCCGATCGATCAACAGAAGCAATTCCCGATCATTGACCGTAGCGGGATCGAGTCGCGGCAATGGCAATTTGGCATACCAGGTCAACAAAAAAGCATCTCGCTCCACCACTTCGAGGATGCCGTAAAAGATCGCCTCCTCCAAACTGCCACCTAATGCACAGCCATTGGAGGTCTCAAATACAACTCCCTCCCCGAATCCCATACTATAGTAGGCCATGAGTTCTGGTACAAGAATGGGTCGCTCTTCTTTAAAAGAATACCCCCATACCCAGTTCATTTCCCGCTTGGGATCAAACGGCTGAAACGGAAAATCAGGCAGGGCATACTGCTCTTCTGAATGGGTTCCCGCCGTCGTCGGGTCAAGGGCATTCGGTGCAAGGTTTGCGTAGCAGTCGCGTACCATCGTCCGCTTGCCACGCGGCATCAGCCCGCAATATCTTTCCATTCCTTCCAGAATCGCCGTTATCTCACTATCCGCGTATGAAACAGATCTACCTGCCGTACCCTCGTCATGCGAAAATAACGGCAGATTGACACTAACATCTGCGAACACAGAGACAAGATCACGCATTTTCCCATTCAAAAACCCAGTACGGGAATCCAAATATTCGGTGGAAAGTGCTTGTTTCAACTCGGCAATGGGTTTGGTCCGATAGCTGTCCGGGCTTTGTTTTACGATAGGCTTCAAACGTATCCTCGCCTGCTCTTCGGAATCCTCAGGTAACTGACTGCATACCGGACATAACGGATTCGGCAAAAAGAAGTGGCGCGTGCTTGTCAATGTTTGCAAATCAATGAACTGGATATGCCCTGAAAACTGGGCTTGCCTGCCGTCTCCTATACGATCAACTTCCGCGCTTACATGGTATGCCACCTGTAACAATCCTGAACGGGATGCCCACGGGTCACGGGGTATGCCACCTTTTTCACTCAGCATGTGTTGTACCTTCCACATCTCTTTGCGATCGCGTCCCGCCATCAGTCGCCGCATATCTGCACACTGGGAGCAGCCTGTTTGACCTGGACGAACCAACGGGCCTACGATGGCCTCCCCGAATGAAACAAAGCCGCGTAGCCATGGGATATTTGTTTGCCGAAAATGTTTTTCTGCCTGCAAATGCAAGGCAGGATGGTACGTATCGTGTAACAGGAGAGCCAAATCAGCTCGACTTGTCGCCGACTCCATGGTTTCACTGTGCCACACACGATAGTCCTTTCTCAAACGTTCCGAAACCAGCTCTGCCAGTACTCCGTCTCCGATAAGCAGAATATCAGATGTCATTGGGCACCTCCCTCGAAAGCTGCAGGGCGAATACACCGCCAAGGTCTTCTTCCAGGAAAGGCTCTATCGCGGCATTCATGACTAGCGGAGTAAGGTGATGAAGGGCCAGCACCTCGAGAGCTTGTATCCATACTGCTCTTTCCGATTCTTCCTGAACGCTGTTTAGTGCAAGCTCGATGGCTTCACCCGTTAATCCAACAGATTGCGCTGTCAGGACATACTTAGAGACTTGGTTGGATGGAGTCTGAACCTGTTGCAAGGCAAACATCAGCGCTGATCGCAATGCATCTCGCTCCTGCAAGCCAATACTCCCGTACCAACCCGCGAGCGTTCCCACCCAATACACCGGAAATCCGGACACCTCATACCCCTTTGCAATTATTGGTTTTTCACCCAACGTAGTAAGTGACCGGACATAAAATTGGCATGGTTCATCAGCAATCGTGTCAACGCGTACTGGTCGTCCTGTTGGTTGTCTCCCTTTCATTTCTGATGTATACATGATCGTCAAGCAATGTCGAAGTGCACGATTAAGTCCTTCTGCTGGCGTTTCCCCTGCGCCGACTCCGATATTGCCATTTCCTACAGCTCGGAAAGCAGCGTCTGTGGTTGCAAGGTGGTTCACCAATCTTCCAACATACATTTCTACCCCAAGAAGCCCCGCTTCTCTACGTGCCTCTTCATGGGTATAACCAGGGCAGATAACTGGCGACATCAGCTCCGCCGGGCCTTCTGAGACAGGATCGACAGCTGTAACCATACACTGTGTGAGCGGTAATTGCGTGAGCTCACCCTCATCCCAGTTGTGAAAAATTCCTGTATCCGATGAGGTCCACGACTGAAACACAGACTGTAGTCCTTCCTTTGGTTCTGTCTTATCGGCTAGTCGAGATTCAAGCTCTTTTCTATCCAATATCTCCAGGCACATCTCTTTATTCACCATCGGATGGGGCAGGAATGATCCCCAGCTTCCTTCCAATGTCTCCAAATTCAGAACATACACCTTGTTTTCATTCTGCGCTTCATTGACACCAGTCACATGTTTAAACCATTCGAACACTGCAATATTCGCCAGTATCCCTGCTGCCGTCATTGAAAATGGATGTTGATCGGGATCCGCACATAAAGTCTGTCGGTGCAAACGACGCCAAGCCGATTCTAGGCAAGCGGCTGATTCGGGATTAATCAGCGGTCCAGCTATTCCTTTTTGCATCAGACAAACGGCAGGAACAAATACTTTCTGCCTCTCTCTGCATGCGGAATGAATGACGCTCATTTCATCCTTGCTTACTTGCGCTGAGGTGTACAAAACAGCAGCGAAAGGCTCAATAGCCTCCGACCACTCTGCAATGCCCCACGACGCTGGTTTCAGCTCCTCCAGCTTGACTTGCGCGTCTTTCCTGCGAGCATGCTCGATGATGGCGTCTAATCGCCCGCGATTCGTAGGAGCTTCGTTCGTGATGACGTAATGGAATTGAACGCAGCCTGATTCTAGCAAGGCGTGGGCAACAGAAAGGAGAAAGGAACCTGCCCCAATGATTAGTACCTTTTCCGTTCGATATTTTTGAAATAGATATCCACCCGATCCGCCAAACTGGTCCAAAAATTCAATCTGTTCTGCATAGGCCGTCATGATTTCAGGCGATAGTTCATGTGGCTTCTCTCGACTGATGTCTTGAAGAAATCGATTTTGTAAAAGCGTGTCTGCCACTTGGTATATTTGTTGCTGGTATTCTTCCGGCAAATCGTCAGTCAATTGGGCCAGCGTGTACTCCCCATTAAACATCGGCATGAGCTGGTCAACCCATCGATCAATCATATCCCCCTTCATTCGAAATGTTCCGATGTTGTTCCGAAAGTATACACTCCCATCTGAATCAGGCAGATAAACCGTATCCCGCTTCACTTTTATGCGCATTGAAGGATTCAGCCTAACCATTCTCCTCCCCCTTTTTATGCGAGATCAGTCCTTTTGCGACATGATGTGTCATCGTCATTTTATGTAGAACACGTTGTCTCACATGCCAGCTAGAAAAACAAAACCCCTGCCAAGAACGTCATCCTGGCAGGGCGCTTCATTCGGTTTATCGTTATACGATAAAGCATGGGAAGAAGCAAGTGCAGGTGCATGTGCAGAAGCAGGAACAGCTACAGGAGCAGAAGCAGGAACAACTGCAACTACAACTACAACTACAACGCCCGCAGCGGCCACAACCGCATCTACCACATCCACATCGGCCACGAACAAGCGTCGCTTCATTCATTTTTTGTTTATCCCAACGCTGTACGTGATCCGATTTTATTTCGGAAGCCTTTAGTTTTTTTAGCTCTTTTTTGAAATCATCCATTCATCTTCACCTCCGCCACTTCATGGAGCTACTCTAGATTTATGAAGTGACATTAGGTATTCGTTCCATGATCATGCGCCCATTTTTGGTTTAACTTGAGAAGATCCAGCTATGCCACAAGATTCCCAGACAAAAAAAGAAGCCGCCCTCTAAGTGAAGGCAGCTTGGATGATCACTGATTTACAGTTTGAAGATAATGCCCATCAGTGAATAAATAATCACCGTCGAGAACAGCACCGTCATATGAATCAGCGAATAAATAAACATCGTTTTCGACCATTTTTGTGAATCCATTTTCCGGTATCCAAAAACACTCAGAACCAGCCATAAAATATTCAGGAGCAGCGCCATAAACGTAAGACCAACGCTTAATGACCAAAATAGAAAACTACTAGCAATTAAAATAACCAAATAAACATTGGTTTGAATGTAGGTACGTCTTGCACCTTTGACCACGGGCAACATTGGAACCCCAGCCGCCTTGTATTCATCATGCTTGCGAATCGCGATCGCATAGAAGTGAGGCATTTGCCAAATGACCATGATGATAAAGAGACCAAGGATAGCAGGATGCGTAATATCCGGGTGAATGGCAGCCCAACCGATGAGCGGGGGCATTGCGCCAGAAATACTCCCTACCTCCGTGTTATAAACCGTTCTTCTTTTGGTCCACATCGTATAAGGCACGACATAAAAAAACAGTCCGAGAAAACCCATGATAGCAGCCAACGGTGATGCCAAGACGAGAGCCACCAAGCCAAAAATCGTCATCAGGGATGCTAGCCATAAAACGGTCTTCGTTGATATATCGCCTGTTACCGTAGGTCTGTTCTTCGTCCGCTCCATGACAGAATCGATATCGCGATCATATACGTTATTAAATGCACCCGCTGCGCCCATGATTAAAATAGAGCCGATTGTAGCAAATAAGATTTCTGGCAGCTTGTCAATTAGACTGAAGTGATACGTATATAAAGCCAATGTTAATCCGGCAAACATCGGAATCAGATTCGATTTGATAATTCCCGTCTTAACCGTTTGCGCCAAAATATTGGACATAGGCCGATTCCGCGTTGCAACGTTTTCTTCCCTCTGCATTCGTACACTGTCCCCTCTTACTAGATGATCTATCTCTATCGTACTCCAAAATAGCATGACATAGTAGACGGTTAAATCCTACAAAACTGCCATTTGCATCTTACATACCAATAAGGATTTAAATACTATATGGAATGTTAATTCTATATGGTATGCTTGTCAAGAGAAGGAGGAGGACGAATGAACAGACGCAGATTAACCCAAGCAGAGCGTAAACAGGAAACACGGCAATTGCTCATTGACGCAGCTATCGAGACCTTTGCTCAGTTAGGCTTCCACGGGGCTTCCGTTGATAAAATCGCAGACCATGCTGGCTTTACCAAAGGAGCTGTTTATGCTCATTTTCAGTCCAAAGAAGATCTCTTTCTCGCTATTTTGGAAGGTCAGATGCAATTACATGTGTCGAATATCCATCACGTAATTCATCACCAGCCATCATTATCGCATTTTATAGAAGCCATGGACGCCTATTTTATGTCCGTTCAGCAACAAAATCGTACATGGAACATGCTGAACCTGGAATTTTTGCTTTATGCCATGCGCGAAGAGTCTGTTCGAAAGCGATGGTCGAACATGATCATCGAGTCGGTACAGCATCTTTCCCAAGCCATTCAGACATTGATGCCAAAAGAAAATGACTCTACTCTATCCGCGGATGAAATGGCATGGACGATTCTTGCTTTAGAAAATGGCATGGCTATCTTTTATTACATGAACAGCGACCAGATGCCCCTGTCTTTATACGGAAAAGCTTTGCAAAACATGCTATCGACAAAATAGCGAGTGCCTCATGCTAGATTGTTTCTGACTGGACAGTCCGTTGTTTCATGATTCGATTGACTCTCTCAGAACCATATAGCATGAACGCAATGTAGAAGGCTATAAAAAACGGTAAAATCGAAACGGTCGTCTGTGCAGCAAGCCAACCTAGCAACGGAGGTAGAAACGTGGCCCCCGTGTACGCAACTGCCATCTGATAGCCCATCAGCTTTTGCGTTTGCTCTTTCCCAAAGCGTTCTGGGGTATCATGCAGCATACAGGGATAAATCGGAGCGAAGCCTAACCCGAGCAACAGAAAACCGATTACCGAACAGAAGATTGGTAATGGCAACATCAACAGCGCTGCCCCAGCGAATGATATGAGAAGTCCACTGCGAATCAGGACGCGGTTGCTCACTTTGAAGGTAACAAAGCCCGTGATAAATCGCCCCACAGTAATGCCACCGTAATACATGGCTACCCACACCGCTGCCGCAGCCGCAGGTAGCTCTTTTACATTTACCAAAAAGCTACTCCCCCATAATCCTACAGATGCTTCAGCCCCACAGTAGAACAGAAAGGTTAGCAAAGTCAGCTTGACGCCTTTTATCCGTAAAGGTTGCTCGCTCAGCCCATGAGACTGCTGAACATGTGGCTCTTTGGCAGCATGATTCTGTATGTTTTCCATCCGTTTCCACAAAGGAAGCGTAAACGCTAGAAGCACGACTAACGCAAATTGTATGAGCGAAACAGTCAAGTATCCATTCCGCCATAAACCATAATCGCGCATAAATCCAGACATGATAATAGGGCCAAGTGTAGCACCCACACCCCAGAAACAATGCAGCCAGCTCATATGATGCGCTTGATAATGCGTGGCGACATAATGATTCAAGGCAGCATCCACAGAGCCGGCACCGAGTCCCATCGGCAATGCCAATACCATCAACCATAAAATCGAAGGGGCAAAAGAAAATCCGAGCAAGGCTGCTGCCGTCATCAAACAACT
Source organism: Brevibacillus brevis (assembly GCF_022026395.1). Taxonomy (NCBI): domain Bacteria; kingdom Bacillati; phylum Bacillota; class Bacilli; order Caryophanales; family Paenibacillaceae; genus Brevibacillus; species Brevibacillus brevis. Next base: position 2,810,737 of record NZ_CP041767.1, on the reverse strand, counting down.
GATCAGCGTGATCCGTCCTGTTCCCAATCGTTTTAATAATGCACCGCTCATCAAGCTAGATACGATCGTTCCAGACGCAATCACAATGTTAATCACACCAGCCATACCAAATGCCGCCCCATATTCTGCTTGCATGACCGGCCAAGCTGCCCCCAGTAATGAATCGGGAAGGCCCAAGCTGACAAACGACAAGTAAATCATGATCAAAAAGAATGTTGCCACGATCCCCCGCCCCCTGCTCGTTTTACATTCTTACAGTGAGTCTGTTCAGCAATTTCTCTCCCTCTGTTTTGAATCGCTTGTTCCTTTCAAGAAATTCGTTCACTTCATGTAATTGGGCTGGCCGGTAGCCTGGACCACCACAGCCACAAGAATGATAGGTAAACCCATGCTGATAGAGGATTTCAACCTTTTTCCACTGCTTCACATCCGTTTGCTTCGGAGCCTTGAAATCATGCCCCATCTCCTTCATTCCCTCACCACATTGCGGACAGCTATGCTTGATCTTGTTCCATTCTTCCTCCGTCATCTCATACTTGGAGGTTTGCTTGAACACTTTTCGGCAAGGGAAACAGGCGTATATTTGTTTATACGGACCATACATCCCATATCGACACATGATGATCAACCCCTATCTTATTTATCTGCAAGTTTCTCTTTTAATTGGATGGCGAGCATTCTCCAGCGTTTTCGTTCCTCCGATTCCGCGATTTCCTCCTCGTCCATTTCCAGCCAGTAGTCGGCATCCATCCATTCATACATATCCAAAAGAGTGATCGTTGCACAGGCAGGATTCTCAAAAGCCGCAATCATCGCCTCCGGTCCGTCATCCCAGTTGTAGCCATTCACTACAGCATGAAGGAGAACAGATGAATCAAGCAGACTGATTTTCTTGCACCGCTTGTGCTCAGATTCCTCATATAAAATATCGTCCACCGTTTCCTCTTCCTCAGAAGACAGTATTAGACGTACTGCGCCTTTCGTTTCGAGCAGCAGGTCTGCAATCGCTTTGTCGTTCCTAGCCACATTCCAAGCAGTAGCCAAAATGCCATGCTTAGAGTCAAGCTCGGCTCCCTGTTGCAGCAGTCGTTTTACGGCATCGACCTGCTTGAATTTGACGGCTTTTTTCAACGCGGTATCGCCCAGCTTATCTTCCGCTTCCAGCTCTGCGCCTTTATCCAATAGCATCTGAATTGCTTCTGGCGGCATTCGGTTTGTGATAAAAAGCATCAGCGGTGTTCGCCCGCGTTGATCCCGTTCGTTAATATCTAATTGATCTACTGCTGCTCGCACGATCTCAAGATCCTTTGTCTTGCTGACGTATGCCCATTCCATCCGACTTCTTCTCCTCTGCTTCTATTAGACAACTCCCTTTCCGTTATTGCTATGTATCCCCTTGGCTACCTCCTCATTGCGAATAAATGTTCATCAGTTCTGCCAAATGCGTTTTTATGCCGTCCACTATTTCTGGTGAATGCTGTACAGTCACTTCTTTCCCCAACCCAATCAAGAACTTTGAAAAAAACAAGATGTCACTTCGCGCTACATTTCCTTCCAACCAACCACTTCCATCCTGCCGCACATGCAGCATGGATGCAAGCCAAAGTTCAGCCTCACAAGCCTGCACACCTTCAATCGTCAGCTCCGCAATTAAGTGGACCGTGTCCTGATCCTCCACTGTTTTGATCCGCCGATTTTCCAGGTGAATGTCTCGAAGATCCAATGGCTTCGATGCCGATTGTTCGGCCGAATGGATACGGTCACAACGAAACACACGAATATCTTGATGTTGATAACAATATGCCGGGCAGTACCATAAACCGTTTTTTGTATAAATTCCAATCGGCTGCATCTCCCGCTTGGATTGTTGTCCGCGTGTTTCATAAGTGATAAGGAATACTTTTTGTTGGATGGCGGCATCCAGTAACGCCGATAAATGTGGGGAGCTTGCTTGCCGCTTCGGTGTTACGAAATCAACACGTCGTTTCATCTGATCTATGCGATCGCGAATATCCGGCGGCATGAACTGATAAAATTTGTTCAGCGCCGAGGAGGATTCTGTCTCAAATGGCAGAGAGGTATGGTGTCGAAGTGCATGGATCGCGAAAAAGATTGCGACCGCTTCCTCCTCGGAGAATGCAATAGGAGGCAAAATCCTTTCCTTCAAAACATGATATCCGCCATGCGGTCCCACCTCAGAGTACAAAGGCACGCCTAACTCACTCAGCTCTTGCAGGTCCCGGAGTATGGTTCGCCCTGAAACGCCAAATTCGTTAGCAAGCTCACTCACAGTAAACTTGCGCTTCCGGTTGACAGTCATCATCATTTCCAGCAGTCTTTTTGATTTTGGCATGGCATAACTCTCCAAATGCTTTTATTATGACAATTCCTGTCACTATTATCTGTTATTGTGTAGGAGAAGTCGAGTTGGACATGACGCTTATGATAAATAAGGAGGAATTACTATATGCTTCAGCCACAAGAAAACAGGACGATAACAAGGAAATTTTTCCAATCAGGTAACGTAAAACTATCTTACCTCGATTTTGGCGGGGGCAGTCAAAGAGTTTTGCTCCTGCTGCATGGTCATATGAATGATTCACGAACTTTTTCAGCGTTTGCTTCCAGATTCACAGATTGGCGCGTGATTGGATTGGATCAACGAGGTCACGGTTGGAGCGAGCATGCCCCAGATACGGATTATTCACGTGAAGGCTATCTCAACGACATTCTCGCCTTTGTTCAGACCGTGTTGGATGGAGCTCCTGTTACGATCGTCGGGCATTCTTTAGGAGGCGTCAACGCTTATCAATTTGCTGCCCGTTATCCCGAGCTTGTGAACGCAGTCATCGTGGAAGATATCGGCGTAGAAATTAAGGCCGACTTATCCTTTGCAGAAAAACTCCCACATCGCTCCCCTTCTTTACACGATCTTAGGAAATCCCTCGAAGAAGCCGGGGTTCGGGCAGTCGATTATTTTTCGGAAAGCGTATTTGAGGATGAACAAGGCTGGGGATTCCGTTCTGATTTAAAAGGCATGCCTATCTCTCAACGACACATTAACGGGGAATGGTGGAACGAATGGCTGGCGTCTTCTTGCCCGATCTTGCTGATTCATGGCAAAAAAAGCTTTGTACTGGATGAAAGTCAAGCCGAGCGCATGGTTACCCAAAGGCCAAACACAAGGCTTGCAAGTTTTGCTGAGTGCGGGCATGATATTCATTCTACTGACCCTGATGGATATTATCAGGCTGTAAGAAGCTTTCTTGACGAGTTGAAAGAATAAATAGAGGCTCCTCCATAGCAAACAGCCAACCCTCTAAGGATTGGCTGTCATTTACATGATAGCATTTTGTGTTTAATTCTCTTTTTGGTTGATAACGAGTGTACAGCTAAAATTTAGTCTTAGGCTGATGTTGTTAATCCCATAATGTTTTTGAAGCTCATATATTGGCAACCTCAGTCGAATTTAGTTTTAGACTAATCCGTCCAAAGAACAACAGCGGCAATCTAGGACCATAGAATAAAATCCTAGACTGTCGCTGTTTATGTCAGCATTCCTTTTCAGCTAACACCTTTTTGGTTTCTTTCTGGGTTTTATCGTCGCGAATGACTAATAGCACCCAAAAAAAAAATTAATGCTGTACCCATCCAAAAAGACAAACCAATCTGTTCGTCTAGTAATAACCAACCTAAAAAAGCACCAACTATCGGCTGGAAAAAGAAAAATAATCCGCCACTGGAAGCGTTAAGCTTTTGCAAGCCTCGATTCCACAACAAAAAGCCACACGCAGTAGAAATGACCCCCAAGTATAGCAGACCTCCCCAAATAGAGGTGAACTACCAGAAACGACGCTTTTCCAACGATACTTCCAAAACGATTTCGTCCAACCATGCCTCATACCATTGCAAAAAGGACAGATGACCAAGATCTTCGTCTGAGAGTGTCTCAGGAAATATACCGCCAAAATCTCCTCTGTAATCACTCCATACTTTCCCATATTCACGACCTTTTACAACGAGTAGGCTCAGACCACCTCCGCCCCAATCGCAAACCCGGATAGCGCCAGTTATCCGTTCGACCGAAAAGTAATATTCCATCAATTTATCTTTATCCGAAGAGCCATTCTCTATTGCGTGTCTTAACGGCTCATAGTTCCAAGCCGATACATACGCGAAATCTTTTTCAGTATCAAAGATGTCCGGATTTCCTACGGGTATCCTCGGGTCTATGATTGTTTCCGTGCCAAGCGGAATGAGTCCATAGCCAGGACCAAACCCTCCATTCCCTATTTCGGATAAAAAACATTTGAAGTCATCAGGGAGTTTAACATTCAATTGTTCCTCAAATAAAGAAATTTCATCAGCATTGAGCGTAGGATTGAAGAATATAGCATTTTGCTGGGGAGGTAGCGTTATTTTTTTCTCTCTAATTTCATCTATTTTTTGCAAAATTGATTTAATAGCTGCTATCATGGAACCTCCTTAACACACACTTTTTCCTCCGATAAATATGTTTAAGGCTGAGCCTATTCATAAAAAATGTAACCGAATTCTAAAGTGAAAAAATACCCCAGATAAACAAACAAAAAGTCTATCTACCTGCATCGGCATTATGTAGAATCATGGTGCTAAACGTACGGACTTCTTTACCTTTGGGGGTGATGATGCAGGCGACGATATTCTTTTTGTGAACGTCAAGCCCGCAAACATGGGTGTATACGACGTCCATCCAAGAACACTCCTTACGGCAGCAAGATTAAAGGTCTGGTGCAACAACCACATATGGTTATTCTATCCTGCGTGCTTCCCCATTGGAGCAACAATCTGTGGTGCACCTGGTCGTTGAGGTCAGTCTAAAACTCGGGCTCGAAGCACCATTGACTGCCGACCTCCCTTCGCCAGCCGTAAGGTAATTATATCGCAATCCGCCCATTTTCATCGTCTGCTGGTGACGCGTGAGCGGCATGGGCGTCTGATACATTATTTTCAGTGGACAACGAGATTCGTCCTCGAACTTGAAGCCACTGTCTTCTTTTTTTGCAAAGATAGGAGGAGAATAAATGTCACCCGTTATAGTATTCCCTGTAAGGTGTGATAATGCTTACATAGTCACTCCCATATTTCTCTTCCAGCACTTGGCCGAAATCCTTCTCGATCTGACCCATGATGATGTCATGGTAGAAAGCATTTTGCAGTAACTCAATGAGAGACGGGTGGTCGGTCTCCAGTATAGTGGGCTTGATCCCTCGCCCAAAGCTACCCAGCAATGCCGAATGTGCATCGCAAAGAATAGAGAACTTCCTGGATTGCACTTGATTCCATTCCGCACTCCTTTTATGTACGACAATATTTTTTAGCTTTGCATGGCATTCGCCAATGGATATTAGCGTGACAGCAACCCCTTGTTTTTCTGCTTCTACCAGCGGTTCTTCTACCCAATGAACATCTTCAGACCAAATATCGACAACAATGCTTTTGTTTGCATTTGAGACGATACGTTTGATGGCTGTTTCAATCGCTTTGTCACCTTGCCAATTATAAAAGGAAGGAGACGTTCTGGGGGTGGATTTTAACTGTTCTTGAAGGACACGGGTTGTTTGATCAAATTCCGATTGTAACAAACGAATCAGTTGCTCGATTGGTACCGCATCATAAAGAACAGGCTCCGATTCGATCATGCGGCACATGCCCTTTTCCGTCAATGCTCGAAGGGCAGCGTATACGTTCGTCCGAGAGACGGAAACTTTCTTGGCCACTTCATATCCAGATATTTTCGGTTCCTCGTGAAGCACCAAATAACATCTGGCTTCCAGGTCTGACAATCCGATTTTTCGAAGCTCATCAATCAAGGTGTTACCTCCTTTCTTTTTAGTAGTATAAATGAATACTGCTATAAATGAAAAAAGAACTGTAACAGAGAGGCATTTCTGTCACAGTTCTTTCATGCTCGTTACAAATCCAACATATTTTTTTCCAGAAAATTCGTAGCGAAATTCCCTGCGACAAAGTCAGGATGCTCGAGCAGCTTCTCATGGAAGGGAACCGTCGTATGCACGCCTTCGATGACAAACTCACCTAGTGCCCGCTTCATACGAGCCAATGCTTCGTTGCGATCTGTTCCCCAAACGATCAGCTTGGCCACCATTGAGTCATAGAAGGGGGAGATTTCGTAGCCAGGATAAACGGCACTGTCCACGCGTACACCGTAACCGCCAGGCGGCAAGTAATTGATGACCTTCCCTGGTGATGGCATAAAGTTCTTCGCAGGATTCTCCGCGTTGATTCTGCACTCGATTGCCCATCCGTTGATTTTCACGTCTTCTTGTGAGAAGGATAACGGATTGCCTGCTGCGACAGATATTTGTTCTTTGATCAAGTCGATCCCTGTGATCATCTCTGTCACAGGATGCTCTACCTGAATGCGTGTATTCATTTCCATGAAGTAAAATTGGCCGTGCTTGTCGAGCAAAAATTCAACGGTACCTGCTCCGTGGTACGAAACCGCTTTGGCTGCCGCCACCGCAGCTTGCCCCATTTGCTCGCGGAGAGCTTGGTCCAGCGCAGGAGATGGTGCTTCTTCTACCAGCTTTTGGTGACGACGTTGGATGGAGCAATCCCGCTCTCCCAAGTACACCACGTTGCCATGCTTATCACCCATGATTTGAATCTCTACATGCCGCGGCTCTTCTACATATTTTTCCAAGTACACACCGGCGTTGCCGAATGCCGTCTCCGCTTCTTTCTGGGCTTGCCGAATCGCCTTGGACAACTCTTCGGCGTCAAAAGCGACACGCATGCCTCTTCCGCCGCCTCCAGCCGTTGCTTTTACGATGACAGGATAGCCGATTTTCTCCGCCACCTGCAATGCCTCATCGATGTCTTCAATCAAGCCGTCGGTGCCGGGAACTAATGGAACATTTGCTTGACTCATCGTTGCTTTTGCTACGGCTTTGTCACCCATTTTGGTGATTGCTTCCGGATCTGGACCGATAAAGGTAATGGAGCAATCTTGGCAAAGCTGGGCAAACGAAGCGTTTTCCGCCAAGAAGCCATAGCCCGGATGGATAGCGTCTGCCTTCGTGTGTAGAGCAACCGTCATAATCCGTGCCATGTTCAAATAGCTGTCCTTGGACGCCGTAGGTCCGATGCAATACGCTTCATCCGCCAATTCTACGTGCAATGCTTCCCGGTCCGCCTCAGAAAAGACAGCGACTGTACGTATCCCTAATTCCTGACAAGCGCGGATAATGCGGACAGCGATTTCGCCGCGATTGGCAATTAATACTTTCGTAAACATAGGCCCTCTCCTTCCTACTGAGTTTTGACAACAAGCAAAGCTTTTCCATAATCGACAAACTGACCATCCATGACGAGAATTTCCGTGATGATTCCGCTAACGGGGGTCGTAATATCCGCAGATAGCTGAAGAGCATCGGCCGTGCAGCGTCCAACCTTTTCGCCTGCTTGAACGGTCTGCCCTACTGTCACTTCCGCATAGAACAGTCCTACTCCCGGCGACATGACTTGTTGTGTCACTTCTTCCTCAGGTGCCTCAGTAACAACATTGACAGACTCAGCAGTGGCGGCTGCCTCCTGATAGCCATGCTCCACTTCGCCCACCTGTACAGGTGTATTGACAGCCACGACTTCGACTGGTGCGCTTTTCTTGATCACGATGCGGGTCTTCCCCTTCTCCCATTCCAACTCCTCAATGGAAGACTGATTCACCAGCTTGATGAATTCACGCAGTTCATGCAGCTTCATAGCACGATCAGAGCTCCTTTCTTTTTTCGTGTAAGAAAGCTTAAGTACAACATGTCAAAGCGACTTTGCTTAAGCTTTCTGGAGCGGATAAAAACTTTCCGCTAAAACGCGGTCGCTCATCCATGAAAAGACCTCGAAAATAGTTTTTTTACAATGGGATATTGCCGTGCTTTTTGTACGGACGGTCTTCCTGCTTGTTTCTTAGCATTTCCAGGGCTTGCGCGACTTTTTGGCGGGTTTCACGCGGATCGATGACGTCGTCCACCATCCCGAGACTTGCCGCGACATATGGATTGGCGAACTTTTCACGATAGAGGGCTATTTTCTCTGCGCGAGTCGCTGCTGGGTCCTCACTTTGTTCGATTTCCTTTGCAAAAATGACGTTGGCTGCCCCCTCGGGACCCATGACGGCAATCTCTGCATTCGGCCATGCATACACGACATCTGCCCCAATCGATTTGGAGTTGAGCGCCACATAAGCGCCTCCGTAAGCTTTGCGCAGAATCACGGTGATTTTGGGAACCGTTGCTTCTGAGTATGCATACAAGATTTTCGCCCCGTGACGGATAATCCCTCCATGCTCCTGATTGATTCCCGGGAAAAAGCCAGAGACATCTTCAAAGGTCAGCAGTGGAATGTTGAAGCAGTCGCAGAACCGGATGAACCGTGCCAGCTTATCCGATGAATGAATGTCCAGCCCACCTGCCATGACCTTCGGCTGGTTCGCGATAATGCCGACACTGTGTCCATCGATACGCGCCAGACCGACCACGATATTGCGGGCAAAGTTTGGCTGTACTTCCATGAAATCACCGTGATCCACGATTTTTTCGATGACCTTGCGCACATCGTATACTTTCGTGCTTTCAGCAGGTACCAGCTCCAAAAGCTCCTCCTGCCAACCATTATTCTCCTCTGCTTTTATCACAGGCGCGCGATCACGATTGTTTTGCGGAAGGAAGCTGAGCAGCCTGCGCACTCCTTCCAGTACTTCCTGTTCGGTTTCTGCCGTAAAATGGGCATTGCCGCTCACCGTCGAATGGACTTTGGCTCCGCCTAGGTCCTCTGCGGATATTTTTTCACCTGTAACGGTTTCGATCACTTTTGGTCCTGTGATGAACATTTGACTCGTCTTCTCTACCATGAACACGAAATCCGTAATCGCTGGCGAGTAAACGGCTCCTCCCGCACACGGACCGAGGATGACAGAGATTTGCGGAATCACGCCGGAGTAAATGGCATTGCGGTAAAAAATCGTGCCGTAGCCATCCAGTGAGCTTACCCCTTCTTGAATACGTGCGCCGCCGGAATCGTTCAGACCGATAAAGGGAGCGCCGTTTTTCGCTGCCAAGTCCATTACCTTGGCGATTTTCATGGCGTGCATCTCTCCCAGAGCACCGCCAAACACCGTGAAATCCTGCGCGAACAAATAGACAGGGCGACCGTTGATTTTTCCGTAGCCCGTCACGACGCCCTCGCCTGGTGCCTCCATCTGGTCGAGGCCAAAATGCGTAGCGCGATGCTCAACAAACGGGTTCAGCTCCATAAAGGTGTCTGGGTCAAGCAGAAGCTCGATCCGCTCACGTGCGGTCAACTTGCCGCGGTTATGCTGGGCATCGATGCGAGCATCTCCGCCGCCAAGCTGGATTTTATATTTGCGTTCCATCAATTCATCAATTTTTTCGTACATATTGCTGCTCATATGGGCCACCATCTCTCTATTCCTTTTTCATGATCGCATTCTCATAGATCGCCACTAATTGCTGTACGGCGCTCGTCGGTGAAATCTCGCCACTCGCAACGGCTCCTTCAATGGAGGGAAGCAGCTCGGCTACTTGCTGGTTGCCGAAAAAGGTCGCGCGCAAGTAGTCCTCAGCCATACTGTGCATCCAATCGAGTAGCTGCGCTTTGCGTCTTGCTTCGAAGCCACCTGATTGGATAGTGGTTTCACGAAATTGACCGATGACCTTCCAAATATCTTCAATGCCTTCCCCTGTCAGCGAAGAACACATGTATGCCTTCGTCTCCCAGCCAGTGGTTGCCGGCTGCAAGTAATGCAGAACACGATTGTATTCCCCTTTGGCGATCAAGGCACGCGTGCGGTTTTCCCCATCGGCTTTATTGATCAGCAGCGCATCCGCAATTTCCATAATGCCTTTTTTAATTCCTTGCAGTTCATCGCCCGCCCCTGTCAGCATCAAGAGTAAAAAGAAATCGACCATAGACCTGACTGTCGTCTCGCTTTGTCCGACCCCGACCGTTTCGACCAAAATCACATCATAGCCTGCTGCCTCACAGATCAGCATTGTTTCCCGCGTCTTCCGATTGACTCCTCCCAGCGTGCCGCCCGTGGCAGACGGTCGGATGAACGCCTGTGGATTGCGTGACAAGAGCTCCATCCGCGTCTTGTCGCCGAGAATGCTCCCGCGTGTAACCGTACTACTCGGATCAACGGCCAAAACAGCGACACGATGACCTTTTTCGCAGAGCATACTGCCAAATGCTTCAATGAACGTGCTCTTGCCCGCCCCTGGTACACCGGATATACCTATGCGTATGGAGCGACCTGTATGAGGAAGCAGCTGCTTGATCACCTCTTGGGCCATATCCATATGAGCGGGAGCATTGCTCTCAGCCAGTGTAATTGCCTGTGCCAAAACCGATCGGTTATTCTCTCGTACGCCCGTGACGTATTGGTCCACGGATAAGCGTGGGAGGCGTGCCTTGGAGGAAACGTTCAAGAAATTCTTGTCAGCCTTGCCCCCGGTCATTGTCCTGCAGCCTCCAAGCGATACACTACCTCTTGCAGAACATGCTGAGCTGCAACAGGAATGACTGTTCCCGGTCCGAAGATAGCTGCGGCACCATGCTCTCGCAAAAAGGCGTAATCCTGCGCTGGTATCACACCACCTATAACGACGACAATATCTTCGCGTCCCAGCTTTTTGAGCTCCTCCACCAGTTGTGGCAGCAATGTTTTATGTCCTGCCGCAAGCGAGCTGAAGCCGATCACGTGTACGTCATTTTCTATCGCCTGCTTCGCTGTTTCCTCAGGTGTCTGGAACAACGGACCGATATCGACGTCAAAGCCCAAATCGGCAAAAGCGGTGGCAATCACTTTCGCGCCCCTGTCATGTCCGTCCTGACCCATTTTCGCGATCATAATGCGGGGACGTCTGCCTTCCCACTGCTCGAATTCATCTGCCATCTTGCGCACAGCCGCTACCTCTTCGGCATCAGCGTATTCGGAACTGTAGACGCCGCTGATGGAGCGAATGACCGCCTTGTGTCTCCCGACGACCTTTTCATAGGCATCCGATATTTCGCCCAAAGAAGCTCTTGCTCGCGCCGCTTCAATGGCCAGCTCCAACAGATTGCCTTCGCCCGTTTTCGCGCATTCCGTGATGGCCTGTAGTGTTGCTTGCACTCTCGCCTCGTCACGGTTACTGCGCAGCTCCTGCAAACGTCTGATTTGCGCTTCTCGAACCGCTGTATTGTCGACTTCGAGAATTTCCAGCGGATCTTCTTTGTCCAGACGGTATTTGTTCACGCCAATTATGGCTTCCTTCGCCGAATCGATATGTGCCTGACGGCGTGCAGCCGCTTCCTCGATCTTCATTTTCGGCAATCCCGTCTCAATTGCTTTCGCCATACCACCAAGTGCTTCGATTTCTTCGATGTGCGCCCACGCTTTTTCCACGAGCTGGGCTGTCAAGGACTCGACGTAATAGGAGCCTGCCCACGGATCGACGACCTTGGTTATCTCTGTTTCGTCCTGCAAAAACAACTGCGTATTTCGCGCGATCCGGGCCGAAAAGTCTGTCGGCAACGCAATCGCTTCATCCAAAGCGTTCGTGTGCAGAGATTGGGTATGCCCCAGAGCCGCTGCCATGGCCTCGATGCACGTCCGCACTACGTTGTTATACGGGTCCTGCTCCGTCAAACTCCATCCGGACGTTTGTGAGTGTGTCCGCAGTGCCATCGATTTTTCGTTTTTCGGATGGAACTGTTTGATCAGATTGGCCCAAATCAGGCGGCCTGCACGCATTTTCGCCACTTCCATGAAGTAGTTCATGCCAATCGCCCAGAAAAACGACAGCCGCGGCGCAAACGCATCGATGTCAATGCCTGCTGCAAGTCCCGTGCGAACGTATTCCAAGCCATCTGCCAGTGTGTAAGCCAATTCAATATCCGCGGTCGCACCCGCTTCTTGCAGGTGGTAGCCTGAAATACTGATGCTGTTGAATTTGGGCATGTGCTTGGAGGTGTAGGCAAAAATATCGGAAATGATCTTCATCGACGCTTCTGGCGGATAAATGTAAGTATTCCGAACCATGTATTCCTTCAAAATGTCATTTTGGATCGTTCCGGTAAGCTCCGCCTGCGATACCCCTTGCTCTTCAGCTGCCACAATATAAAACGCCATAATGGGCAAAACCGCGCCGTTCATCGTCATGGAGACGGACATTTTATCGAGGGGGATGCCGTCGAACAAGATTTTCATATCGAGAATGGAGTCAACTGCCACGCCCGCTTTCCCGACATCACCAACTACCCGGGGATGATCGGAGTCATAGCCGCGATGTGTAGCAAGGTCAAAGGCAATCGACAGCCCTTTTTGTCCAGCAGCCAAATTCCGTCGATAAAAAGCGTTACTCTCTTCCGCCGTAGAAAAGCCGGCATATTGGCGAACCGTCCATGGCTGAGTCACGTACATCGTCGGATACGGACCGCGCGTATATGGTGGCAAACCAGGCATGTAGCCGAGGTGATCCATGCCCTCCACATCTTCCATTGTGTACAGAGGTTTTACAGGGATCTGCTCAAGCGTGTGCCACATTTGCTCCATTCCTTGTGAGTTTGAACCCAGTTGGGGAAACAAATCAGACACATCTCGTTTGGACTGATAAGCCATTTTTGAAAAATCAGGTCGCTTCATTATGAGCTCACTCCTATCCGCTCCTGAAGTTCTCTCAGCATCTCGTAGCAATTGGAACGCATGTGGATGCAATCATCTACACCGGCCGCCTTATAAGTAGCCAGCTGCTCCGCATCAGGCAAGCCTGCCAACAGAACCGTCATCTGAGGTACACGTTGCTTGATTGCATGAGCCAACGGTGGAACCTGCTCCGGATAACTCGCATCGTCTGAACAAACGACCAAGATCATCGCACCGGATGCCACCGCAGCTTCGGCCGCCTCTTCAGTGGTAGAGAATGCTTGCTTGCGCAAAACGTCAAAGCCGCCAACTGCAAAAAATTCTGCTGCAAAGTCTGCCCGGGCCTTATGCTTTGCCACTGGCCCCATCGTCGCCAAGAACACGGTCGGTCTTTTGCCTGTTGTTTTCAAGAAATCATCCGCTTGCATCCGCAAGGCTTCAAAGCGTTCGGATGCCCGGTGAATACGGAGTGGCTGAATGGTTGTCTCCACTGAATCTTCACGTTTCATGGCTTTGGCGATATCGCCCACAGTCGCTCCATGAAGCACTGCTTTTACTGCTTGTGCCACAAGCTCATCGGTATGTTTTGACAACGCATCTAGCTCTGCTGAAAGAAGAGTCGTGTCCTGTTTCTGCCGAAGGGATCGTGCTTTCTCTGCTCGCTCTTCGTAAATGCTCGGAAGACTCTCGGCCTTGAGTGGCTGCTCAGCCGTATTGGCATACATATTGGTTCCAACCAAACGTTTTTTACGCGTATCGATGCTCACTGCTTTTTGATCCGCGATCTGGGAGATCAAGCCTTGTGGGAAGCCTGCTTCTAAGGCGCTCAGCATGCCACCCTGCGCTTCTACCTGCTGGAACAGCTCCCATGCTTTTTTCGCTAATGCATCTGTGAGCCATTCTACGTACCAAGAACCTCCCGCAGGGTCGATCACTTTTGCCAAATGTGCTTCTTCTTGCAAAATGATTTGCGTATTTCTGGCGATTCTTCTCGAAAACTCATTGGCGGGGCGGATCGCTTCGTCAAATGCGGATACATGCAGACTGTCTGCTCCGCCAATGACGGCTGAAAACGCTTCTGTCGTGGAGCGAAGCATATTGACATACGGATCGTAGATTGTCTTCGTCCAGGCCGAGGTTCTGGCGTGAATCGTCATCTTTTGGGCTTCCGTTGATCCGCCGTAGGCCGCCACGATGTTTGACCAGAGCATTCTTGCCGCACGCAGCTTCGCGATTTCCATGAAGACATCAGAACCAATCGAGAATGAGAACTGCATCCGTGCTGCGATATCCTCTATGGAAAGCCTCCGTTCAAGCATCGCTTGCAAATAGTCGACACCTGTGGCCAGTGAAAAAGCCAGTTCGGTTACTGCATTTCCGCCGCCGTCCTGATAAGGATTACTTTGAACCAGGATCGTTTTCAGCGCGGGCGCATGATCTTTTGCCCATTTTGTCATGCTTGCCATAGCGTTATAAGCTATCTGCAAGGAACAAGGGAGCTTGCCCTCTGTTAGCAGAACCGCTACAGGATCTTGCCCGATGCATCCGCGAAGCTCGGTGACTTGTTGGCCTGTCGCTTCAACATGTGCCAAAAGGAGTGAAAGTATAGGCAAGCCAAGCGCCCCCGTGTTCACGTAAAGAGGGATCTCTGAAAGCTTCACCCCTTCAAATGCCTGTTCGATATCCTCTCGGCAAAAAACAGATACGCCTTTGTGACCAATCGTATCCGGCAATGCTTCGTCAGGGTCAAGTCCAGCCAATGTCGCATGATCCACTATCAGATGCAGCATCGTTTGTCCGCGCGCCAAGTCTTCTACGGCTGCCTGATTAAATGCCTTGGCACTCGTTGCGTTGATTTCCTGACAGACTTCCCATTTCTGTTCCTTTTGCCCGCCAGGCCGCTGATTCCCTCTATGAAAAGGCGCCTCTCCTGGTAGCGCTTCCAGATGCGGCAATGTTTTGACATCTTCGTACCGATAGATTGGCTGGCGAACAATTCCCTCGTACGAATGCGTCAGTAGCTTGGCATCAAAAGATGCACCCTTTAGCGATTTCTCTGCCGCTTCCCGCCATTGCTCGTAAGTGGGAACAGAGAATTCCTTGAACCATGTATGTTTGCTCACTCTTCCAGTCCTCCCCTTAAAAGCTGCTCCATTACGCCTGCTTCACCAGGAATAACGGCTGTCCGTGCTCGACCAACTGACCGTTTTCCACCAAGACTTGGACAATCTCTCCTTTTACTTCTGCTTCAATCTCGTTAAACAGCTTCATGGCCTCGACAATACAGACAATGGTAGTTGGCTCTACCCAATCATTTACGGATACATATGGTGCTGCGTCAACGGCTGGTGCTGCATAGAAGGTTCCGACCATAGGTGAAGTGATTTTATGCAAGTTTTCCGTCACTTCCGCCGATTTCTGGGGAGCTTCCACATGTACTGTTGCGACCGGGCGCTCAATCGTTTCTTTTTTAGGCAAAAGAACAGCGGGTGCCGCCGTCACGATTGGCGCGCTTTTCGTTTGTACGGGGGGCTGATGTACAGCTGTGACTTGGTTCCCATTTCTTCGTTTGATACGCAAAGAAGAATCCTCGTCATTTACCTCAAAAGATTCTATGTCCGTCTGCTCCAATAGCTTCACAAGTTCTCGTAATTCGTAAATGGTAAGCACGACTATTCCTCCCCTATTTCCGAATCTGACTGGCATAATTTCACGAACCGACTAGTTGGTCTTTTTGATATTATAACAAATGTCAGAATACTAGTACAGACCAACTAGTTGGTCTGATCGAAGGATTTTATAAGGGACCATCAAGCGACTATGCCCCTGTCTCCTATCGAAAAGCTTGAGTGTAGCCGCATGATCCTTGTTAGCATCCCTACAATGGCTTGAAGGGATTTTCTTGTGATTGCAGGAAAAAACGTTGAAAGGCCGGGTTTTCCATCGATTCTGATTTCAAAACGGAATGAAGAACCATATCTGCATAAATATCCGCGATTTGCTCGATCGAGTACGTCCCTGACTTTTGATACCATTTGTAAATCCAGTTCACCATGCCAAAAATAGCCATGGACACAATCGGCACAGGCAGCTCGGGACGGAACTCACCCGATTCGATCCCGTCCGAAATGACGGTGAACATAATTTTTTTATAACGATCCCGTTTCGTTTCAATATCCGTGTAGTACTCCGGAGCTAAAAACAAGCTTTCCTGATAAAAAATCGTAACCTGAGAGCGATACAGATCAATCATCATAACGAAGGATTTTACGATGGCTTGTAGTCTTTCTGTCGGGGTATCCCACTTCTCGTAAGCTTCCTCTGCTTTCTCCAGCACATACGTAATAAATTGATCATGAATGATGTAGAGGAGTTCATCTTTTGATTTGAAGTTGTGATAAAATCCTCCCTTTGACGTGCCGCTTTCTTTCACAATTTGATCCACAGTCACTTTGTGGTAGCCATTTGCTTCAAACAAGCGCATGGATGTTTCAATAATACGTTCTCTGATTGATTTTTCGACCATTATCTTCACCCGTGAACATTATAGCATAACTACCTAGCAAAAACGCCGATCTCTTCGGTGAGCGATCGGCGTTGTTTCTTTAATTCGTTGGTGTGGAAACAGGCACCGCACCTGAATACTCTTCAAGCGTAATCCCTTTTTCTCCGATTTCTTGCGCAATCTCGGTACCTACATACCGCAAATGCCATGGCTCATAAATATAGCCCGTAATCGCGTCTTTTCCCTCTGGGTAGCGAATGATAAATCCAAACTTCTCGACGTTTTCATCCAGCCACTTTGCTTCCTTGGTTCCGGCAAAGCAGCTCGTTGCAGCACATTTTCCATCCTTCCCAGAGACGTCAATCGCGAGTCCTGTCTCATGCTCACTCGTCCCAGGAACGGCACTGTAAGTCCGTGCCTTCTCTACGCCGTCTTTTTTTACATAGCGATTAAACAGCGCTTTCTGGTAGGCGTGGGAGCGATAGGCTGATACGCCAGCCAATTGGACACCGTCAGCCTGGGCTGCCGCAAATAACTGCTCAAGCGCACCCGCTGCTTCTTTGCGCATTTTGCGTTTCTCGCTCTTTTCAGGGAGTAGGTAAGGAACGTTTGGAAACACTAAATCATTTGGCTGATAATTTTCCGGAAGCTTGCGTTGTTTGTTCACCAGCACAGCAACACTCTCAGGCTCACCAACAACCTCGATGTCCGGGAACGATAGCTCAGGCGGCTGACCCGCTGGTGGCTTTTCTGCCGGTTTCGTCTCCGTTGGCTTCGCCTTCTGGGGTTGCTCCGGTTGTTCTTGCTTTGGTGTTTCAGCAGGTAGAGGCGTTGTCTCCTCCTTTGGCTTCGCTTCTTCTTTCTTTGGAGGAGTTGGCGTCTCCACGGATGGTGGTGTCTGTGGTTCTTGTGGAGCAGCACTACTGCTGCATCCAGACAATACAAATGTCAATGCCGTTACGAGTACAAGCGGATGCAAAAGTCGGTGTCGAAAACTTCTCATTGTAACGTTCCTTTCGTTTGGGAGCTGATCCAATTATGTAGGTAAAAAAGTACGTACCTATTATGACATAATTGACCGGCTTTTCGTTACATGTTTTATTGAGAAATCACGACCTGATCGAGATTCAGATAACCTGCCGGACTGATGGAGAAGCCCTGAATATGGTTGCTAATCACAGCCAAATTCTCCAAATTGCGAATCGGAACAACCAAAGCATCTTGCAGCTCCACTTCTTGTGCTTTTGCGTAGATAGCGAGTCTTTTTCCAGGATCTGTTTCGCTACGACCAGCCTCGATGAGACGATCCAGCCCGGGATTGCTGTATTGAAAGCTGTTGCCTGCCCCACCGCCTGATGTATGGAACAAATTGTACTGATTATAGTCGGCATCTCCGGTTGCATTTGCCCAGCCACTGACAAAAATCTCATGACCCTTCGTTTGCTCAATCGTTCGGACAAATTCATCGTAGCTGACGACTTTTAGCTCCGCGTCGATGCCGATTCCTTTTAACTGCGACCGTATCACTTGGGCAACCAAAATTCGATCCCGTCTGTTGTAGGTAATCATTTGAATGGGAAAACCATTTGGATAGCCCGCCTCTGCGAGCAACCGACGCGCTTGGTTGATGTCGTACGGGTAGCTTTTCACAGTTGGACTGTAACCGAACACATGCGGTCCAATCGGTGAATTCGCCTTTGTTCCCACATTGTTATACACCCCTTTAATGATCGCTCCCGTCTCGATCGCCATACTGATGGCTTTCCTCACACGGAGATCATTCAGTGGTGGCCGTGATACATTAAACCCGATAAACTCCGTCCCAAGCGCATCACTGCGGTAGACACGCATCTGGTTGGATGCTTGAATTCGATCCAGCTCCATGACAGGGATCGACTCTGCCACATGTGCTTCTCCATTCTCGACCATCGCAATGCGAGCCGCATCATCGGGAACAACCTTGAAAATGACATGATCAAGCGTGGCTGCCTCGCCCCAGTAGGACTGGTTTTTGCTCAACGTGATTTGACTGCCATGCTCCCATGATTGGAACCGATAAGGGCCAGTACCAACCGGGTGCTGCGATAATTCCCGCCCGTATTTATCGATTGCCGTAGGGCTAATGATGCTCCCCTCGTGACTGGCCAAAATAGAAAGCAATGGCGCAAATGGCTTGTGAAGAATAAATTGCACTTTGTACGGATTGATGACTCTTACCTGCTTTATTTTATCGAACATGGCTGCTCGGGGAGAAGCCACCGCCGGGTCTAATACGCGATCAAATGTTTTCTTGACTGCCTCTGCATGAAAGGGTGTCCCATCGTGAAAAACAACGCCTTGTCGGAGAGTAAACTCCCAAGTAAGATCGTCGATTTGTTCCCATGCCGTTGCCAGCTGTGGCTGAATGTTCATGTTCCGATCTCGTTTGACGAGCCCTTCATACACTTTTCCTTGGACGACACTCGCCTCATTGATTGTCAAAATAAAATGAGGATCGAGATTTGCCGCATCTGACATTCGTGCAATGATTAACGTCCCACCCTCGACAACATTTTGGGGTGTCGGTACGATTTGATTGTTGTGAGGCGACTCCTGACCGAAAGAACAGCCTGCCATAACCATGATTGCTGCGAGTAACAGTCCAATTCTTCTGTGTAAGAATGTCTGTGTGTTCATTGGACCCTCCCTGCATGCTCTTATGTCTACCTAGTTGTATGTTTAGCAAAAAGACCGCCCTTCTCCCATGTTTCCCAGAGAGTAGCGGTCCACACTCTATTCTTTTTCAAATAATCGCTTATACTCCCCGAACCCTTCTTCCTCCAAACGATCCTTCGGAATGAAGCGCAATGCAGCTGAATTGATGCAGTAGCGCAAACCATTTTCCCCAGGACCGTCCTCGAAAACGTGGCCGAGATGAGAATCTGCCTCTTTGCTGCGAACCTCTGTACGAATCATATTATGGGTCAAATCCACATGCTCGGTTACGTTTTCCTCTTGCAAGGGCTTGGTAAAGGATGGCCATCCGCAGCCAGAATCGAATTTGTCCAAGGAACTGAACAAAGGCTCGTTGGAGACGATGTCTACGTAGATGCCCTCTTCCTTGTGATCCCAGAATTCATTCGTAAAAGGACGTTCTGTCCCGTTATTTTGCGTCACTTCGTACTGAAGCGGAGTCAAGATTTTTTTCAACTCTTCTTGCTTCGATCGGTCGCGCCACGCTTCCTTGGTGAATTTCGCTCTGCCTGATGCCGCACGGTAGTATTGGTAGCGGACCGGATTTTTCTTATAGTAGTCCTGATGATATTCCTCCGCCGGATAGAACGGCTTGGCTGGCAAAATCAGCGTTGCAATGGGCTTCGGGAAACGACCGCTCGCATCCAGCTCTTGCTTGGATTTTTGCGCAAGCCTTTCTTGCTCTTCATTATGATAGAAGATCGCTGGCGCATACGATTGACCTCGATCACCGAATTGACCACCAGCGTCAGTCGGGTCGATTTGCCTCCAAAACATTTGCAGCAATTCCTCATAGGAGATGAGCGACGGATCATAGGTGATTTGGACGGCTTCATAGTGTCCCGTCGTATCAGAGCATACCTGTTCATAGGTAGGGTTTTCGACATGACCGCCTGTATAGCCGGAGACGACTTTTTGAATGCCTGGCATCTTGTCAAACGGACTGACCATGCACCAGAAGCATCCGCCTGCAAAGGTTGCGATTTCGAATGGATGTGTATCGCTGTTCACGCATTTCGCCTCCTGTAGATGTATGTACATTATCATTTACGATTGTACATGGTTTGCAAAAGCAAAGTCCACTCTGGAAGTGCTATGAGGGGGTTCCAAATCGAAAAGGAGACCTTTTTACACGAGAGGTCCCCTTTTCGCTATCGGATTGTATGATCATTCCCTTTGGATGTTGCTACTCTGACAACGCTTTGGCAAATCCAGAGAGCATGACAACCATATGGGCAATACCTTCCTGGAAGTCTTTCAAACGGATAGATTCATTCGGCGCATGTACTTTGCAGCCAACCCAGCCTACCCCTGTACTGACAACCGGAAGCTTTAGCTGTTCCCCGAAAATATACATCGGACCTGTGCCTGCCGCGTTTGGCGAAAGTACTGGCTCCTGATCGTAAATGACGCGGGCCGAATCCAGTACGTGAGCAACAAATGGATGGTGGAAATCGGAGCGATACGCTCTTTGCCCGTTGATCATGGTGACGGTAATATCCGTAAAACCATGCTTCTCCAAATGATTTTCGATGCAATTCATGATGTGCTGTGGATCTTGTCCTGGGACAAGGCGGCAATCCAGCTTGGCCTTCGCGCTTTTCGGCAGCACTGTCTTCGAGCCCTCTCCTGTATAGCCGCTCTCCAGACCGCAAATGGTCATGGTCGGATGGAACACCATAGCTTCTCGTGGGTCCACGTTGTTTGCCGCGGTAATCAGTGGGCGTTTCAAACCGTATAGCGCTGCTGTCGCCTCTTCACTGAACGGCAATTCAGAAACGACTTTCTTTTCATCCGCTGTCGGTTCCTCGATCCCGTCGAAAAAGCCTTCGACCAAAATCTCGTTTTGCTGATTTTTCATCGTCGCTAATGCCTGTACGAGGCGCCATGCTGCATTGTCTACATACGCACCGACAGAGGAGTGCATGTCGATATCTGCTCCAACGCATGTCAGTTCCAGGTACGCCATGCCTTTGATCCCGGCAACCATGCTGATTCGCTCATTCTCGTCTTTTCCACCGAATTCCCAAATGCAGGCATCCGCCTGGAAAAGCTCCTTGTACGCTCGAAGATATGGCTCCAGATTCGGGCTGCCAATCTCTTCTTCTCCTTCGATCAGAAACTTGATGTTGCAAGGCAGACCACCCGCTTGCTGCTGCAAAATCTGAATCGCCGTCAGACGGGCAACGAGATCACCTTTATTGTCGGCAGCACCACGCGCATACAGCTTTCCATCGATGATCGTAGGATCGAACGGTTCCGTGTTCCACTCATGAAACGGTTCAGGTGGTTGAACATCGTAGTGATCGTAAAAGAGGATCGTTTTGCTATCGTCTCCTTCACTGCCTGCTGCAAAAAACCCATACACGACTGGATTACCGCCAAGATTGTCGAGTACCTTTGTCTCTCCGCCAAGCTCATGAATCATCTTGACCACGTATTCAACTGTCTCAGGAATGGCCTGATGCTGCGCGGATACAGTAGGAAAACGCAAATATTGCTTCAAGTTCTCGATTGCATGCGGCAACTTTTCTTGTACGATACCTAAGACTTGTTCTTTGTTCACGATCGGGCACCTCCTATTGACATTTACCTGCTTATTCGACTTTCTCTTTCTGGTGTGCGACCAAATAGCTGTCAAACCAATCCGTCGTATATTGCAGTCTCAATACACGTTGCTCGGGATCACCACTGCGGGAAAGTTCATGACTGGCACCCGGGAAGCGGACAAACGACACCGGAGCCTTGCCTTGATGCTTCAATGTTACATAAAGCTGCTCGGCCTGTTCGATCGGGCAACGATAGTCATGTTCGCCATGCATGATCAATAGAGGCGTCTCGACGTTCTCTACCAAGCGAATCGGTGAATGCTGCCACATTTTTTCCGGATTCGTGAATGGATTTGCCTGAATCTCTTCGGCAGTGAAAAAGTAACCGATATCACTGACCCCGTAAAAGCTAACCCAGTTGCAAATACTCCGATCAGTTACACCCGCTTTGAATCGATTGGTTTTACCGACGATCCAGTTCGTCATGAAGCCACCGTAGCTGCCGCCTGCGACACCTAAACGATCCTCATCGACAAAATCGAAATGATCGCATGCAAATTGCACCGCCGTCATCAAATCGCGGTAATCGTTTCCTCCATAGTCTCCGCAGCACGCCTGAACAAAACGCTCTCCGTAGCCAAAGCTCCCCCTCGGATTCGTATAGAGTACGGCGTAGCCTTTTGCAGCCAGCAACTGGAACTCGTGGAAAAACGTATTTCCGTACATGGAGTGAGGCCCGCCATGAATTTGCAGAACCATCGGGTATTTTTTCCCTTCTTCAAAACCGACAGGCTTGAGCATCCAACCGTGCAGCCTCCAGCCATCCTTTGCGACAAACTCCATTTCTTCTGGAACAGCAAGCTCAATGCCCGCAAATAGCTCTTCGTTCAGCGCTGTTAAACGTTTTTCTTCTCCGTCCTTCAGACTTATTTGATACAAGTCGCCCGGCGTAAACGGGTCACTGATAGCAGCAACCACCGTTTGTTCGTTTTCATGCAGCGAAAAGCCGTAAATATTCCGGTTGCCCGTTACGACATTCGTGACCTGTCCGTCGAGTGTTACGTGATAAATGCCGGAATTTCCTCGTTCGCTTGCGATAAAATACATGCCGTTTCCGTCCGTTGTCCATACAGCGCCTGGATTTGGGTGACCAGGCGAGCGCATGTCTCCGATGGTAGAATCGCCAACCTGTACATCCCAATCCGCTGTGAGGCAAGTATAATCGCCCTTTTCAAAATCATATACCCAGATGCGCTTCTGTGCTGCGTACAAATGCGTGTCCAATTCACTTCCGATATACGCTAACTTCTTACCGTCGTGTGACCAGGTTGGATAGGCAAAAATACCTTTGCTGTTGGTCAGCTTTTTCCATTCTCCCCCTTCAAAAGGGATGAGAAAAACGTCAACACTATGCTGAAAATCAGGGTCTTCTGCTCGGTTTGCCGTAATGGCAAGCCATTTTCCGTCCGGCGACCAGGAGCCAATCGTATGATTGTATGGGCCATCGCTGAGTGGTGTAACCTCGCCTGTTTCGACATGAACAATGGCCAGTTGCTTGTTTTTCTCGTAAATGAACCCGAGATCATCGGATTTGTACTTCAATCTTCCGACATGAATGGCTTTGGCCCTTCCTTTTTCCTCTGTTCCCTCGAGGTCTGTGAATGTTTCACCCTCATCCAAGAGAGACGAAAAGACAATGTATTCGCCGTCAGGTGACCAAGTCGGATTGCTGACGCCGTTTTTGCAATGTGTGAGCTGCCTTGCTTCTCCTCCGGTTGCATCGATCAGCCAAATCTGTGGTTTTCCAGATCGATTCGAGACAAAGCTAATCTTTGAACCATCCGGCGACCAGCGCGGAAAGGTGTCGCGGGAGCCAGACGTCAGAGGCTGTGGTTCATTCGCATCCAATTTGCGTAAGAACAAGTGATTTTGGTATGAGTGGGACTCATCGATTTGATTTTCCACATAGGCAAGCGTTTTTCCGTCTGGTGATAGCTGTGGATCGCTCGCGTACCGCATTTGATACAAATCTTCAGCCGTTATACCTCTTTTTGCTTGCGTCATCCTAATCACTCCTCGATTTTATGGGTGGATGCAAGTTGCTCCAAAAAGAACTGGGAAATCTTTTGATTCAACGTGATGTGATTGTCCAGCTTTTCGGTAAAGTGGCCTTCATCCTCAAAAATGTGCAAATCGACTTCTTGTCCCCTGCCTCTCATGTCTGCTACGAGCTGTTCCGCTTCGCTGACAGGAACGCGCGTATCATTGCGTCCATGGAATACGAGAAGCGGAGCCGTGATCTTATGGGAGTGATTCAACGGAGCAATTTCTTCAAAAAAGTCATCGTCTTCGCCGAGGAACCCGTACTCCACCTCACGCAATCTCCTTCTCCATTCCCCGGTGTTCTCCAAAAAGGTTTTGAAGTGGGAAATCCCCACAATATCAACACCCGCAGCCCACAGGTCAGGGTAATGCGTAAGCGCAGCCAGTGTCATGAAGCCTCCGTAACTGCGACCCATGATTCCGATCGCATTCGGGTCTACGCTTGGGCGGTTGCCTAAATCTTTGACCAGCCAAGCCAAATCTGCTACAGAATCCATCCGCTTGCGACGATCATCGAGCTGAACATATTCCCGACCATAGCCCATGCTACCGCGAACATTCGGTGCTACCACCGTAAAGCCTTCGTTCGCCAAAAATTGAAAAACGGGATGATACTCCGGGCGAATTTGGCTCTCTGGCCCGCCATGGACATAGACGACGACTGGTTTTTTCTCTGCATGTTCAGATGTATCTTTGGCATAGAGGAAATACGGCACTTCCAAGCCATCGAATGAGTAAAAGGTGCACAATTCCGGCTCGATGAGTTTATCTTCCAGAGCATCAGATTGACCAATGTTCGTCACACGTCTGCTGGTTTTCTCCGAAATGGTGTACGTCCAGATGTCGCCCGGAAGTGTAGGGCTTTTCAGTGTATAGGCGAGCTGATCATCACTCACCCACGCCAAGGAAGAGATCACTCCTCGTGGTGCTTCCTCTACCCGCTCCCAGCTTTGCTCTGTCAAGGAATAGAGAGCAAGAACGGAGTAGCCTCCTTCATTGATCGTGAAGGCAAGAAGTGTCTCATCGGGAGATAATTGGGCCTCCTCAATGTCCCATTTCGGGTCGTGCACCAGTTTGTCCAGCTCTCCTGAATGCAGGGAGAAGCGGCACAACGCTTTGGTGTTTTCATCACGGTTGGTTACGAGATATCCTGTTTTGCCTTCATTAGACAGTACCAAGGAATGGTAGCGCGCATGTTTGCTGCAAATGGCGAGCTTTTGTGCTTCCTTCGTTTGCAGATTCAACAAATACAGGCAATTGTCAATGTTGGTCTCCTGCACGCTGAAAATGAGTCCTGTCCCGTCTGGCAGCCAGCCGATTGGATCTGTGCGCCCATCATAGCGAAAGACTTCCTCATACGCACCACTCTCGACATCCTGTATAAAAATATCAAAGCTGCGCGGATTGCGACGATTGCTGGACCACGCGATTTTTTGCCCACACGGTGACCAGCCCCCCAAATAGTGAAAGTAATCGGGTGCGTCCGTCAGCGGTTTTACAACTGCACCATTGTCGGTCAGCAAAAAGAACTGCTGCCGCTCGTCTCCCTTGTTGTCCATACCGACGATCGTTTTCGTTCCACATGGGGAATGGTCAACCTCTACCACACGATCAGGCAAGAAGGTCACTTGCTCCGAGCAATTGGACGCTTCATTCCAGCGCCACAACTGCGCAATACCTGTCAACTTCGTTAAAAAGGTAATCTCTCTACGCTGCGGTACCACCTTCAATTGATACGCGGATTTCACTTGCAGATAGTCCAAAATCACGAGAAATCATCCTTTCCTCTTTGGCTAGATGCACGTTGGAGTATGTAAAGAGAAAAAAGAGGAGAAGCTCCTCTTTTTTTCTATTTTTTCGTTGCCCAGCGAGCGCTTGGGAACGCGTTGACTGGGAAAGTGAGACCTTCCAGATTCGGTTTCACCAAATAGTTTTGCTGGTAGTGGTAGACTGGAATAAACGGCATTTCATCCATCAAAACGGCTTCTGCCTGATGAAGCAGTTCCATACGCTTGTTCGGGTCTTGCTCAACTTTTGCCGCCATATTCAACTGATCATACTCTTTGTTCACCCAACCAGTACGGTTGTTCGGGCTTTCACCCAAATAGTAGTCCAGGTTAAACGCAGGGTCGTTGATTTGACCTACCCAGCCCATACGGCCCATTTGATAGTTCTTTTGTTTCGTTGTGTCCAGATACACTTTCCACTCTTGGTTTGTCATTTTCACTTCTACGCCCAAGTTTTTCTTGAGCATTTCTTGGATCGCTTGTGCTATTTTCTTGTGGCTTTCATCGGTGTTGTACATGAGTGTTACTTCTGGCAATGTGGACCAGCCTTCTTCTTGCATACCTTCCGCCAGCAACTTCTTCGCTGCTTCGTAATCTTCTTTGAAGTAGTCTCCACCCTCTTCGCGGAAGTCTTTTCCGTTTGGTTGCATCGCTCCACGCGGAACCATGGAGTAAGCTGGTGTCTCTCCACCTTGGCTCACCATTTCGGACAGTGCTTTACGGTCGAGTGACATGGCGAATGCTTTGCGAACTTTTTTATTCGTAAATGGTTCTTTCGTTACGTTAAACATGTACATGTACGTACCGTAGTAAGGAACGGATTTAAAGTCTGGGCTCGATTTTTCTTGCGCGAGGATGTCAGATGGCATCTCTTTGTTGAAGTCGAGCTCACCGCTCTTGTACATCTGATAAGCAGTCGTGGCGTCATTCACCATTTTCCAGGTGATCTTTTCCATTTTTACGTCCGCTTTGTTCCAATAATGCTCGTTCTTTTCAATAACGAGCTCGGAGTCATGTTTCCAGGATACGAGCTTGTAAGCACCGTTGGAGATGTAGGTATCCGCATTTGCTGCCCATTTTGGATTGGCTTCTGCCTGCTTCTTGTTGATTGGGTGCCAGTAACGGGTAGCCAGCATTTTGTCAAAGTACGATGTAGGTGCGACCAGCTCGATTTCGAGCGTTTTTGCATCCACGGCCTTGATACCAACATCCTCGGCTTTTCCTGTGCCCTTGTTGTATGCTTCTGCTCCTTTAATGTAATAGAGCAGGTAAGCCGTAGTCGAAGCAGTGGCTGGATCAAGATGCTTCATATACGTGAAAGCAAAATCCTCGGCTGTCACTGGCTCGCCGTTTGTCCATTTCACATCATCGCGCAAAATGAACGTGTACTTCAGCTTGTCATCGGACAGCTTCACTTCCTTGGCTTGTCCCAGGATCGGATTGCCGTCCTTATCCTTGGTGTACAAGCCTTCCCCCAAGTGATCCATGATCCAGAAGGACGTGGTATCCGTCGAGGTGAGCGGGTTCAAGTCTGGCGGCTCAGACTTGGCATTGAACACGACTTCTTGTTTGGCAGCAGCGCCTGGGGTAGTGGTACCTCCAGTCGATGCTGACTCGCCACTACCGCCGCAACCAGCTAAAGCCGGGATGACGAGCGAGAGCGACAGGGCAAAGGCAGCTAATTTCTTCACGTTGTTTCCCCCTATATATTAAGATAGAAAATCGAACTACTGATAGAGATGACAAGCAACCCAATGGTTCGGTGCGGCTTCCTGCCATTCAGGAACCTGTGCCGCGCATTGCTCCATGGCCTTAGGGCATCTTGTTCGGAAAACACAACCGCTCGGAGCATTGGCAGGACTCGGCAAATCGCCCTGCAAAATGATGCGCTCCCGCTTGATTGTCGGATCAGGAATCGGAATCGAGGACAGCAACGCTTGTGTATATGGATGAAGTGGCTTTGCGTACAACTCGAAGCTGTTTGCCATTTCTACCATTTTGCCGAGGTACATCACACCGATTCGAGTGGAAATGTGTTTCACCATGGACAGATCGTGGGCGATAAACAAGTAAGTCAGTCCCCTGTCCTGCTGCAAGTCTTCCAATAGATTCACGACCTGCGCTTGAATCGACACATCAAGCGCCGAAATCGGTTCATCCGCGATGATAAATTCCGGCTCGACCGCAAGTGCCCGGGCAATCCCGATCCGCTGTCTTTGGCCTCCGCTGAATTCATGGGGAAATCGGTTCGCATGTTCCTTAGAAAGACCAACTAGCTCAAGCAATTCTTTGACGCGATCCGCTCTTGCACCACGGGACAAGCCGTGAATATCCAGGCCCTCCGCAATAATGTCCATGACGGTCATGCGCGGATTCAGACTTGCTTGCGGGTCTTGAAAAATCATTTGGACGTCGCGGTGGAATTGCTCTGCCTCTTTTCCTTTTAAGCGATGTGCATTTTTGCCTTTGAACAAAACTTCTCCATCTGTATTTTCATAGAGTCGAATCATCGTTCTGCCCAACGTCGACTTCCCGCAGCCGCTCTCTCCAACAAGTCCGAGCGTCTCGCCGCGATGAATGGTGAAGGTCACGCCGTCGACTGCTTTTAGCGTAATCCCATTGCCGATCTCAAAATGCTTTTTTAGATTTTTGACTTCAACCAACGCTTGGCTCATCTACGTCTGCCTCCCTGCTGCCACCAGTTCTTCCAGCTTCGGTGCGCGTGGATCATGTAGCCAGCATGCAGCTTCGTGACCCTCGGTGAATGTGGAAGCATCCGGCATTTGCTGCTCGCATATTTCCATCGCAAACTGACAACGCGGAGCGAACGGACAACCTTTTGGCGGGTGGAATAAATCTGGCGGCGTTCCCTCAATCGGTACCAGGCGTTCCTTTTCCACACCATCGATCCGCGGCAGAGAGCGCATTAAGCCCCATGTGTACGGATGCTTCGGATTTGCGAAAATATCCTCTACCTTGCCCGTTTCCACCACAATTCCTGCGTACATAACCACGGCCCGATGCGCGATTTCGGCAACGACACCCAGGTCATGTGTAATCATCACGATGGAGAGCTGCTGCTTTTCCTGCAATTCCCGGAGCAAGTCCAAGATTTGTGCTTGAATCGTTACATCCAACGCTGTCGTCGGTTCATCTGCAATGACGAGCTTTGGATCATTGGCGAGAGCAATGGCGATGACGACACGTTGCCGCATTCCCCCGGAAAACTCATGCGGGTATTGATCCACTCGTTTTTCCGGATCGGGGATACCGACCAACCGAAGCATCTCCATCGCTTTTTTACGCGCCTCTTCTTTGCTGACCTGCTGGGTACGAACAAATCCCTCGACGATTTGGGCGCCGACCTTCATCGTCGGATTCAGTGCCGTCATCGGGTCCTGAAAGACCATCCCGATCTCAGCTCCACGAACCGATAGCAATTCCTTCTTACTCATCCCCGTGATGACTTTTCCGTCAAAACGAATCTGACCATCCACGATTCTTCCCGGCGGGTTCGGGATCAAGCCCATGATCGCTTGGGCGGTTACACTCTTTCCACAACCGCTCTCCCCTACTACCGCAAGCGTCTCGCCACGATCAACATGAAAGGTAACTCCCCGTACAGCCTGTACCTCTCCACCGTACGTTTTGAAATGTACGCGGAGGTTTTCTACTTGCAGCAAATGATCCGCCATGTCTGATCCTCCTATCTTCGTGGCGAGGTTACTCGCGAATTCTTGGGTCCAATGCATCCTGCAAGCCATCACCGAAAACGTTGAAGGCAAACATCGTCAATGAAATCATCAAGGCCGGGAAGAAAAGTCTCCACCAATCCCCTGTCAAAATGACGCCGAGTGCATCGTTAGTCATCGTCCCCCAGCTTGCGATTGGCGCCTGCACACCCAGTCCTAAAAAGCTGAGGAAAGATTCTGCAAATATCGCCGACGGAATGGTAAACGTCAAGTTCACGATGATGACTCCGATGGTATTCGGAATCAGGTGGCGTAACAGAATGCGCGGGAATTTGGCACCCAGCACTTGCGCAGCCATGATGAACTCCTGGTTTTTCAATTGCAGGATTTGTCCCCGAACGAGACGAGCCATTCCTACCCAACCGGTTGCGGACAATGCGATGATGATGGTAACAATGCCAGGCTCCATGACAACCATCAGCATGATAACCACGAGCAGGTATGGCAATCCGTACAAGACCTCGATTAACCGCATGATGATGGTATCGATCCGGTCTCCCTTTTTGCCTCGACCAGCCATGTATCCGGCAATACCGCCGACCGTCACTCCGATGATCAAGTCAATTAATGCTGCCGATATTCCGATAATCAGTGAAATCTGCGCTCCGTACCATGTACGTGAAAACATGTCGCGCCCCAGCTCATCTGTTCCGAACCAATGCTCGCTCGAAATTTCCTGATTTGCATTTAAAAGGCTCTGGTCGGAATAACTGTACGGAACGAGATGTGGTCCAATAATCGCCATGGCAATCAATAAAACAATCAGAGTCAAACCCACCATGGCCAGCTTATTTCTGACGAGCTTTCTCGTTACTTGTTGAAAATGAGTCAGGCTCGGTCGCATCTGGGCGATCTGTCCATCTGCTTTTTGAGCTCTAGGTCTAAACAACTCATTTACTGATTGATCTACCGCCATTGGCTACCTCCCCCTGCTCGATAGTTTGATTCGTGGATCGATGAACATATAGGCCAGATCAATCAAGAAGATAATGAGCACCAAGATGGCACTGTAGAATACTGTTGTTCCCAGAATAACGGGATAATCTCGATTGAAAATGCCATCGACGAAGTATTTGCCGATCCCTGGTACTGCAAAGATCTTTTCGACGACGAACGTTCCGGTTAACAGCCCCGCGATGAGAGGTCCCATAAACGTGACGATCGGCAAAATCGCGTTGCGGATTCCATGCTTGACCACTATCAGAAAAGTCGGAATTCCTTTTGCCTCAGCGGTCCGTATGTAATTCTGGTTCATCACGTCGATCATGCTCGTCCGCATATAGCGTGTAATGATCGCTAAAGGACCAAAAGCAAGTGCGAGTGAAGGCAGAACCGAATGTTTCCAACTGGTAAGCGTCGCTACTGGGAATAACGGCCATTTGATTGCCAAGTAATTAATGAGCAATGGCGCCATGATAAAGCTGGGTACAGCAATTCCTAATACCGCCATGACCATTGCCGCATAATCAATCCAGGTATTTCGGTTTAATGCCGCAATTGTTCCGAATAAAAGTCCGAAAAAAAGGGCAACCGCTATCGCCTGCAAACCGATCATTGCAGATGCTCCGAAGCCATCTTTGATCATATCATTGACACCACGTGTCTCCGACTTAATAGAAGGTCCTAAATCGAGCATGACCAAACTTTTTAGATAAAGCAAATACTGCATCGGCAGCGGTTCATCCAAATTGTATTTGGCACGCAGATTCATCAAAATTTGCTCGGGCAACTGATCTGACTCCGACGCGAATGGATCACCAGGGATCATATGCATCAGGCTAAAGGTCAACGTTACAATAATCCACAAGGTGAGTACCATCATCAGAATTCTTTTAAGTAAATAACGTGACATCTTATAAGAGCCCCCTAGTCCAGACTTGCAAAAAGATTAAGAAAATTAAACGCACCCTCCTTTTGAAAAACCTTTAACGGAAATTGACCTAAAACATTCCTTAATTCAACAATATAGTGCCGTGATTATTTAATGTCAATTCTGATTTTTTTATTTTTTACATCGATTTATAAAGGAATTTGCTGAAAGTTGTCAAATATAAAACAATTAATACGGAAATTTTCCCTAAAACATCCCTATTTAAAATTTCGTGTTCGCTACATCTCGCATGCCCATCTGATGGGTTATATTTAATCTATATAAGAAAGACTGGCATACTAGAATGCCGAAAAAAGGATGGATCTCCTTCCTGACGAATTGTTTATCCCGTAGTTTAACTTTTTTGGAGGACATTTTGATGATAAAAGTTGGCATAGTCGGTCCAAAAGATTCAGTAGATGCAATGGTAGCTGTCGGACGTGAGTTTTCCGATCAGATCCTGCTCACCTCCTTTATTTATCAAGGAGTGGAACAAGTACCAGCCTATGTAGCCGAAAATGATATGGAAACAGACATCTGGTTCTTCTCTGGAGTCGCTCCCTACTCGATGGCAAAAGCGCATATTGGCAAGAAAAAAGCCTTTTATCCCCAAGTCAATTCAAGTGTCCTGACCAAAGTATTGCTCGAATTGGTCTACCGCGATGGTTTGTCTTTGGATCGTGTGAGCTTTGATACCATTTCGGAAGCTCATTTTCGTGAGACTTTAGAGGAATTGGGCCTGCACTGTGAGAATCCATACCTAAAGCCATATAAAGAATTCAGAAAGAGATCTGAATTGGTAGCCTATCACACCCGCCTTATCCAGGAAGGCAAGGTAGACGCTTGTGTCACGGGAACGCTTTTTGTCACCGAAGAATTAAAGCGACTAGGAATCAAAGTGTATCGAATGGGCTTCACACGCTTCATATTCCGAGAGATTTTCAAGCGAATTCTGCAAGAGGGAGAAACGCTCCACTTCAAGCGCTCCCAAATTGCTGTTCAATTGATTGAGGTATCCGACATGGAAAAGCTCGTAAATGAACCTGCCAACGCGTACGAGCTGCGCCGCCTCGACTTGAAGCTCCAAGAGCTCGTCCTCGATTACACAGAGTCGATTTCCGGTAGCTTCGTCGCGGTCGGCAATTCCAAGTTCATTATTTTTTCCACCCGCGGATCGTATGAAGACAATCCGGATTTTCACCCCACGCTCCTTTTGGAAAAAATCAAGCTGCTCACCCATTCGCACGCAAATATGGGAATCGGCTTTGGTGTCACAGCATTGTCTGCAGAGCGCAATGCTCAGCTTGCACTCGGTCAGGCCAAAAACCATAAGGATGCCGTGATCCTCGTTGACCATGACGGTTCGATTGAAGGACCGCTGCGTCAGCCGAACAGCATCAGCTACGAATATTGGACACAGGACAAAGAAATCAGCGAAAATCTGAAAAAAGCCGGTGTCAGTATTACGACGTTTAACAAAATCATTTCCGTCCAAAAAGCGCTTGGGCAAAAATATATCAGCGCTTCGATGATCGCGGAATGGATGGGGATGACCCCTCGCAATGCGCGAAGAATCTTGAGTGACTTGGCAGAGCACAACATTATCGAGCTCATTGGGGAAGAGACGCCAACGAACCGGGGGCGCCCACGGAAAATTTATCGGATACTCCCCTCCCCACAAACCATTTAATTGTTTCTCCATGAGAAAGGCGGAAAATATCCAACGACCAAAAAGGAGGTTGTCATATGCCCGTTCATCCACAGATTCAACAAATTTTAGACGTCTTCAACCGCTCACGTCATGATGTCGATTTTAACCAATTGACCCCACAGATTATGCGAATGGCGACTGATCAAAATCGAGATTCAAGCGTGGAACGTGAACAGGTAAAAAAGGTAGAGAATCTATCGCTTCCCTTGGAAGGTCGTTCCATTCCGATCCGCATATACACACCAGAAGGTCACGCCCCCTTTCCTGCCCTCGTGTACTATCATGGAGGCGGATTTGTGATCGGCAATCTCGAAACGGTAGACTCGGTATGTCGCAACTTCGCAAATAACGCAAAATGCGTCGTCATTTCTATCGATTATCGGCTCGCTCCTGAACATCCTTTTCCGGCAGGGTTGGAAGATGCCTATGATTCTCTCCTATTTATTTCAGACCATGCCGATCAGTTTGGCATTGATCCGTCGCGGATAGCGGTAGGGGGAGATAGCGCCGGAGGTAATTTTGCCACAGTCGTGAGTCTCATGGCTAAAGAACGGCAGGGCCCTCCTATCGTATTTCAATTATTAATCTATCCAGCCGTAGGAATAGTGGACACTGCTCCCTATCCATCCATGCAGGAAAATGCGAGTGGCTATTTGATGGATGTGGAATTGCTGAATTGGTTCCTCTCTCATTATCTGCCGCCTGCCGATCTCCAAAATCCATATCTTGATCCGATCAACGGAGCCGATCTCACTGGTCTGCCCCCCGCCATGGTGATTACAGCCGAATACGATCCTTTGCGAGATGGCGGAAAAACGTATGCAGACAAGCTACGCGATAGCGGTGTCGAGGTCGTCTATCGGAATGAACAAGGCTTGATCCATTCCTTTATCGGATTCCATACTACGATCAAGCAAGCGCAAGAATCATTGGATGAGATGTCGGCGCAATTACGGAAAGCTTTCAAAATGTAAGTTGTATTGGTTAAACAAAGCGTAAGCCTGCGAACGGGGTGAAATCATTGACTAGACATACAGACGACAAAGTGACCATTCGCTTCGCTCATATCGAGGATGCAGCGGCCATTTTATCTTTGCAGCGTGATGTGGTTGGTGAAGGGGAATTTTTTATTTCTGTTTCCGAAGAGTTCAACAAAACCATGGAACAGCAGCTTGAGTGGATCCAAAACATTATTGACAATGACAGGGAAACCATGTTGGTAGCGGAAATAAACGGTGAATTGGCTGGCATGATCGTGCTCGTATCTCCGGCTCGCAAGCGTTTGTCTCATACAGGTTCGATCACGATGATGATCCAGAAAGCTCACAGAAATAAGGGCATCGGCAAGGTTTTATTGATGGAGTTGTTAGCTTGGGCAAAGCAGCATCCGCTCATTGAAAAAGTGAGCTTAGGGGTGTTCTCCAACAATCTGAGAGCGATTGCTTTATACAAAAGCCTTGGCTTTGTGGAAGAAGGACGAAAAGTAAAAGAATTCAAGCTGGCTGAGAATGAATACGCAGATGATGTCCTGATGTACAAATTCGTATAGCGTCCATTCGTTTTCCTTCCATGCAAAAAAAGGACCTTCCCATCAGGTCCTTTTCTTATGAGCAAGTAAGCCCTATACCGATTTCGATGGCTGAACAGATTGTTTCTTTTGAACACTGGCAACAATCACACCCACGACGATCAACAAGGAGCCCCCCACTTGAATCGACGTCACCTGCGAACCAAGCAGTAAAAACCCGACCAGCATCGCTACAAAAGGCTGCAAGTTAAGAAAAATAGCTGCTTTGCCCGTCCCTACCACTTTTAATTGCTGATTCCAGACGATTCCACATATTCCTTGCATGAGGATCGCAGTCAAAATGAGCATCGCCCATGCCCATGCTTCGTGGCTGATCTGCGCCCCTGGCTCGATCGTCAACAGCGCCGCAGGAGTCAAAAACAAAGTCCCAACCGTCGTCGAGTACACGGTGGCAATAAACGGCTGGATGGTTTGGGTCAGTTTGCGAATGATGATCATGGAAGAAGAGAATGTGACCATGGCAATCACAATGAGTAAGACTCCCTTGGAAATGGATAATCCTGCTCCAACACCGACTACAAAGAATGTTCCCAGGAGAGCTAAGCCGGAGCCAACCTTCATGCGCAGGGTAAACTGCTCCTTCAAAAACAAAGACGCAAGCACTGCAGTGACGATCGGCGACAAGGAAAGAATCAACGCTGCCGTTGTCGCGTCTGTCGTCAATAGCCCGTTGAAATACGCCGTTTGATTTGCCAGCGTCCCGATCAAGCCAAGCAATACAAGAAGTCCTAGCTCACGAGCGGTGATTTTTACGAATTTTTTGGTCAGCCACGCGTAAATGATCAGAAACATAGATGTGAAAAGCAAGAGTACATCTGCCAAAAACAGCGGAGGAAACTCTTTGACCAGCATGCTTCCGAAAACAAAATTACTTCCCCACAGCGTTACACAAAAAAGCAACAGCAAGTACGACCGAATCATGATTGTTCCTTCTTTCACCCGATGCATTATTCTTCCGTTAGCTATCGTACAGGAGAGTGCGAAAAAAGTCCATGAGCTGATCTGCTATTGTTTGAAGGAAATTATGTTTGGTTGTAGGCACTGTCACATACAAAAGACCAGCGAACGAGTTAGTTCACTGGTCTTCCCTTGCTTTATTGTACCATTTCTTCCATAGGGGTCTCCTCAGTTGCTTCCAGAGCCCCTTCCATCTGCCCGGCCTCTTCGACTGCCGACTCTTTCGCTTTCTCTTCCTCTTTCACTTCCGGCTTCTTCTCCGGCTCCGTCGGTGCGATTGCACTCGCCACGAGTGCCGCGTATTTTTGTGAGCCTTCCTTATTCGGGTGAACACCGTCTTTGTAAAAGTAAGAGCTTTGCCCTTCACTTGCCGTATACCAATCCACAAGAACGACATGTGGTTGGGCTGCAGCCGTTTCCGCCAGCATCTTATTCACGACGCTTTCCCATGGTTTAGGTACGCGAGCATTGACGAGAATGATCTGCTCTACGCCATCCAGTGATTGCAGCAGCTTGTCGAGCTGCCCTTTACTAAATGCGCCGTTCGAGCCTAATTCAATCACGACGCGATTTCCCAATTGGCCTTTTGCCTTGAGCTGCGCAATTACGTCAGGAGCTTGCGCCATTTGCCTTCCGATTTTGGCATCCACGACGAGCCCTGGCAGTAGTTTCTCCAGGTAAGGAGCCACATCGAGCATGACAGAGTCACCAATCACAGTGATCCCTTTACCAGAGCCTATCGCTTTGATCGGTTCCTGTTTTTGGTCAGGCTGTTTGGAAGCATTCGAATCTTTCTGCTTCTCCACAGGCTTCTGCTTTTGTCCGTTGTTATTTAGCTTCTGTTCGTTTTTCGGTTTTGTCGGGGGAGTTGCCGGTTTTTGAACCGTTTCCGGCTTCTTCTCTACGATTGGCACCTCAGGACCATGAGGCTTGTCGGGGACCTTTGTCTCGGTGACAGTTTGAGTTGGCTGTGTCACATTTCCAGCGGTCGCATCTGACGTGAGTGAAGCAATCCCATAATACGTGACACAAAGAGCAATCGCGCAACCGGTTGCCAATACACGGTTTAAACGTTTGGTTTTCTGACCCGCCTTATTGGAGCGCTGCCAGATTCTGCCTAATGCACCGTAACGAATAGGCTCCTCGAGATATTTAAATGACACCGATGCCAGCAAAATGCTTGCGAGGAGCTGCAAAACCGCTCCAGGTACCGCCATCCACTCTCTGTCCGCTAGGAACGGATTCGTCCAAACGATCACAGGGTAATGCCACAAATAAATCCCGTAAGATCGAACGCCGATCCAACGCAATGGCTTGCAGCCCATCCATTTCGCCAAGCTGCTTGCCGGATGTGCGAGTACGGCGACCAGCACGGCACTGACGACAGACAGAAGGACGAGCCCGCCCTCGTACAAATAATCATCATATTGATTCGTGTTCCAAATGCTGTACAAAAGAATCCCTAAGCTCATAAGACCGCTTAGATCGAGCGTAATTCGCGCTTTTTGTGAAATGTTCGTCGTTAGCAAGCGACTCGGCCACATCATGGCGAGTGCGGCACCGATCAATAACCCGAATACCCGTGTGTCCGTTCCGTAATATACACGACTCGGATCAAGACCTGGCTCATACAAAACGGCCATGGAAATGGCGGATATTGCAGCCAGCACCAAAGTAATAATCATGATTGGCCCCCTGCGCTTCAGGAAGCGGAGTCCCAGAGCGAGTACCAGCGGCCAAATGACATAAAACTGTTCTTCTACTGCCAATGACCACAGATGGCCTAATGGTGAAGGCGGACCGAATTTTTCAAAATAAGATACGTCATGAAAGACCAGCCACCAGTTACTTACGTACAGAACAGCTGCCCCTACATCTCCGCGGATGGTTTTCAACTGGTCTGGCGAAAAGATGGCTACGCCTGCCATCACCACAAACAGCATGAGGAAAAGCGCTGGCAGCAATCTTCTGGCACGGCGCAACCAAAAGTCTTTCATGTCGAGTCTGCCATTACGATTCCATTCTGCAATTAATAGGTCTGTAATCAAATATCCCGATAAAACGAAGAAAATCCCGACACCCAGCAATCCCCCGGGTGCCCAGTCGTAATTCAAGTGATAAATAATGACTGCGAGTACCGCCAGCGCACGAAGCCCGTCGATCCCAGCCATGTATCGACTGCTGGAGCCTTTGATCGGTTCAGGCATGCTGGTGGCCTCCTGTCGTTGCATGTTGGCGAGTGATTAATTCGTTCTGATTATTGATTCTTTTCGTACCCATCGTCCTTTTCATATTTTTATGGTGATTCTTCGTGCTCGCCATGCAAAACATTTTGCATTCTCCCCTTTTACCTTCCGTTCTGTTATTGTCCTTT
The DNA here is from genome assembly GCF_022026395.1 of Brevibacillus brevis. NCBI lineage: Bacteria > Bacillati > Bacillota > Bacilli > Caryophanales > Paenibacillaceae > Brevibacillus > Brevibacillus brevis. Next base: position 2,773,102 of record NZ_CP041767.1, on the reverse strand, counting down.
GTTGTTGGGGGCAGTCATTACACATCGGGAATTGCGTGCTCTATGAATGCAAAAACCCCTGTTTTTTAGAATCGTGCGAAAACGGGGGTTGATCTCGTTCATTATCTTTATGGAAAATGAATTCTCCCATCATCGTTGCCCGTATTCAGGATGTGATGAACTACTCACTATCTCGTTGTTTTTGGTTGGCGTACTCCCTTATATATGCATCACACCTTCCTTATAGTGGATCGTCTCACAAGGAAATTACCCGGTCCTTGTCTTACGTGAGTCTCTTGCTGAATAGTTGTTTGTAACCTGATTATATGACGGTTTCGGGGGATAACTCGTTACAAACTGTTTACATTCTGACCATGTTTTTTTCCCGGTCAAAACGCGGAATAAAAAAGAAGCTGCTGGTATACTTTCCCCCATCAGCTTCACAATTGTAGATCATCGCAGACCACCACTGTCAGATGCAAAATGCAACGTGTTTACTTGTCACAAAAGTTTTACGGATCAACAGCCTGCATCCGTTCGTAAATTTTGCGAGTTGTATTGACATTCCTGATTGTCATTTGTTGATAAACCTTTGAGCCAATAAGTTTCAGCATGATGTAAGGCAGAATCCAAAAACGAGTATGTATAGCGTCTTCCAATCCGTGAGGAATCATTGCTTGTGAATCGGCATCCCCCGAAGGAAAGCGACATCAACCACGGTTGTTCCCCTATCACTACCATTTTCGCCAATTGAAACAGGAAATACAAGACAAAAATAAAATCCCCATCGATTACCAGCACCGACGAGGATTTTCGCTTGATTATTCCAATTTAAATATGATGAGTAAACAAATAATTTAAGAAAAAACCACCGCTGACAACCGCAATCACCATGCATACAATGCCACTTTTCACCCGTTCGGAAAGCAATCGCATAAACCCAAGACAGAAAAAGACTCCTGTGACCAAAAAATAAGCGACTCCAACCCAAAAAACGTTCCAAGGCAAGCTCGCAAAATCTACGTTACCCAAACGTGAACACCATCCCTGTCCGATTCTACTGATTACTCGTATGTACGATACTCCATTATAGCATTTGTTCACGCTTACTTTCCCATTTTTGCAAAATGCGTAACAGAAGTGTCATACATCCTACCTTCATGTTTTCTACACAATCGTTTGGTACGCTTTTTCCAACAGCGCAAAGGAGGAAAAGGAACACATGAACAAACGGAAAATACGCCGATGGGCTTATCCCCTGGTTCTAGGTGGCGTTTTGCTGTTATCCGCATGCTCGACTGCCACTGACAATACCACGATGGATCATAATGGACACAACATGAATTCTTCACCCGAAACATCCGCACAAGCTCAACCACAACAGATGTCCTCATCCAGTGACTCGTCTATGGAGGTGCTTACAGGCAATACGTTTACCCTCACGGCAAAAGAAAACATGCTCCACCTCGATGACAAGACCATGAAAACCGCATGGACGTACAATGGAACCGTTCCAGGTCCACAGCTTCGTGTCAAACAAGGGGAAACCATCAGCGTGACGTTGAAAAACGAATTGCCCGAGCCCGTCACCATTCACTGGCATGGCTTACCCGTCCCGAATAACATGGATGGAATCCCTGGCGTGACCCAAAATGCCGTAAGACCAAACGAAAGCTTCACCTACAAATTCAAGGTGGACGTTGCCGGGACATACTGGTACCACTCGCATCAAAACAGCGCCAAGCAGGTAGACAAAGGCTTGTACGGTTCACTTGTGGTGGAACCGGCTACGCCAGAGCCAGCTGATAAGGATTTTACCCTCGTTCTGGATGAATGGATGCAGGACGATAGCATGGCGGAAATGCACGGAAGTGGCATGAGCCACGGCACGAGTTCCCCTTCTTCCGATAGCTCTTCCTCTGGTGGTCACAACATGGCCGGTATGGAGATGCCCATGAGTGACGCTGAGATGATGCCGTTGATGTATACGATTTTTTCCGTGAACGGAAAAACAGGCCCGGCAATCCAGCCGCTACCTGTTAAAGAAGGTGAGAAGGTCAGAATTCGCCTGATCAATGCCGGATACTTGAACCACAAGCTGAACCTGCAAGGTCATGAATTTAAAATCGTAGCAACGGACGGGCAACCTATCAATAATCCGCCCCTCGTAGGAGGCCAGCTCCTCAATATCGGACCAGGAGAACGATATGATCTCGAATTTGTCGCAAACAATCCGGGCAAATGGTTACTAGAGGAGCGCAGCACAAATCCAGGCGCCAAGTCCCTTGTCGTGCCCATCGTCTACGAAGGCTCGGAAACAAAAGCAGCCAAATCAGAAGCTGGCGACATGCCGACGATAGACATCACCAAATACGGCGAAGCAGCAAAAAGCAGCTTTACGCTGGAGCAGAAGTATGACATTACGTATCAAATGGATCTAAACACGGAAACGGCAAATGGAAAAATGGCCTTTACCATCAATGGTAAAACGTTCCCGAATGTCCCTCCTCTCAACGTCAAAAAAGGAAATCTGGTCAAAGTCACGCTGGTGAACAAGTCACCAAAAGATATCCACCCGATGCATTTGCACGGACATTTCTTCCAAGTATTAAGCAAAAACGGACAGCCTATCACAGGCTCCCCTCTGGTCAAAGATACGCTGAACATTTTGCCGGGTGAATCATATGTAGTCGCCTTCGAAGCTGACAATCCAGGAGATTGGATGTTCCACTGCCACGATCTGGGCCATGCTGCGCAAGGAATGGTATCCGAAGTAAAATATGAAGGCTTCAAGCCAGATTTCGTCGTCGACCCTACTGTCGGCAACATGCCGGAATAGCCACAGAAAAAGCAGGAGCCTTCATGGCTTCCTGCTTTTTCTTTACGCCAATACACCGTCCAAAGACGTTTTCCACTCTACCCCACTCGGAAATACATCCTGCACTTGCTGTCTCAGCTTGTCATCTTGGCTCAATTGCGGACTCAAGATCGATACCAGACCGCTATCTTCTCTTGAACGGATCAAACGCCCGATGCCTTGACGCAGTCTCAGCAGCATGTAAGGCAAATCTACCTCGTCGAAAGGATTCGCTGCACTTTTTCGTTTTGCTGTAAACACCGGATCATTCGGCGGGAATGGCAGTGACCAAATGATCACATTGGACAGCGAAGGCCCCGGAACGTCTAGCCCTTCCCACAGGCTCACCGCACAGAGGCTGCTTTTCTCGTCGTTTTGGAACTGAGAGATCAGATGGCTGATTTCCGCATCTCCTTCAAACAAGAATCGCAGATCCGTACAGGCAGGCTCGTTTTTGATGGCAGCCTTGAATTGCTGTAATTCCTCCATGGAGGAAAATAACAACAGCGCACTACCTGCTGATTTTTGCAGTAATTGGGTAGCCTGTCTCATTTTTTCCGCAAATGAATCGGTCACGGAAAGTGTCGGTACGTATACTTCCATTTGTTTGTCGTACTCATATGGAGAAGCCACCGAGAAAGACAGGTATTGATCAATGCCCAAGCTGTCCGCCACATACTTGAACGATCCGTCAACAGATAGAGTCGCCGACGAAAAGACAATTGGCATCTTTTGTGAGAAGACGCGCTCTTCCAGTACTTCCTGCACCTTTTTTGGCATGACGACCAAGGTTGGCCCCGTAATCTCTTCACTCATCCAGGAAATGACGTGATCCGGGTCCTGGAAAAGTCCTAGTGCCAACTGCATCATTTCCAAATGCTCCTCGACAATTCGCAGCTGGAACTCGTCCAACGTATACAAACCGCCCTCTAGCGCCAGCTCTTCTTCAATCCAACTGACGAGACTCGTAAAGCGGTGGATGGTTGCAATGAGTTCCTGATGAAAATGGATTTCTTTTCGGTTGGAGCCCATCACAGCCTTGCTCTCTTCGTTCAATCGCGAGAACATCTCCTCACTCTGGGCAATGGCTTCCTCAATGGCAATGGCGAGCTCTTCCCTGATCTCTCCCTTCAACACACGCGTAATCGTTTCTTCGAAGACGGAGTGATTCAGCTTGTACGTCAATGCTTTTTGGGCAGCAGGCTCCAACAGATGACCTTCATCAAAAATGACCGAGCTATGCGGCGGCAGCAACGGTAGCTGACCTCCGCGCTTGCGGATCTCATAAGTCCACACATGCTCCATATAAAAGTCATGGGAGCAAATGATCAAATCTGCTGACTGTCGATAATGATTTCTGGAAAGGGTCTGCCCACAACGGTGCTGTCTGTCGCACACAAAGCAATCCTGAAAAGTATCCCAGTTCATCTGCGCCCATTCTTGATCATCCAGTTCAGGATATGTGCTGCGATCCCCATACGGATAAAAGGACTGCAAGGCTTCATGTGTATGAACAAATGAAGGCAGCTCTTGATAAATATGCTGGAAAGCTTCGCCTGTCTCAGGCTGGAATCTCGCCTCATCCAGCTTGCGCAAACAGACATATTGGTCCGGAGATTTTCCGAGTCTCGCGTCAATCGTCAGGTTGAGATGGCGAGCCAGTTTCGCAATATCGCCTTCTGGTTTTACGAGCTGCTCAATCAGCGACTCATTCGCACAGGCAATGATGGCGGGCTTTCTGGTATACCGTGCATAGCAGATGGCGTACAGCAAGTAAGCCAATGTTTTTCCCGTGCCTACTCCCGCCTCTGCAAAAATCGTTTGCTTTTCTATAAAAGCCCGTTCAAGCTGAAAGGCCATGTAGATTTGCTCATCACGCACCTCGAATCCAGCCTCAGGCAATACTTCATAAAAAACGTCCGCTACCCAATCACTCACCTGCGAGATGAACGGCTGGGACGGATCGTAGGCAAAAGGATAACGTTCCAATTGTGACCTGCCTCCAATAATGAAAAGAATCGTCAAGCATAGATGCTAACATGTTATGATGACATGTCTTGACGATAAACACAATACAGATAAGAGAAAAAACCATTCCTTTTCGTGGTAAGATAAAGATGGTAGAAAAGTAGAATGAAATAGGAGTGAACAAGCCAATGGAAAAAGTAATGTTTATTGAAATAGGAATGGGCATCGACATGCATGGACAAAACGTCACCAAAGCCGCAGTCCGTGCTGTTCAAAATGCCATCCATCATAATTCGATGCCTGGACTGCGCTCTGTCCTGCCAGGAAACGATATCCATAACATGAAAGTAAATGTGAGACTGGCCGTTCCTGCTGACAAGGACGAGCTCGACCTGGAAACGGTTCGTAAAGCACTGCCTTACGGGGAAGTTTCCTTCGAAATCGTCGATGGCGGCATGCTGACGAGCAGTGGGGTCGTGATCGCTGAAAAAGAGGACAAAAACGACCTTGCCTATATCGTCATCGCTTCGGTAGAGGTCGGATACTAGAATACCGGCTCATCCACTACCTGTGGGTGAAACTGATAACGCTCCAACGCTATTTCTCCTGCTGCTGACACGACTACCCCTTCGCTTTCCAAGGCCATTTTTTGTAGCGTGAACGAATCCAAATCTTGCAATCCGATCTTTCCTTGGGCGTTGATGACCCGATGCCAAGGAAGCTTGTGCTTTTTGGACAAGGAATGAAGGATGCGAACGATTTGTCTGGCAGCTCTCGGACTTCCGGCCAACGCAGCAATTTGCCCGTACGTCATGACATGGCCCGTTGGAATCCCGGCAATAATTTTTAGTGCGCGCTGCGTAAATTCGGTCATGATGACTACTCCTTCTTGCTTGATCAAATCAAAAGGCTTGTGACTCCTCGAAGATCACAAGCCTTTTCTTCTTATTTCAGGTTAAAACAGTTTTTCCAGCTCGTCAACCAGACTTCCGACGTAAGCGACAGCCTCGCGGATTGGTTGCGGATCTGACATATCCACGCCAGCTTTTTTCATCAGTTCCAGCGGCGTTAGTGTTCCCCCGGCTTTGAGCACCTCGATCCAACGGTCAACGGCAGGCTGTCCCTCTTGCTTGATGCTCGCCGCCATTGCGGTAGAAGCAGTCAAACCAGCTGCGTACGTGTACGGATACAGCCCCATGTAATAGTGCGGTTGGCGCATCCATGTAAGGCTCGCTGCATCGTCCAGATCAACTGCATCACCCCAGAAGTCTGCGAGCACTTGCCCTTTCCATTCGGAGAGCTGTTTGGCAGTCAAAGGTACGTCTTTTTGCGCTCCTTCGTACACTTTTCGTTGCATTCTCGCTTCTAACAGATGCGTGACAAAGTTGTGGTAATACGTATTCATCAATTGCAAAATGACCCAACGCTTCAGACGAGGATCGTCGGATTGCTCCACGATATGCTGCGCGAGCAAGAGCTCATTGAGTGTAGAAGGCGCTTCGATAAAGTACAACGAAGGACGAGAGTTCGTAAAGCTTTGCTCTCTTGTCGCCAGCATAAAATGTCCGCAATGCCCCAACTCATGAGCCAGCGTGAAAGCACTGCGCATATTTCCCGACCACGTTATGAGAATGTAAGAGTGCTTGCTGTATGTCGTTGAGCAGAACGCACCTGTCGATTTGCCCACGTTGTCTACGTAGTCGATCCAGCGTTCATTCAGTGCTTTTTCCATAATCGCCGTGTACTCTGGCCCCATTACTTGCAAGGATGCCAGAATCTTTTTCCCAGCTTCTTCAATCGTAATCGGCGGGCTGAATTCTGAGTCAAGCGGCGTCTTCAAATCACAAAAGGCAAGTTTTTCGAGGCCAAGCTCTTTTGCTTTCAGCTTCGCATAGCGTCGCATGTGCGGAGCGAGTTCATTCCCGATGATATCCAGGATGTTGTGGTACATATCCAGTGTAACTTGCTGCGGCTTAAGCAGCATGTCCGTTACGGTTTCATAACCGCGCAGGCGAGACATGACGGTTTGTCTTTTCACCTCTGACGCGTATACCGCAGCGAAGGAGTTTTGGTAAGAAGCGAGCGTCTTCGAAAAGGATTCGTACGAAGCACGGCGGAGCACCGTATCGGAAGACATCTCATAATCTGTCTCAAACAGCGCGAAAGATACGGGACGCTCTTTTCCCTCGCCATCAAGGACGGGTGCAAATGACATGTCCGACAACTTTCCACGCAAGTAAATGTTGTATGGTGCACCGAAAACCTCGCCCATCGCCGCAAACGCTTCCTCAGTCTCAGCCGACAGTCGGTACGGCTTTGTTTCCAGCAAATCTTTCAAGCTTTTGCGGAATATTTCGAGTCCTGGTTCTTCCTCCAAGAAGCTCTCGATTTTTCCTTCTGGCAACGCCAAAATTTCGGAAGGGATAAAAGAAAGCGCAGCGTTAAGCTGAGATACGACATCCCCTACCCGTGCAGAGTTCGCTTGGTTTTGTGGATTCGTCCCGTCTTCAGAAGACCGCAGTCTGGCATATGTCGCTGCGATATTCGCCCGAACATTGATCGCTTCGTTTGCCTCCAAACATGCCAACAACGTCTCTCCACTCTTATGCAGTTGACCTTTGAATGCTGTGACAACAGGCAGATGCTGTATAATTTCTGCTAATTCTTGCTCCCACGCTTCCTGGCTCTCAAACAGATCGTTCAGGTTCCACGTATACTCGACAGCGACTTGATCACGTGTCTGTCTTGTCTTCACTCTGACTGCCTCCTTTAATTCTGCCAATAAAATATTTTTTATGTAATAAATTTGCCTTTTCATTTGAATTTTCCTACAATTAACCAAAATAAACAAGTGGATAACTTGCTCGAATTAGGCGGTAGTCTGTCTTTTTCTGCGCTTTCCTAGGAAATTCTTTCAAATCATAAGCAGGTGATTTCGGAGGGGAAGGTAAAATAGATAGAATGCAAGTAAGCCTTTTGTTCTAAAAAGGAGGAAATGAACGATGTCTTTTGAAACCTTGTTTGACCGTTACGCTGATCTCGCTGTAAAAGTCGGCGTCAACGTGCAGCCTATGCAAACGTTAGTAGTAACAGCTCCGCTATCTACTGCTCCTTTTGTAAGAAAAGTAGCAAAAAAAGCGTACGAAGCGGGTGCCAAGCATGTACATATTGATTGGACCGACGATGAACTCACACGGATGAAATATGATTTGGCTCCTGACGAAGCGTTTCGTGAATACCCGCAATGGAAGGTACAAGGATTGGAGGAAATGGCGGAAAATGGCGCGGCGTTTCTCTACATCTCTGCAGCGAATCCCGATTTGCTGAAGGGTGTAAATCTTGAACGCATTTCTACTGCCAACAAAACGGCTGGTCAAGCCCTCCACAAGTTCCGCAGCTATACCATGTCTGATAAAGTGAGCTGGTGCGTGCTAGCAGTTCCATCACCTGCATGGGCGGCAATGGTCTTCCCGCATTTGCCACAAGAGGAACAGGAGCCTGCCCTATGGGAGGCAATCTTCCGCGCCACTCGCGCAGATATGGATGACCCTGTCCAAGCTTGGCATGACCATCATGCGACATTGAACAGCAAGGTGGATCACCTCAACGCCAAACAATACCGCTATCTTCATTACGAAGCTCCCGGCACCAATTTGACGATTGAGCTGCCTAAAAATCACATCTGGATTGGCGGCGGGAGCGTAAATAAAGACGGTGCCTCCTTCATGGCCAATATGCCGACAGAAGAAGTATTCACCGCGCCATTAAAAGAAGGCGTCAACGGAACCGTTCGCAGCACCAAGCCCTTGAGCTATCATGGGAATTTGATCGAGAACTTTACGCTGACGTTTGAAAAAGGCAGAATTGTCTCGGCAACTGCTGAAAAGGGAGAAGAGTCCCTGAAACAATTAATTGAAACAGATGAAGGCTCGCATTATTTGGGCGAGGTGGCGCTGGTTCCTCATCTTTCCCCTATCTCGCAATCAAATATCATTTTCTATAACACGCTCTTTGATGAAAATGCGTCCAACCACTTGGCGATCGGGAACGCGTATAGTGTGAATATCGAAGGTGGCGCTGACATGAGTAATGAAGAACTGGCTAGCCGCGGTATCAATATCAGCCTCACTCACGTCGATTTCATGATCGGCTCCGCCGAAATGAACATTGATGGAGAAACAGCTGACGGCAAGCGTGAACCACTCTTCCGCAACGGAAATTGGGCTTGATTCTCCTGAGAATGACATAGCGAGAGGCTGGATTTCATCATCACCATGACAAATCCAGCCTCTTTTTTTCTCGGATTCAACGGCTTTTCGCGGAGCGCTTTCATGAAGGAGAGATAATCGGATACATGTGTCCCTGCATGGCAAAGGACGCTTTCCCCGTTTCCTCGGAAACAACAACGATCAGTGCATCGCTTTTTTCACTCAAGCCCAACGCAGCACGATGTCTGGTTCCCAGCTTTTTTTCCCCTACCACAACTTGAGATAATGGCAGGACATTGGCCGCGGAAACGATATGATTTTCCCGAATCAGGACGGCCCCATCATGCAAAGGGCTGCCAGGATAAAAAATCGACTCCAGCAAGGAATGACTCATCGTGGCCCCAATCGGTATGCCTGCTTGCAGCAGCAGATCTAGCGGGTCCTCACGTTCAACGACAATCAATGCTCCTTGGCGCCTTTTGGCCAAGTGCTGCACGGCCTTGGATAAATCCAGATATTTTTCCGTATAGGGTGAGAGATAGCATTGCAAATAAAAGGAGGCTGCTACTGTTTCGAGTCGGCTAAACTTCGTCCGTATTTGGTCAAACGTCCCGAGTACACATTCGTTTTCATTTTTTAGCGCATGTATGCTCTCATCCAACGTAACGGATATTCCCCTCAGCTCTTGCAGCAATTCCGCCTTCAGCGATGATGTATCACAGTTAACTTCCAGCATATGAACCCCTCAATTTCCATTTCTCTTCACACTTCGTTCTTTGATTGATTGTTCCCCTCCCTCTAGGAAATCATTCTATTTCCTAGATAATAATTCCACTGTGAACCGGACATAGTAAAACACAAATGATCAACAGCTTATGGAGCGAAACCGACATGATAACGGAATGGAATGAGTTTCTTTCCATCGCACAAGACTCGAATGATTTTAAACATTACGCCCTACTGAACGAGGAAAGTCCTTTTGTCATTTCGTACTATCAAACGTTGATAAAAACAGAGCTGCTGCAAAAAAATCTCTTGCGTCCCTATCAAGAACGCATAGAAGCAAATGAATCGCTCACGGAACTGCGCCATTTTTCCCGCTTCGTCCATGTGGAGGATATTATTTATACAGACGACATACAGCTGGTCGTCTCCAAAATCATGACGGGCTACGCTGCTATACAGGCAAAAGACAATTGGCAGTTTTTCGCCTTGATCAATCTGTCCAATCCGACTGAAGGATTGAGAACGGACAACGACACGGAAAACGAGTTTAGTGTCGTTGGACCAAAGGTTGGCTTTGTTGAAAATATCGATATCAACCTGCATCTCATCCGTCAACAAATCAGCACTCCCAAATTAATCGTTCGAGAGCTGACCTTAGGAACACTCTCTCATACGCGTATCGCCATTGTCTATTTGTCTGGCATTACCAATCCTCAGCACATTGAAACCGTTGAGCAAAGACTGCACTCCATCGACTTCGATATTATTTTTGATTCATCACAGCTCGATCAGATCATGAGTGACAATTCGAATACGCCTTTTCCATTGTTCCTGTCTACGGAAAGGATTGACCGGGTCATTTATGCGTTAACTCTCGGGCAAATCGTGATTATTTCCGACGCTTCCCCGTATGTCATTACAGGTCCAACAACCATCTTTGATTTCTTCATTTCTCCCGAGGATTATTATTTACCGTGGATCTTATCATCCTTATTTCGGTTGATTCGCATTTTCGGAGTGCTTTTTTCGATCTTGATGACTCCTGCCTATACGGCGGTTCTCACCTTTCACTTGGAAATGATCCCGCAAGACATGCTGGCTCCGATCATTTTATCGAGGAAGTACGTCCCTTTTCCTCCCGTCTTGGAAGTGCTTTTCTTGGAGCTGACGATCGAATTCTTGCGAGAAGCAGGTGCAAGGCTCCCGACAAAGGTCGGACAAACTCTTGGCATCGTAGGTGGAATCGTCATTGGACAAGCATCAGTAGAAGCAGCCTTGACCAGTAATATTTTGCTAATCATCGTAGCTCTATCGGCACTTGCCTCTTTTACCACCCCCATCTATAAAATGTCAAACACGATCCGTTTTCTGCGCTTCCCGCTCATTGTTTTGGCTGGAATTTGGGGCGGGCTTGGAATTGCCATCGGTTTAATGTTCATGCTGACTCATCTGCTTCAACTCAAATCGTTGGGAACACCTTATCTGGCTCCGCTTTACCCTTTTCGCAGACGCAGCTTCGCGGACAGCTTCATTCGCTCTTCCTACAGCCACACAGCCAAAAGGTCTGCTGTTATGCGCGTCATCTCACAATGGAGGTACGATCCTGACAAGGCGACTCAAAAAAGAGACATTGATGAATAGAAGAAGGAGCCATCGAGGAAACCATGCTTGCAAAAAGGAAATGGACAGTGGTGCTATTGATAGTGATCTTGGCTGGCTGCTCTTCGACTCGAATTGTCAGCGAAGTACAATTGATTCATTCACTGGGTCTCGATCTCGAAGACCAAAAAATAAAAGGGGCAGCCATTACTCACATATACGGAAAGGAAAAGACTCAGATAGAGCTATTGGAAACGAAAAGCTCGAATTTATTTACGATCCTCCCTGATTTTAATGCCATCACGCCTTCTCAAGTGGAGCTTGGGCAATTGCGCTCCGTTATAGTTGGGAGGAAATATGCAGAAAACGGAGTGGAAACGCTGGTGCATACGCTTTGCCGCGATCCAGCTATTGGTTTTCGCCTTCAACTCGCTGTTGCAGAACCAAAGGCAATGACGATTTTGAAAGGCATTCGCCATATGCAAATTCCTTTTTTCATCTCCGATAGCGTCGCTCAGAATATCAAAACGTTGAATTTGCCCAAGACCAACTTGCATATTTTCTTGTTTAATTTTTATGGTGAGGGTCGCGATCCTTACCTTCCCTATTTCGTGATGCATAATGACAGAGTGAAGCTGGATGGTCTCGCGCTTTTCCGAGATGACAAATTCGTGCATCGCATCCATTCAAAAGAAAGCTTTTTACTCAAAATCATGGTCGAAAAAGCCAAGAGTGGTCAGATTCCATTTGAGGTGACGATCAACAATCGAAAAGAATCCGGACTTTTGAAAAATCTGCATTCCCATGCCGCCTTCGATGTCAATACGACAGAGCCTGTTCCCAGCATCATGGTAAAGCTCACGGTAAATGGACAAATCAAAGATTATTCAAAGTGGCTGCAATTATCCAATCCACAAGTCCTCCATCAAATGGAAAAAGAACTTTCCGCGTACCTGCAAAAAGAGGCGACGAGCTTTGTGAAGCATTTGCAGAAACTTGAAGTTGATCCGGTTGGATTTGGTGATTTGGTTCGCAGTCGAAGCGTTTCATGGAACTACTCCCACTTCAAAAAGATTTATCCACAAATGAAAATCGCAGTGACTGCTTCGATCAAGCTGGAGCAAACAGGTGAGTAATGAATAACCAGGAGGGATCAGGTGAGTACTTCCATTCGGGAAAGCGCGATGGTTTCACCTTTTTTTGTATTTTTTCTCGTGCACGCCAATATCGTGGGGGTCGGAATACTAGGGTTTCAACGGACAATCGTAGCCCATGCCGGATACGATGCCTGGATCTCCCTTCTACTTGCCGGGGCAAGCATCCATCTCATTATTTGGATGCTCTATTTCATGTTGAATGCGGGGGGCCATGATTTATTCTCCCTTCACGAGCTCTGCTTTGGAAAATGGCTAGGAAAATTAATGAGCTTTGTCGTATTAATCTACGTCTGGATGGCTGCTTTTCTCATCTTGCGTTCTTATGTCAGTATTGTGAAGCAGTTTATTTTCCCTCTCATGCATACATGGAGTACGACGCTGATTATTTTGCTCCTCATTTTGTACATTGTTGCTGGTGGTTTTCGTACGGTTACGGGCGTCTGCTTTTTTGGTGTGGTGATTCCGGCGATATTGATGCTTCCTTTGTTTCTATTCCCTTTCGAGTACGCTCGCCCGAATAACTTGTTTCCGATGTTTTCGCATAGCTTTACCGCCTTGTTCGCGTCTGCCAAAGACGCTGTTATCAATTATATGGGCTTTGAACTACTGTTCTTCTACTACCCGTTTATCAAGCGAGCAGCTCACTCGCAAAAATGGGCACACGCTGGCGTCCTTTTTAGCACGCTCCTGTATGTAGCCGTCGCTATTGTAACATTCCTCATGTTTAGCCATGGTGAACTGGATAAGATTATTTGGCCGACCTTGACCATGCTCAAAATCGTCGAAATTCCGATTTTGCAGCGATTGGAGTTCATTGTAATCTCTCTCTGGCTGTTCGTGATTTTGCCAAACATCTGTCTCAATCTATGGGGGGTTATTCGCGGAATGAAGCAAATATTTGGCATCAGTCAATTCCGCGCTCTTTTGCTTCTCCTAGTATCTTTGGCAATGGGTTCCTATCTGCTCAAAGGTACGACTCCTTTGCTCATGGCACTCCATTTTTACGGGAAAGTGAGCATCGTTTTTATTTTTGGCTATATCCCCCTGCTGTTCCTGCTCTTCCTTCTCTGGGGGAAAAAGCGAAGTACCACACAATACCAGACCCCCGGTGCAGAAACAGAAAAAGCCCGATAGATGTCTATCGGGCAACTCGTGCTACTATCGGAATACCGGCTACTAACAATGCCTCTCGAATACTCTGCGCGAATTCCAACGCGTGGGCACCGTCGCCATGAATACAAATGGTATCGGCCTGAATCGGGATGTCCACGCCTTGCTGGGTTAGGACGAGCCCGTCCCTCACCATACGAATGACTTGCTGGAGGGATTGCTGTTGGTCCGTAATCATCGCATTCGGCTGATTGCGCGGTGTCAGCGTGCCATCCTGCTGATACGTGCGGTCGGCAAACACTTCGTGCGCTGTAGCTAGTCCGATTTTTTCGCCAGCACGCGTCAATTCGCTTCCCGCCAAGCCATACAACACCAGTTCCGGATTTACTTTGTAGATGGCCAACGCGATAGACTCGGCCAGAGCGGGTCTTGTGGCTGCCATATTGTACAAGGCACCATGTGGCTTCACATGATGCATGACGCCCCCTTCAGCCCGCACAAAGCCTTGCAGGGAGCCGATTTGGTACACGACTAGATCATACGCCTCTTCGGGGGAAATCTCCATGTTGCGGCGACCGAAGCCGACCAAATCAGCGAATCCGGGATGGGCACCAATTGCCACACCTGCCTCCAAAGCCATTTGCACTGTTTTTCTCATCGTTCCAGGGTCTCCTGCATGGAAACCACAAGCGACATTTGCCGAGCTGACATAGCGAAGAATCGCTTCGTCATTCCCAATCCGGTAAGCGCCAAAGCTTTCTCCCATATCACAGTTTAAATCTACGCTCTTCATGTATTACCTCCACCCTACAGTCAGTTTGATTCCCAATTGTATCTCATTCATGGTCCGCTCTCGTTCGTACAATGCCCGCTGCGCATCCTGTAGAGAAATTTCTTGAAAACGCATCGTTTCTCCCGGTCGCAACTGAGCGATGATCGGCAAATCCACAGTCGCCACATACCCGATCTTGGGATATCCGCCGATTGTTTGTCTGTCTGCCATGAGAATGATCGGCTGACCGTCTGGAGGAACCTGAATCGTTCCCATCGTGACAGCAGCAGATATCAACTCTAGTGGAGACGTAAGGGCAAGAGTCGATCCCGTCAAACGATACCCCATCCGATCTGATTGAGGAGATACCTGAAAAGCCTGATCGAAAAAGCGCTGACGGCTCTCTGCTGTGAAATCGTCGAACTGATCCCCACGAATGACCCGAACGATACTTTCCTGACATTGTGCAAAATGACTGGCAGGAATAAACCAATCCGTATCGGAAAAAGCTTCGTCTCCTGCTTTTTGTTCCAATTGCTTTGCGAGATACAAACTGAATGAGCTTTGCGGGTTGTGCTCGAGTCTATCACCTGCTTGCAGCATTCTGCCTGCCAATCCCCCAAATCCCGCTCGCAGATTCGTGCTGCGGCTCCCCATCACGATTGGCACATCCCAACCACCAGCAACAGCGAGATAAGCACGACAGCCTTTTTTCGCATGGCTGAACTGCAAAATGCTTCCGCTTCTTACCCAGACTGCTCGATTGGACTTGACTGTTTTTTTGTTGATAGTTGGACTGAGATCGCCACCACAGATCGCAATCAGCATGTCCTTTTGGAACAAAAGTGTCGGTCCCTTCATCGTTAACTCCAGAACTGCCTCATCTCGATGATTGCCTACCAGCATATTGGCCATCTGTACGGCAAGTGCATCCATCGCACCACCTACATTGACACCGTGCCGCTGATAGCCGTACCTGCCCCAGTCCTGCACGGTTGTACAAAGCCCTGGCGATACAACCTCTATGCTCATCGAAACACCTTCTTCCCAGCCTCATACTCCTGTTCGGAGATCGGACGAAAACGAACTTTGTCTCCGGCACGCAAAAGACTCGGCTGACTCTCGGTTGGTTGGAATAGACTGAGTGGTGTTCTTCCGATTATTTGCCATCCTCCCGGCGTCTCGATTGAGTAAATACCTGTTTGCGCACCGCCAATCCCTACACTGCCTTTTGGAATCGAGAGACGAGGTGAAGAGCGGCGTGGAGTAGCCAAACGCACGTCCATTCCCCCAAGATACGGAAAACCGGGGGCAAATCCGATCATGTAAACCAAATATTCGGCAGATGAATGGATCGCAATGACTTCCTCTCGCGTGAGACTGTTCTGCTGAGCAACGTTGTCCAAATCCGGCCCAAAGCTTCCGCCATAGCAAACCGGAATCTCAACAAGCCTAGGCTCAGCCTTGCATGTGACAGTGAGCTCCTGGAACATTCTGTCAAGGATAGCGAGGACGCTCTCATAAGGCATCAGGTCATGTGGAAACTGCTGTGCGAGAATAATTGGATCATAATAAACCGTGATGGTGGTAAAACCGGGGACAATCTCCAGCATTCCCGGAAAAGGATTCTCCAGAAGAAAATCCGTGAACATCACGACAATCTCATGCGTCCTTTGATCAATCACTTCCCCAAGCTTGACAATCACACCTGAATCACCAAGTGGAGAGAATTCGTAGTTCTTCATTCGTTTCCCCTCTTGATCAGCTGATTTGTCCGCCACCCACAACCATATCCTGCTCATGCGAAATCGTTGCCTCGATTGCGATTTGCAACCCTTTCACAATCGTTTCCAGCGCCATGCTTGGCTGTTCGGCCAGCCTTGCAGCCTGCTCAGGCAGATAAGGAATATGAATGAATCCCCCTCGAGTTGATGCGTGATATTCGGCTAGATAATGCATCAAACCATAAAAAAGATGATTGCACACGTAGGTTCCGGCCGTTTGTGAAACGGATGCGGGTACCCCTTGTTTTCGTAATTCATGGACGATGGCCTTGATAGGCAAGGTAGACCAGTACGCAACAGGTCCATTTTCCCGAATCGGCGTATCGATGGGCTGATTTCCTTCATTGTCTGGAATACGAGCATCGTTCACATTAATCGCAACGCGCTCGACAGCAATATCGACCCGTCCGCCTGCTTGTCCAATGCAAAGCACGATGTCCGGCTTCGTTTCCTCAATCGCTGCATAAAGCTGCTCGATCGACTTATCAAAGACAGTAGCGATTTGACGTATTTCCACTTGATAATGTGCAGACTCGATCTTTCCTAGCTCTTTTACCGACTCCCATGCTGGATTGACGGACTCCCCCCCAAAAGGATCAAATCCCGTTACCAAAACCGTCTTCATGTCGTACTCCTCCTATTTATCTGTGATCGATTCCGTATATCCCAGTTGACCCATGATGCTTTTCGCCGCCGCTTTCGTCTCCTGGACCAAATATCCCAATCGCTCCTCCGTAAAACGCGAAGAAGCGCCAGCTAAGCTCAATCCAGCAATAACTTGTCCCGTATAATCACGAATGGGGACTGCCAAGGCCGCTGAATCAGGCTCCAGTTCACCGTAGCTCACGGTATAACCCCTCTCACGCGCATCTTGTATCCATTTCCACAACAGGTGTTCATCCGTATTGGTACCTGGAGCGATCTTTTTCCATTCAACCCGCTTCAAGAAAGCGGTAATTTCCTCATTTGGCATGAACGATAACAAAATGCGCGGGCACGCTCCGGCATACAGAGGCGCCCTTCGCCCTACCTGGGTATAAACCCGCACGTACCCGCGTGTATCCACTTTTTCAATGTAAACTCCTTCATCTTGATCCCGAATAATCAAATTGACTGCTTCCTCGACGCTATCACGTAATTGCAGCATGTACGGAAGCGCGAGTTTTCTGATCTCCAATCGCTGTGCCACGATGTTTCCAAATTCGAGTAGCTTCAAGCCCAATTGGTACTTGGGCGGTTGATGGCTCGTTGTTTTGGCGACGAAACCGCGCATTTCAAGGGTCTGGATGATCCGAAATACCGTGCTTTTCGGCATTTGAGACAATTCCACGAGTTCCGCCAGACTCAATTCGCTGTTATCGATGAAATACTCTAAAAACTCCAGCGTTTTCAACACACTGCGGTTTGCTGTTTTTCCCATTTTTCATCACCACTTTATCGTCCCAAAATACGGAATGATATTTTGTATTTTGGTATAAGATAATCGTAGAATAATTCTGTCATTACGGTCAATACATTTTTAACCCCCTTCTCGCCGTTCACTTAATTGGAAAAGGGGGCCATACTCGTTGGCTAATGAATATTCTTTTTCTTAAACCGTCCACCAGAAACATCGTGAATATGACCGATTGCCAAAAATGCAGAGGAATCGATTTCCTCCACGATGGATTTCAGCTTCGCTTCTTCCAATCGGGTGATGACACAGAAAATGACTTTTTTGACGTCCCCGGAGTAGCCACCTTCTCCATTCAAATAGGTAATTCCCCTCCCCAGTCTCGCCGTTAACGCATCGCCAATTTCGACTGGATAATCACTGATAATCCATACTGATCTGGATTGTTCGAGTCCGACCATCGTAATATCGATCATTTTATAAGCGATGTAATAAGCAATTAACGAGTACATGGCCCGATCCCATCCAAATATGAAGCCGGCACTGCCTAGAATAAAAATGTTAAAAAACATGACCATTTCGCCGACTGAAAACGGACTTTTCCTCGTCATCAGGATCGCAACAATTTCCGTTCCATCCAAGGAACCGCCCGCGCGAATGACAAGTCCCACACCGATTCCGATAATGATCCCCCCAAAAACAGCAGAGAGAAGCAAATCGTCCGTCAAGCCGGGAACATGATGAAGGTAGCTCGTCCCCAGGGACATCACGACGACACCGAACAGCGTAGAGATGGCGAATGTCTTGCCAATTTGCTTGTAGCCAATAAGTAAAAAGGGCAGGTTAAAAAGGAATAAAAATATTCCGAGTGATCCTCCTGTCAGCTTTGATGCCATAATGGAAACACCGGTTACACCACCGTCAATGATGTTGTTGGGAACCAGAAAGATTTCCAGTCCGACTGCCACCAACAGAGCTCCAATGATGATTCCAAGAGCTCTCAGTGCGATCCTTCTTTTTTTCGTTCGTTTATGAGTGATCGGTGCAACCGTTTTTGCATCCATTTTGATCATCCTTAGCCGTTTTTTCTTACCCCTTCATCTTTCCCTGGTAGCAAAAAAAATAGCCAGCCAGAATTCCTCCCAGCCGACTCTTTATCATCCTTTACCCCCAAAGGGCAATGGAAATAATGCCTATCGTGATCATCAAAGACATGGATAAACGCCATACGCGTTGTCGCTCCTTTAACAAGAAGACCCCAAGCAGCGTACCAAAAACTGTACTTACCTCACGAATAGGCGCAATAGCTGCCAGTGGTGCCAATGTCATGGCAAACAAAAACAGCAGATACGAACCTGGAGACAGGACAGCACCCAGCACAATCGTTCGCCAGTTTTTTTGCCACTCACGGCGAACGAGTCCCTTCTTCCAAACGAAGACCCCAGCGACAATCAGGCAGGCAAAGTTCGTTATTTCCAATAAAGCGAAGGGAGATAATTGTTGGACGATTTGCTTGTCGGTCAACGTATACCCTGTAATGCATAGTCCAACAGCAACAGCGTATCGCAGGGCCAGCGGATTCACTGGTTGTACCTGACGATCTGTGCCAATCATCCCGCTGATGGCAAAGACTCCGATCACGATGCAAATGACCCCCAGCCATCCCGGTACAGATAAATACTCTTGAAAGAAAATCGCGCTAAAAAACGGAATGAGAAGCGTCCCCGTCCCCCTCATGATGGGGTAAACCTGTGAGATATCTCCGTATGTATACGCCTTTGAAATCAATAAGGTATAGCATCCTTGAAAGAAAAAGGACAGAAACAGAAAAAGACCTAAAGTCCATGTCAGTTGTACGTGTATCAATTCCCAAATGAGAACAGGTAAGAGGATCACGGTTGTTGGCAATGTAATCAACCATAGAAAAGCCATTTTGTTCTCACTTTTTTTCGTGAAAAGGTTCCAGACTGCGTGCGCAAGGCCAGACGATAGTACGAGCAGAATCGAAATCGATAGCATGTATGCCCCTTCTCTCTGTTGTTGTACAAATACAACTAAAGACAATAAAACACATTGCGTTTAATTGTTTTTCATTCGACGTGTACAGTATACACCCAGTCTTTGCAAAAATTAAGTATTGTTTCTGCTTATCGCCCAAAACCATTTATTGATGCTCTCAAACACACGCATCTTTTTCCATTCTCCGCATTTTGGGTTATAATGGAGGGATGACACTTCGTTCGGAGGATCTTACTACATGTTGCAAAGAGAGTTGACTCGGGAACAAGCGATACAGCTAGGCGAGCAAATCCTAATTGCCGTCGAAGGACACATCATTGAACGGGGCTATACGTACTTTTCAGATGGCGTCGTCTTCAATACACGCGTAGAACAAGGCCAATATTTGACGAGTGATGTTCAAGGCTCCGAGGTGTATCATGTTCGCCTCGATATGGAAACGGTTCAAAACAGTACTTGCACCTGCCCTTATTCGCGCATTTGCAAGCATATTGCTGCTACATTTTTTCAGATGTACAGTGTGTTCGAGAATCCTCGTACATTTTTGACCCGCTCCCAACAACCAAGACGAGCTACTTTTTCTCCTCATCTGCTGATTCCTACTTATAAATACAGCCATACCGCTCCTGCTCAACAGGATACAGCGTCTGTTTCCTCTCCGCTAAACGCGAACAGCTCCGTCAAAGAATGGTGGGCATTTTTTGAGAGCTGGACACGCAACTTGTTTGCGGCAATGGAATCGTATCGGGCTTCCTCTGAGTTATTATCGAGCTATCAAAATGTGCTGAGTGTTGCTGCCTCATGGCCGAAGGATCGGGCGCAACTCTTTGTCATTCATGCCGATCTGTTTCATCTCATGAAGCTTACACAATACGTCAAAACGTACCGCCAATCATACTGGTTTCTCGATTTGGTTCAGACCGCCGAGCGGTTATTGGATCAATTAGAAGGGACATTGTACTTTGCAGACATCCCTGCTCTTTTGGTTGACCACCAGGATGCCATCGAAGATACTCTTCAACTGACAAAGGAATTGAAAGAAAACGAAGCTACTTCCCTCTACTGGGTATTCGCCTATCAAATGTTATGGTGGATGCTATTGAAAAAGCCAGAGTGGATGCAAGAAGAGATCCATGTATTGGATCAGCTGATCAACGATGAAAACAGTTCTGCCGCCGAAAAGGAAAAAGGGCTGCTGCTCCGTGCCCACTTTCATGTGATGGAAAAGGAGGACGAAGCTGCTCTACAAATCTGGAAAAGAATGAGCCGCTTGAACCTCTCCTTCTACTTGTCCTATATGAAATCATTCGCTCGCAATGGAGAATGGCAGCGATTTCTCGATTGGACTGCCTCGTTGACGACCTTAATCGGTCAAGCCGAGACACAACAATATCGACTCGTTATCGCCATTTGGCAGGAAGCAATGGACCAAGTGGGCCGATCAGCCGAGTGTGGCGCCAAGCTGAAGCAGTTCTTGCCGAGCAGTTATCACGAATATGCCGCTTATTTATATGAAGAACGACAGTTTCAGCAATGGATTGATTTGCAAATGTCGTTTCAAGTCCCCATGGCAGATATCTCGATCATGCAGGTAAAAGAAATCGAGGAAGCCGAGCCGACACTGCTCTTCCCTTTTTATTTGCGTGAGGTGAACAGACTGATTGCGGAACGGAACCGAACGGCCTACAAAGAAGCCATCAAGCTCATGAAAAGGGTAAGGACGATTTACAACAGAGCAAACCAAGATGCGCGCTGGGAACGATACGTGGAACAATTATCTGCCAAACATAATCGGTTACGTGCTTTTCAAGAAGAGCTAAGGAGAGGAAATTTCAACTTATGAAGACCGTCACTACATTGGTTCTAGACGGAGAGCTTTTGGCAGACGGACAATTCTTGATTACTGGCAAAGACACGCAAGGAACAGTGGTCGATCCAGAAGAATTGGCAGGAACACTTTTTGCGTGGGATGAGGCATCCTATTACGGAACCTTCCTGGATAAAAACGAGCATGGCGTATTGCTCAGCCCTGCCAAGGCCCTCTCCTTTTTTGTCTCCCCTCAGTGGCTTTTGCATCGGACCTATTCAGTCAGCACGCCATTTGAACAATTTACGCATGTTGCGGGAATGATCCGCGATACACTCGCACAAGGCTCCATTGCCCCTGATTTTTCTTCTTGGAAAAAAGGGCAAATCGGCTGGAGAGCCCTGCACACTCCCGTCGATTTGCCAGAGTACGGACACAGGTGGCTTTCGTTCATCGTGGAGGAATCCTTGCAAGGTACTGGCGAAATTGGACGAATGTGGGAGCAGCTATTGACGCAATATCCGGCTCTTTACGTCATGGGCGCCGAGCTTTCTCCACACCTGCAGGAACAGGAATGGTTGCAATCGATAGGTTGGCTGCCAGATACGACACCGTTTCGCACATGCTTGCAAATCGTTGAGGCCGAGGAGCACCCCAATGACTGGCAACTCCAAGTGTATTTGCAAAATCGTGAAGAGCCCGATCAGTTATTCCTCATTGAGCCACACCAGTTGACGGCTGAGGGAGTAGCCACCGCTCGCATCCCTGCTGACTGGCGTGAGCACTGGAATCGTTTTCTCACGGACCTAGCCAAATGCAAAGAGATTCTTCCTTGGCAAAAAGACACCCAGAAAAATCAAAGCCGTTTTCTCACCCGACTGACGAACGAGCAAGCATGGATCTTTTTGACATCGAGCAGTTTGCAGTTGGTGCAAGCTGGTATTCACGTCTTTTTGCCAGCATGGTGGGAACAAGTGCGTCGGGTAAAACCGAAGCTAAAAGCCAAGATTACAACCTCTGTCGGGGCTAGCAGACAGTCGTTCCTAGGTGTCTCCCAGCTCATGGATTTTGAATGGAAGCTCGCCTTGGGACCTGTAGAGCTCAGCGAAGAGGAATTTGAGGAACTCATTAAACAAAAGCAGCGCCTGTTGAAAATTCGCGGGCATTGGGTGCAATTGACTCCCGATCTATTCTTGCAGCTGCAGGAAGCCCTCAAGAAAAACCAAGCGAAAAACGGCATGTCCCTTCGCGATGTCATGAGAATGCACCTCGCCCCCACTGTAGAGGTTGAGGAGCTACCCGAGGATGAGTACGATTTCGATACTTCCCTAACGGTTGAAGTTCAGCTAAACCAGCATTTGCGAGAGCTGTTGAATCAATTGCAAGAAACGAAGCGCATCCCGATTATGGAGCAGCCATCTACTTTTCACGGGACGTTGCGCAATTATCAGCTAGAGGGCAGTTCGTGGCTGTTCTTTTTACGCCGCTTTGGGTTGGGAGCTTGTCTGGCCGATGACATGGGATTGGGGAAAACGGTTCAATTTATTACGTATTTGCTTCATGTCAAACAACATGGCCCAGCCAGTACTCCTTCTCTCTTAATTTGCCCGACCTCCGTCATAGGAAACTGGCAAAAAGAGCTGAAGCGTTTCGCCCCTTCTCTTCACGTAATGATTCACTATGGCAATGATCGTCAAAAGAAGGAGGCGTTTTTGCCAGCGATCAAGGGAGCGGATCTGGTCATTACCTCCTACGCTCTGTCCCATTTGGATGAGCAGGAGCTAGGAATGGTTACATGGGATACGATATGTCTCGACGAGGCGCAAAATATTAAAAACGCCTATACAAAGCAAGCATCCGCTGTGCGCGATTTGAAAGCATGGCACCGGATCGCTCTCACAGGCACTCCGATCGAAAATCGCCTGAGTGAGCTCTGGTCCATTTTCGACTTCTTGAATCCTGGCTATCTGGGAAGTCTTGGGGAATTTACGCAGCGTTTTGTCCATCCCATCGAACGAGACCAAGACCAGCAGCTCATCAATCAAGTGCAACGACTCATTCAGCCTTTCCTGCTCCGTCGGGTGAAAACCGATCCGAACATTCAGCTCGACTTGCCAGACAAGAATGAGAGCAAGGAATATGTACCGCTGACTACCGAGCAAGGCGCACTTTATGAGACCGCGATTCAAGATATGTTTGATCGTATGGAAAAAGCTTCACCTATGGAACGGCGCGGTCTGATTCTGACGACACTGACACGTCTCAAACAATTGTGTGACCATCCTGCCCTCATTTTGAATGAAATCGCAACAACAGATGAAGCCAGTCGCTCGCACAAATTGGAAAGGCTGTTGGAATTGGTAGAGGATATTCGCCAAAAGAAAGAGCGTTGTCTGATTTTTACCCAATACATCGAAATGGGCAATTTGCTTCAACGAGTGCTGACGCGAGAAGGCTATGGACCTGTCTACTTCCTAAATGGAGCCACAAAGAAAGAAAAACGCGATGAGATGATCGCTCGTTTTCAAGACTCGACACTTCCGGACGAGGAACGCGGGGCCATCTTCATTCTTTCCTTGCGTGCGGGTGGAACTGGCTTGAACTTGACGGAAGCCAACCACGTCATTCACGTAGATCGCTGGTGGAATCCTGCGGTAGAAAATCAGGCTACTGACCGTGCTCATCGCATAGGACAACAGCGCAATGTTCACGTCTACAAATTCATCTCGCTCGGGACAATTGAGGAACGTATTGATGAGATGATGGAGAGAAAGCTATCGTTGAGCCAGCAAATTGTCGGGACGGGCGAAAGCTGGATCACGGAGCTATCCACGGAAGAACTGCGAGACTTGTTCACCCTGCGGCATGATTGGCTAGACACGAAAGGATAGATGGAGAATGGAGCGAGCGAATCAAAACGATAGCAATTCCACTATGCGCCGCCCTACAGAAGAGCCTAAGCTGCCCGAGGCATGGCTGCGTTTTTTGGAAGCCGTTCAACAACAATTTTCCGATAACCAAACAAAGAAAGACTAAGTGAGAAAAACCCAAGGCCTGATCACGTTATGGATCGAGCCTTGGGTTTGATTTTCCAAGTGGAAAGGAAATCTCCACTGTCGTTCCTTTATTCGGGGTACTTGAAAAATGGATGTACCCGTCGTGTGCTTGCATGATTTTATAACAAATCATAAGTCCTAGCCCGGTCCCCTTTTCTTTTGTGCTATAAAAAGGCTCCCCTAATCGTTTCAACCGTTCTTCCGCCATACCGCAGCCTTGATCAATAATTTTAATCATCACTTGCTCACTTTTTTTATGCCTTGCCACGATGCGAATCGTCCCACCATCCTGCATCGACTCAACGGAGTTCGACAGAAGGTTCATGAAAAGCTGTTGAATTTGATTCTGATCGCACCAAATCCTAGTCCCTTCCACTTCCTTGACATCCAGCATCAAATGATGACGCTCTAGCTTTGCTTGCATGAATCGTGTAACTTGCCGCAGCAAATCCGTTAGATTTTGTGATTCGTACGGTTCTGTGCACTCTCTTGATAAAAAGACGTATTCTCGCAGGACACTCTCTAATTGGTGAAATTCAGCCTGCATAATATCAAAGTATTCCCGCTTCCATTGGTCTCGACGAAGCAATTGGACGAAGCCTTTGATGGAAGTTACCGGGTTTCGTATTTCGTGCGCAACCCCGGCAGCCATTTGCCCAATGACGGATAGCTTGTCTATCTTTTGTAAAAACTCTTCTGTTTGCACGTGCTTCGTGTGATTTCGAATAATAAAGATGACTTGGTTCGTCTCATGACCTTCACGAATAACCGGGGTGCCTTTTGCCTCCAGCGTGATCTTTTTGCCATTCCGGTCCGGGCAACTAAATGTAATGAGACGAGGCTGCTTCTCCATCGTGATCTGACGAATCGTTTGCATAACAAGCCTGCCCGTTTCCAGCGGTAGTACAGCTAGCAGGTGTCGATTCACGACTTCATCAGGAGCAATTGCCATGACAGATTGAACGGCTGGCGAAATATACGTGATCATCCCCTGACTGTTGATGATCACGATAATATCCGACAAGTTTTCTGCGATCAATCGATAGGGTGATTCGGTCACAGGTTGTTGCTTGCGAAGAACGTCTCCTCGCTCACTATGGTCCACTTCGTATGGATCAAGAGCTCGGTGCTGTCCACCATTGAGTAATAGAAAAGCACTGTTCCTAAACCTTTCCTCACGCTTCAACACACGAGCCAGATCTTCGGCAGGCATGGGCTCACTAAACCAAAATCCTTGAGCAGAATCACAACCAAGCTGCCAAAGAAAATCCAGTTGCTCTTGCGTCTCTACACCTTCTGCCGTTACTTGCACGCCTAGACTTCGTGCCATCGCCATGACAGTTTTAATAACGGTCGCCTGTGTGACATCGCTCATACATTCCCTCACACAGGATTGATCGATTTTTAGTTTGTTCATGGCAAAGCGGGATAGATGTTGAATGCTGCTATAGCCCTTCCCAAAATCATCCAGGCTAATTTTTACACCGATTCTTTTTAGTTCTGCTAAAATCTCGATGGTACGCTCCCCATCTCTGGTCGAATCCTCGGTAAATTCCAGCTCCAAATAGTGAGGCTGCAGGTTTGTTTCATCTAAGATCGCTTGAATCCTGCTACCCACCTGGTCCGATTCCAAGGTAGAGGATGATAGATTCACACATGTCACAAGCGGTGGTAGTCCAGCGTCCTGCCAAGCTTTGTTCTGCTGGCAAGCCGTTCTGATTACCCATTCCTCTACCAATAGAATCAACCCGCTCTTTTCTGCTAACAACAATATCCATTCCGGGGGCAGCAGCCCTTTTTGATGATGGTTCCATCTTACCAGAGCTTCTGCTCCGATTATTTTGCCTGTTCTCAGGTCGTAAAGTGGTTGATAATACAAGCTCAGTTGCTGATCGACAACCGCTTGCTGAAAATCACGAACGTAGCGATCCAGTTCCTTTTGGTTCATTTTCTGTATACGAACCACGCCTTCCTGGAAATCATTCTGATTTTTCTAACTTTATCCCTGACTCTACTTTATAGGAAGAGGCTAGCCCATGTCCATACGTCGACGATGTATAGAAAAAACCCTCCGCAAAGGGAGGGGCCGCTACGTATGAATTCTCATCAGAGCGCGCTCTTCTTCTTTTATCCGCGGACAGGTATAGCAATACTTTTGCTCCCCCGTCTTATAGTACAAACAGCATTGGTTCTTGATCCGCACTTTCGCTTTGGGGTCACGCATATCCTCGATCCAGCGCACTTTCACGCGAAACGGATTTTTTGGCAATCCAAAGCTCTCGCCTTTCAGCTGATTACAGAGAACATCGTAATCAGCCTTCACTTGTTGCTTGACGCTATCCTGTTCTACCAACGCCACAAAAACATCTGTATAGTAATTGAACTTGGTTGGGAACTGTCCCCAAAGCATCGCTTCGGGGTTTCCTGTTACCTTTGCAAGAGTCGTGAGCAACGGATGCAGGAAGTCTCGGAAATACGCACGATAGCATTCCTCGAGCCAGATTGCGCGTTCTGCTTCGCTGGTAGGCGCTTCTACGATCTCATATGCCGGGATCACAAAGACGAATTGCGGATAGTCATCCTCGTAAAACAATTCAATCGTCATATTATCCAGCGTCATCGTAAGTGCACGGTTCCAGACAGAGATCATGTACAAAAGACCGAGTGAAGGGCTCGTGAGCCAACTGCTGATGTAAGTACCAGCAGCAGTCAGCTCATGTGCCTTGATTAGCGGAGCATAGATTTGTACAACCTCATTCATATGTTTCAGGTTTACCAAATCTCTCGCCTTCATCGAAAATAAGGCATTGGGTCTCGGTTTTGAAGAAATATCAAACCGTTGTGTAATAAAATCGTCATCCCATTCTAGCATCACGATCTCCCTCTCTATTCCTTATCAAGAAAAAACGCTGTTTGACTGATCAAGGTATGTGCCGAACTGCGCCTTATACAGTCTGCTATAGATGCCTTCACGAGCCAAGAGCTGATCATGACTTCCTTGCTCCGTAATGCCTTGTTCCGTTACAACGATAATGCGATCTGCATTTTTAATGGTAGCCAATCTGTGCGCGATCACCAATGTCGTACGTCCTTTGGACAGTTCCTGCAAGGACTGCTGGATCGCCGCCTCCGTTTCGGTATCGAGTGCAGAGGTAGCTTCATCCAAAATCAGGATCGGCGGGTTTTTCAAGAACATGCGCGCAATCGCCAGTCTTTGTTTTTGACCACCGGACAATTTGACTCCGCGTTCACCAATGATCGTCTCCAGACCAGCGGGCTGAGAACGGATAAACTCTTCTAGTTTAGCCAGACGCGCTGCCTCCCAGATCTCCTCCTCTGAAGCATTTAGTTTTCCGTACACGATATTTTCGCGAATCGTCCCTGAAAAGAGGAACACATCTTGCTGAACGATCCCGATTTGGCTGCGCAATGACGCTAACGTGATTTCGCGAATGTCCATTCCATCGATGGTGATGCTGCCTCCGTCGATCTCATAAAATCTCGGCAAGAGGCTGCACAGCGTGGTTTTTCCTGCTCCAGAAGGGCCTACAAATGCAATGGTCTCGCCCGCCCGGATGTTCAAATCAATGTTTTGCAAAACAGAAGACTCTTGGTCGTAGCTAAACGAAACATTCTTGTACGAGATATCGCCCTTCAACGACTCTACCTGGATAGCATCCGGAGCATCCGCAATATCCGGTGCTGTGTCCATGATTTCGATGTAGCGCTTAAAACCGGCAATCCCTTTTGGATAGCTCTCGATAATCGCATTAATTTTCTCCAACGGACGGAAAAATACATTCGTTAACAGCAAGAAAGCGACAAATTCACCGTAGGTCAGTTCACCTTGAATAACAAACCAGCTGCCGCAAATCAAGACGAACAAATTGACTAAGCGCATCAGCACGTAACTGACGGAAATATTTTGGGCCATGATTTTGTAGGACAACAGCTTGGTGATACGGAAACGCTGGTTGTTCTCTGCAAATCTTTTGTTTTCAAATTTCTCATTGGCAAAAGCCTGTACCACACGCATTCCGCCTACGTTATCCTCAACACGTGCGTTGAAATCCGCCATGTCGCCGTACAGACGATGGAACGCACCCGTCATCTTGCGGTTGAAGTGAACTACGAAGAATATCAAGAGCGGAATCACCAAAAACGTAAGCAGCGCCATTTCTTCATTAATATTGAACATCAAAAGAAAAGCACCAATCAGCGTCATCACGGCGATAAACAAATCTTCCGGACCGTGGTGAGCGACCTCCCCGATCTCCATCAAGTCATTCGTTAGGCGAGATAGCAGATGCCCCGTCTTGGTATTATCGAAAAAGCGGAAAGAGAGCTTTTGAATATGGTCGTACAGCTTCTTACGCATATCCGTCTCGATGTTAATTCCAAGCATATGTCCCCAGTACGTGACGACATAGTTCATCCCGGCGTTGAGACCATACAAAGCCAAAAGGCCAATGCACGCCCATACGATCATGTTCCAATCCTTGCTTGGAAGTAATTGATCGACAACCATGTTCACTGCAAGCGGAAATCCCAACTCCAACAAAGCAACAAAAACTGCACACGTGAAGTCGAGGATGAATAATCCACGATAAGGCCGATAGTAAGAAAAAAATCTGCGAAGCATTGAAGCAGCACTCCTCTCTCAAGAACAACATCAATCAAGTGTTTGATTTTGAAAATCATTTTCATTATATATGGATTTGACTTTTATATCGATGTTTTATTGGAATTTTTTTCTTCGCGGAGCACATTGGCAAAAAAAAACGGTTCGAATCTCCTTATCCATCAAGGAATCAGAGGCTCGAACCTGAATATTACTCAGCGTAAATCTTGATAAGCGGGCACCCCACCCGCCCCTTTGGGAGACGGCGCGAAGCTGTTCCAAGCCCTCCTACTTTGATGCTAAGATTGGGTGCTTTAATAGATCAACATCTTTTATACAATTCATGATGTTTTGAACCCTTTCTTTACAGCTGCTTATACTAGGTACATTTGGTGTGCTTATTAAAGTATGTACAGCTTGGTTGTTTGTATTGAAAAAGTGCATCGTGCATGCTTATTTAACCTCTACACTTTTATGAGAAACTTATCAATTTTAAAGCTCTTTTACTTCTCCTGTTTGAGCATTGATTTGTAGAATAGTATCTGTTTTATGATCATAGTCGGTTGCCTTTATCAGCCAATGATCTTTCTGTCCACTTGCACTTTTCATAATGATTCCATCATTATGTGTGCTCTTTAAGTAATTGATTGCGTGCTGAATCGCACTTTTTTCATCCATCTGATTAATAGGATTTTTGCTTTCTTCATTAATTACAAGTTTACTGAGTTCTGCGCCACTGGGATAAGACTGTGCTGATGGTGTCGTTGA
Source organism: Brevibacillus brevis (assembly GCF_022026395.1). Lineage (NCBI taxonomy): Bacteria > Bacillati > Bacillota > Bacilli > Caryophanales > Paenibacillaceae > Brevibacillus > Brevibacillus brevis. The sequence continues at coordinate 2,743,278 of NZ_CP041767.1, read as the reverse complement.
CCATGTAGAAACTGTGTGACCAACTTCGATTTCATCAAACGAGATACTATTCCCCTTGCTATCGAGGAATACGGCTTCTTCTTTTGGGAAATACCACTCTGCTGCATAGAAATTCTCATCGCTCGTCTTGGTTTCATCATTTTCTATAACTAAGAGACCTTTTTTTTCAAAATCTTTTTCAGTTACGTATCCTGTTAATGCTTGCTTTTCAACATTCTTGTGATTAGTTGCACATCCAGTTATAAGTAATGCTGCAATGATTACTATCAAAGCCTTTTTCAATGTGCTCATTTCCTTTCTTATTCCCCATGAGAAACCCTTCCCTCATGGGGAACTTTATTTCAACTAGTTACCAGTAAAAATTGAATCAATGTTAAAATAATCCTCTATTTCGCTAATATGTGTGTAAACTCCAGTATCTGCGCTATGAACTCCTATTGCTGTTCCACCGTAAAATATAGGCCCTCCGCTATCCCCTGGTACTTCTGAATAACTAACTTGTCTCATATTAGTAAAGTATTGCTTGTCTCCATTTGGGCTTTCTATACTCCCCCTCCAATTAGTTGATTTCAACGTTCCACACTGCAAACTGTATCTCCAATGGTTTCATCCCTTGTTCTTTGAACCTCTGTAATAGTATTGTATTCTGATTTATAATTTCCAAAAACATAGTAAGTAGCATCGTCAGATCCGTTTGTTAGTTCAATGAGTGCTGCATCTACACTCCCACCGAAATTAAAATCTGCGGTTTTACCAAACCTTTCTCCTCCTTGCTGAAACCTATCCCCAACATTTTCTGTGCAGTGTCCAGCAGTTAAAACATAAAAATCGTTATCCTTTTGCACTGAAAACGCAGAAGTGCAATTTCGGTCTTCTGTAGTATTTTTTATTCTTAAACCAGCTTGAATTGGTCTAAATTTGTCGCTTGGTTGAGCCTGAGCTTTGCGAGCTTCTTCGTTCTTTGGTACCATGACACACTTCGTCGACCAATTTTCCTTTCAGGATGATCCCCAGCAGATTATTATTGACTTTTCTCGTTCCCATGTCTGGGATTTGTCAGCTGTCACGGCTATCTCGAAAGTCGTAGAGAAATACAGACAGTTGGACAAATTCGTCTTTATCACCGGACTTAATGATGAAAGCAAGCGGTTAAAGCAAGCGGTTGATTGATCGTGTGGGTATTCGTACTCCTGCCGGACATTAACCTGCCGTTTTAAATGGAAATCCCCTAACGGATACAAGAGCTTTATCTCTTGTCGTTAGGGGATTTTCTTTTGTCCGAATGAAGTCAAGTTTTCCTCTTATTTCATTTTTGCAATAGTCCGATCATATTTCCGAATTGGTCAGCATCATTTTGCAGTGCTAGAATGATCAATAACAATATTCCTGCTTTTTAACTGCAAAGGTTGTGACAGAAAGATGGAATTTTCTTGGAAACGTAATTTGATTGTGTTATGGATTGGGGTATTTTTCTGTAGCACCGCCTACTCCATCTCGATCCCTTTCCTGCCCATCTTCCTCCATACTTCACTGGGGGTCAATGAGCATCTGGAAGCCTGGTCCGGTATTTCGTTTGGCATCACATTTTTGGCAAGTGCACTTATTTCGCCATTTTGGGGCTCGCTTGCGGACAAATATGGACGAAAGCCAATGTTGATTCGGTCTGGATTTAGCCTCGCTTTGCTGTATTTTTTGACGTATTTGATTACGGACCCTTATTTGTTTCTTGTGTTACGGATCTTCCAGGGTTTGCTTGCCGGCTACGTACCTGCCGCCATTGCGCTGGTAGCGACGAATACACCAGAAAAAAACGTCGGGTACGCACTGGGGATTATGGCGACTTCGGGAGCAACAGGAGGAATCATCGGTCCGTTGGTTGGCGGTGTCGTCAGTCACGTATGGGGAAACGCAGAAGCTTTTATTTTTTCAGGATTTGTCGTCCTCGTAGCAGCGCTGATCGCTACTTTCTTCGTGAAGGAAACGAACTTCAACCGCTCCGGCAGTCGATCTAGTGTACGAGAAGATTTGCGGGCTGCAATGGCAAACCGGTCTTTGATGTCCATATTAGGTATGAGCCTGATGGTCACTATTTCCGTTATGCTTCTTGAGCCTTTGTTAACCGTGTATGTTATGCAATTGGGCGCATCGCAACAAGACGCATCCCTCAGCTCCGGCATCATTTTTGCGGCGGTGGGCATCGCAACCGTCATTGCAGCTCCACAATGGGGAAAGCTCGGGTCAAAGGTTGGCTATTCCAAAATCTTGTTCATCGGCTTAATGGGTGGAGCGATCGGAAATTTACTGCAATTTTTCTTCACCAATCTGTATGGATTTGGCATTTTGCGCTTCGCGTACGGACTGTTTTTTGCCGCTGTTTATCCGTCGATCAATGCCATGATTGTAAAAGTCACAGAACCAGAATTTCGCGGCAGAGCGTTTAGCCTGAACCAATCCTCGACGCAGCTCGCAACAATGATGGGACCGATCATTGGCGGCGTTCTCGGAGGACTCATCCCGATTCGCTTTGTTTTTATCATCAATGGTATCGCGCTATTGATTACTGCCATCATGATTCGATCCAAACGATCACAATTGGCCGGACAGCCGTTGAAGCAGCAGACAACGGAGCGCCAGCTAGCAACGAAGTAACGTGTGTAGCATATTCACAAGCGTAAACTCCCTCTCATGCGTACAGGTGAACACCTTGCGTTGACAGAAGGGAGTTTTTTCACGTGATCCCGCCTTTCCTTCCACGATTGTATTCGCTACAATAGTAATTACATACGCCATGGAACGACCCGCATATTCCGATTTGACGAAACCACTCATTTTGTCTGAGGAAAGGGGTAACACGTACATGTCGGGGAAAACGGTGATTTTGCTTGTTCTGATCATTATTGGGCTAATCTGTATCAATCTGTTTGTGTCCAACGGTTTCATTCGACTGCTTGCCATCGCAGGAATTTTAGGGATTACCTTTGTCCTGCAGGGGGCCGTGATTCGAAGGAGATGAAGCTGACGATTACCAGCGAAGGCGATTTAGACTAGACCGTCACGCTGGCTTTATCATGAAAACAACAGCGGGCTCGGTTGAAAACGATACTCCTAGCCCGCCGCTGTTCCATTCGCGCAACCTACTCGTGCTCTTTCTCCCTTTCATGATCGGACGAGCACAATCTTCCCACGCACTCTACCCGTTTGACTAAAGAGATGCGCATCGCGAACCCCCTCAATCGTCATTGGATATATCTTCGTCAAAAACGGCTTTACATGTTTGGCTTCCACTAGCTCACGAATACGATTCATGTTTGTCCCATCTGGACGCGTAAACACAAAAGTAACATCCAGCTCTCGTTCTTTCTCAAACGCATCCGCGAACGAAGGTTTCTTGGCATCGCGCTCGCTGATAATGGTGGCCACTCTTCCTTGCTGCTTCATCAATCTTATAGCTTCTCCGTACGCTTCTCCACCCAACGTGTCCAGCATGAATGTAAATTGCGCAGAGGTATGAAGTGCTCCCTGGTCATACACGATGACTTCATCTGCTCCCAGCTCACGGACATAATCGCTGTTTTTGGAGCTCGTTGTTGTTGCCACATAGGCACCTAGCGCTTTTGCTAGCTGGATCGCCATGGAACCGATCCCGCCGCTCCCCCCCAACACAAGGACTTTTTCTCCCGCTTGTACCTTCCCTACCTCCACCAATGCCTGCCAAACCGTTAGTCCAACCAGCGGAAGTGAAGCCGCTTCTGCATACGACAAACCACGTGGCATCGGGGCTACGATATTCGCCGGAACGACCATTTCATCTGCGTATGTCCCTTCCCTTTCCAGCTCCGGACGAAAGAAGACATCATCCCCGATATGAAAATCCTGCACATTCGTACCAACAGCCTTTACCGTGCCCGCCGCATCCCACCCTAAAATAAGTGGCAGTTCAAAAGGAAAATCTGCTTGCAGCAGACCTTCCCTCACCTTCCAATCGACAGGATTTACCCCGCTCGCTTTTATTGAAATGAGCATATCGTCCGGTCCGATCGGCTTTGTTGGCAGTTCAATTTCTGTTAGCTGTTGGATGTCGCCGTATTGCTTGATGCCAATTCCTCTCATCGAACTTCCCCTTTTCATTCGGCTATTTTTTGCAATTGGTTTTCGATGTGACTCTCTCCCCATTCACACATGACATCTAAGACCTTCGAAAGTGTCTTGCCGTACTCGGTCAATTCATATTCGACGCGTGGGGGAACCTGCTGATACACATTGCGGGTAATGATGTTGTCCGCTTCCAATTCTCGCAGTTGCTGCGTTAACATTTTTTGCGTGATGGCAGGCATTGCGCGTTTCAATTCGCTTGTCCGCTTTGTCCCTTTTGCCAACAAGCAGAGGATTACTACTTTCCATTTCCCTCCAATGACTTCCAATGTTGCCTCTACAGGGATATTGTATTTTTGCATGTCCTCCCCTCCTCATAAAAGATGTTGTCAAACCTGCTCCGGTGTATCGATATGGGCCGGGAAATATGGAAGTACTTCTTGTCCAAGCTCATCGATGACCTCGTCAATAGGACGCTGGCTAGGGAACAAGGCGAAGAACAAATGATTGACGCCGACCTCTTGATACATGGCCAACAGTTCTATAAGCATCTTTCTTCCGACCCGGTACCCTAATCGAATCGGCGTGACCGACTCATCCGGGTTTTCTGCAAGATCCAGATGAAGAGGCTGAATAAACGGCTTGAATACACCTGGATGATATTTCTGGACAAGCTCTCTCCATTCCTGGATGGCATGTGCTTGGTTGTATGGGTCACGCGGATAATAAATCCACCCATCTCCGTTTTGCGCGAACCAGTCCATCGTTTGTTGACTGTACCCCGTGATAAAAGTAGGAATGGGCGCAGTCGATTTAGGCACCAGATTCGCTCCATTAATCATACCGTATGGAGAGTTGATTTTTGGGAAATCCTCTGCCATGACCTTCTGCAAGTAGTCGTAGCCATCACGAAACAGCTCTGCACGCTGTTCATGCGGCACATTCAATCCATGAAAATCTGCCCGTCTGTCTCCTGAAGAAATCCCCATCATCAAACGTTGGGGAAACAAATTTTCGATGGTCGCTGTCTCTTTTGCCACTCGCAACGGATGACGCAGTGGAAGCACGATACTCGAGGTACCGAAAGCGATTTTTTTGGTTTGCGCAGCCAAATAGGTTAAATAAATCATCATGTCATAAATTTGCCCGGTTGCGGGGTCACCAAAAGCGGGGTCCTGCAAAATCACATCGCGCAGCCAGATTCCGGTAAAGCCGTAGTCTTCTGCCGCTTGAACGAGTTCAACCTGTCGCTCCATTGTCGGTGCTTCCCATTCGTATGCCTCCAGCGGAATGTGAAATCCCAAGGTCATCTTCCCTTCTTGGAACATTCGCTGAAAACCATAGTGACCGTCGAATTTGCTCATCGATGCTCTCTCCTCACGTGATGTTTTTGGAAACCAACGGCGGACACAGTGCTTTCATCCATCCGCCGTCTTTGTACAATTAGCGACGAGCTTTTTCCAGCTTGCTGCTGATCACCGTCAGTAATGCTGCACCTAACACCATCACTCCGCCGACCCATGGTGTATGAATCAGTCCAATGGTATCGACGATGATTCCTCCCACGAACGCTCCTATCGCAATGCCGAGATTGAATGCCGCAATGTTAATGGCAGAAGCTACATCAACAGCACTTGGCACGTATTTTTCAGCCAACTGCACGACATATACTTGCAAGCCTGGTACGTTCATAAAGGCCAAGAGGCCCATCAACATAATCGTGAGGGTTCCCCCCCATTTGAAAGGCGCAGTAAACGTGAGAATGACCAAAATGATCGCCTGAATGATAAACATCCAACGCAGCGCTTTTATCGGATTCTTGTCGGCCGCCTTTCCTCCAACCGTATTTCCAATCGCTACCGCAATCCCATAGACGAGCAGAATCAGACTGACGGCACTCGCCTGATAACCTGTGATTTCTTCCAGAATCGGACCTAAGAATGTAAAGGTTACGAAGGTACCGCCGTAGCCAAGAGCCGTAATCGCAAAGACAAGTAACAATGGCAAGTTTGTGATTATTTTCACTTGGTCTTTAATGGAAGCCGGCTTAGCTTTTTTCAAATTGCTTGGTACCAGAATCGCTGTCGAGATAAGTGCAATTACGCCAAGAATGGCCACTCCCCAAAAAGTCGCTCTCCATCCAAACATTTGTCCAATAAACGTTCCCAAAGGTACGCCTGTAACAGTTGCGACAGTCAGACCCGTAAACATGGTAGCAATCGCACTGGCGCGCTTGTTTTCTGGAACCAGATCGGCTGCAATCGTCGAACCGATGGAGAAAAATACCCCATGAGAAAACGCGGTAAAGAAACGGGCAATGATTAAAAGTGTAAAACTACTCGACAAGGCTGCCGCGCTGTTTCCGACAACAAAGACAATCATCAAAAGCATGAGTAGCGCTTTGCGTGGAATTCGACTTGTGAGTGCTGTAATAATCGGAGCTCCAACAGCTACCCCTAATGCATATCCAGAAATAAGAAGTCCTGCTAAGGTAATGGTTACTTTCAAATCCTGTGCGACTGTAGACAACAAACCGACGATAACAAATTCAGTAGTCCCGATACCGAATGCGCTGATTGCGAGAGCAAGTAAAGCAAGAGTGGAGTTTTTGGCACCAGTTGCTTGCTGCTTCACATTGGATGTAATTGTGCTCATCTGAGTTGTATCCTCCCTTAATTTTTCTTGCCGTTCACAAAGCAGGGCCCTTACTTATCATGATTGGCGAATATGTTGGTTCTGAATGCTATTATGTCTCATGCCTCACTTGGTAGGAAGTACGTACTTTCAAGTATCATAGGCACTAAAAAGTACCTAATAGCCGTAAACATATAATAAAAAAGCCGGGAAGACTGTCTTCCCGACTCATTTCTTTATCTTTCTTGCAGTGCTACTTTTAAGCCCAATAAGATGTAAACAGAACCTACGATCTTGCCACTCCAGCGACCCAGCCAGGAAATTCGCTTCACCATATGCCCAAGTGGTCTGATGCTGATTGCAATCAATGCGGTGTAAAAGAACCCCAAGATAGCGAATATCAGTCCCAGGACAAGGAATTGGTAAATGGCTCCCCCACGCTCCGGATGTACGAATTGTGGCAGAAACGCCAGAAAGAACAATGCCGTCTTCGGATTCAAAACTTCTGCGAGGATAGCTTGCCCATACGATTGCAGCGGAGGCAACGGTGTTACTTTTGGCAGCTCTGGGTCAGATGGTTTTTCAAGCATGGCCCGAACACCTAAATAGACCAAATAAGCCGCTCCCGCAAATTTTACGAGATTGAATGCCCATGCAGATGTCATCAATATCGCGGACAAACCGACTGCAGCAAAAATCGTATGAATGAAATCGCCTGTAGCAATGCCCAGCCCAGCCATTATCCCCGCTTTACGGCCTCCCTGGACGGTACGCGTCGCAGTTAACAGAACAGCGGGACCCGGAATTAAAAAGAGGCCGATCACAACAGCCAAAAATGCTCCCATGGTAGTCCAATCAAACATGTGCTCTCCCTCTTTGTATCGAATATTCAAATTCTCTTCCTATGATAAACGATGTGCTGCGAGAACGATACGGGTTAGGCTTACTTTTCGCCTTCATAAGCTTGTGACGGAAACAAAATCGTGATGGTCGTTCCCTCACCCACTCTACTATCCAACGAGATGATTCCCTTGTGCGCCTCCACAATCCCTTTCACAATCGTCAACCCCAATCCTGCTCCACCGCGTTCCCTTGCTCGTGAGCGATCTCCCCGATAAAAACGCTCAAATACGTACGGGAGATCCTTTTGGTCGATACCCGTGCCGTTGTCCTTTACTTGCAACCGGACCATCGTACTCGGTTTGTCCACTGTAACTACGACTTCTCCACCCGCTGGAGTATACTTGCAGGCATTCGTCAACAAATTGGCCACGATTTGCGCCAGTCGCTGCCTGTCCCCTTTGATCCAGGCAACGTGATCTCCTTTGAAGTGAAAATTCACTTGGGCACGGGCAAACGTCGCACTCATCGACTCGGTGACTTCTTTGACAACCTCACGCAGTTCCACCTCTTCACTGCGCATTTGCAAGGAGCCTGACTCCACTTGGATCACCTGATCTAAATCACGGACGAGACGGCTCAACCGCAGTACCTCAGACCTCGTGCTTTCGAGATTTTTGGGAGTCGCTTCCCATATGCCATCGATCATCCCCTCTACTTGCGCCAACAAGGTGTTCAACGGAGTTCGCAATTCATGGGCAATATCGGAGGTCAGTCGCTTGCGCAGCTCCTCCTGATGCTCAAGACTTTGGACCAGGTTGTTAAAGGCAGCGACCAATGACGTAACTTCATCCTTGCCACGAGGTTCCGGTACACGTATCGACAGATTGCCTCGCGCGACTCGTTGTGCTGCGGTACTCACTTGTACGACAGGACGCACCATAGTCCGGGCGAGTGGTATGCTGATGATAATGACCAGGATAAGCAGCACAGCCATTGTCCACAATGTTGTGTTTTTATGCGCCCATTGAAAATGACTTTCCAATGTCATATACGCACTGCGATCATCATGGCTAATCACCAGTTGCCCGATCATGACTCCCTTACTGACAAGGGGAATCTTGTCTACACTGTAATTGCTCGTATGGACTGGCCGCTTGCCCCATTCGTTTTGTACTTGTTGCTGTTGATCGAGGAGTGTGATATGCAATCCCAAGACCTCAGAAACCGCTTCAAGCTTATGATAGGCTTCCGCTCCCCAGCCTTGATTGTCCTGATACGCCTGGAGTGCGACACGCGATATTTCCTGGTTATGCTGATTCCTCACTTCATTGGCATACATGGAAAAATGAACATCCATTTCCTTTACGGACAACAACGAGGAAAAAAGAACAGCGCAAGCACCGACTGTCATGATCACAAAGGCGAGCTTTACCCAAATATGCTTCATTGTGGCCTCACTTCTTCATGGGATCGTCAAAGCGATAGCCCAATCCATACACCGTCTTGATATACTCCGGTTGCTTCGGGTCTGCCTCTATCTTTTGGCGAAGATTTTTGATATGCGTATCAATGGTTCGATCGTATCCATCGAAATCAAAGCCCATGACCTCACGCACGAGTTCCTCCCTGCCCCACGTCCTCCCCGGATAACGGACAAGCGTTGTGAGCAAGCGGTATTCATTTGGCGTAACCTCCAAAGCGACTCCCTTTCTCGTGACTCTCTTCTCATTCATTGATATGGTCAAGTCGCCCACTTCAACGAAATCGGAGAGTGTTGAATAATCGCCCGCACGACGCATAACGGCTCGAACACGGGCTACAAGTTCTCTCGGGCTAAAAGGCTTGATTAAATAGTCATCAGCGCCAATCGTAAGCCCGCGAATCCGATCCGCCTCTCCACTTTTCGCTGTTAGCATCAAAATCGGGACACGCGACTCTTTGCGAATTTGGACGCAGACTTCTTCCCCACTCAAATCAGGAAGCATCAGATCCAAAATGATACAGGTCAATGAAATCGTCGTGGCCATTTCGACTGCTTCCTTGCCTGTTTGGGCGGTCAGGACATGATATCCTTCCTTTTGCAAATAGGAGGACAATATTTCTAAGATTTGCGGCTCATCATCGACTAGCAAAATGGTAGACATGTAAATCCTCCCTACTCCTCTTGTGTTTGATCCTTTCCTTTTTTCCAGAAAAGTAAAAAGACGAGAGCGCCTGCCAGCAAGGAAAAGAGCAAGCGAAACTTGTTTTCACCAAAAGTAATCAGATCATGACCGACGAATGTTTCAAAAACCATCGACGGCACTTTTCCTAGCAAGGTCGCCACCAAAAATTGCACGAAGGTGATATTCGTCATAGCCGCGCCTAAATTGATTACACCTGAAGGCATCAGCGGATTTATCCTGAGCAAAACGATGGCAAGGCACTTGCGAAAACTCGTCGTTCCATTGATGGTATGTACCCATTTGAATGATTTTAGCTTTTCGTTTCGATCTGCTTTTTTGATCGTGTAGCGGTAAAGAAAGAAGGCTATGCAAGCCCCAACCACCTCTCCCGTTAAGGAAATCAAGAACCCTCCGTACAAGCCGAACACGACTGCGTTCGCACCCGATAAAAAAATGGACGGCAATACACCCGCCACACTGATCACGATGTTCAATAAAATACTACCGACAATCCCCAGCATCCCCAAAGAGCGAATCCACTCTGCCAGGGCTTCTATATTGGTTATCCAATCCATTCGTCTGTATGACTCCCCTCTGCCACTCTTCCTCTAGAGTAAACGAAACTTGTGAAGAAATCATGGAAAAAAGCAAAACAGTCGTAGCCTGATCGACTACGACTGCATGGATGAGATGCTGTACTATTATTCTTCTGCGATCGCGATGTACAAATCCACTTGTGCGTTGTTGGCATCAGCGCAGCGCACTCCGTCATATCGTTCGAAATCTCCGGTAAATGTTCGCTTGTTCCCCGGTTGATGGGACCACTCCCACACCTTCGCCCAGGCCTCCATCACAACCTCTACCATCGGTCCTACGCGAGTCGTAAATACAGCGTAAGTAGAAGCCGGCAGGGTCTTGACTGTAAGCTCAGCAGGAAGCTCACCGTTTGTTTCTACAACGGTTCCTACTAACAAGGAGTACTCACCGGTCTCGTCACTGTCGTAATCGGAGTACACCCCCAGAACAACACCCGGCTCTTTTTGATGGGGAGTTTTGAAGGGATGCTCTTCTTGATAATAGCGCTGCCATAGTCCCCCAATTTTCGCATTCGGTCCGCACTCCGCCTCATTGGTTGTCCGAATTTGCAAGCCTGCTACACGCATTTCATCCAGTTTGACAATCGTTGGGTTCATCATTATCCACGCTCCTGTATGAGTTTGTTTACATGACTCAGTATAACGACCATACCCTGACAACTATCTGTCAACGTTCCAACGTTTATTCATAAAGTTTCGTCATTCTTTTTACCGTGTCCCCAATTCTCTGTCTAACATACGCAGGTTCATGTACACACAAGGCATCGCCAAAGCTAAGCAGCATACCATTTAACCATTCATCGTCTGTCATCATCGTCCGTACGAGCAAGGAGCCATCCTGCATGGTCTCTATCGTTTCTGGCCCAAACATATCTCGTACCCTTACATGCACACGCGGAGCAAATTCAAGGACAAGAGAAATACGCTCTGCCGTATCCCATGATTCGAGCCATTCCAGTTTGTCTATTTGATACGGGCGCGGGGAAAACTCCTCTGTCAGCACGGACATGTCTGCAATCCGTGACAAGCGAAACAGACGATCCTCCTGCCGCTGTAAACAATAGCCATACACATACCACACATAGCCTTTGATAATCAGTGTGACAGGCTCAATGATGCGCTCTGTCGCATCGCCTTGCATTTTCGTATAAGTGATTCGCACACGATGTCTCTTCTCGATGGCTTCCCGCAGCTTGTTTACTTTTTCGGCAATCGCAGGTGTACTACCCCATGGATTAAAGTCATAAACAACGGGATGTGCACTTCCTTGCAGTGAGGATGGTGCAGTGGTGAGCAATGCTTTTATTTTTTCCAGAAGCTGTCCAATTTGCTTGTCGTCTGTAGAGGAATGAACCCCTTTTAGCGCAGCAATAACCGCGACTAGCTCGTCCAAGGATAAGTATTGTCGATCAATTGTAAAATTCTCCATGATCTCGTATCCGCCGCTTGCCCCAGGGTACGCGACGATCGGAATGCCGGCTGCATTAATGGTTTCCAAATCCCGATAGACTGTACGCAAGGATACTTCAAAGTGGTCGGATAGTTCACGAGCGCTCACACGACGCTTATTCAACAGCATGATGACAATAGCGAGTAGCCGTTCTACCTTCATGAACGCCTCCATTTTTTTGAGTCAACATAGTGGAGGAGAAGAAAAAGCACAGTTCTCTTCGACTCTGACACGCCAGCATGGGGGATTGACTGGACGTCTCCACTTCAAAAAGGGGACCATCGAGCCAAAGCCACCCTACGGGCGGAAGTTTCTCAGAGGAGAAGTGTTCGACAAGCGGGTCCCCTTCTTGAAGTTCCGACTGGGTAGGCGTTGTCAAGGTCTACGAGCCCTGTGCTTTTTCTTCTCGCCAGCTTAGTTGGTTCATCGATACCTTTTAAAAATTTGAAGATCACTCCCGTATGAATGATCATACAAAAAAGGAATCTGCAGCCTAAAGTTGCTGCACATTCCTTTTTGCCTTGCTTCATTCGAAACTATACGCCCATACGTCTGCGTTGATTGTTTGGTTTTTTGGTGAGCTGGCTTTTCATCGTTTGATTTTTCGCCTTTTGATTCAATGGGTTATTGGCCTGTGCTTGCGCTTGTTTCTTCTCTGCCAGTTTGCGCTTCATCGCCTCTTGCAGGCTGATCTTCCCAGGCTTTTGCTCTGTGGTTTCTTTTTCGTTTTGGTTTGGCTCCGTCATGCGTAGCAACTCCTCATAGAAATTGGTTATCTTCTATGTATTCTAGTGCAAGACAGGAGGAAGCGCCAGTGGGAATCTACCCGTTAATCGCCCGAAGCTGTGATAATTTTACTCCACTCGCCTGGTACTTCAAAATTTCCTCCAAAAGCTCTGCAAGGTAAGCACCTGCCTCAATCGGAAGCGTGCCACCCTTATGAATATTAGAAATAACCGTACGATCCGATTCTACCGTATTGGCATCCGGTTTGTAAATCATGTAAGCACTGAGACTTTCTGCCGTCGCAAGCCCCGGTCGCTCCCCGATCAAGGAAATGACGACCTTGCAATTGACGATGGACGCGACCTGGTCCTGAATCCAAACGCGACCCTTGTGAATAAACACTGGTTTCCCAACGCTGATGTTTCGCATGGACAGCCCCTGCATCAATGCAGGCAAGAGATCTGGAATGGTCGCCTCACATGCAGACGTGCTCAGTCCGTCCGAAATGACGATTTGCACATCTTTATTTTTATCCCCATTCTGCTCCAGCCAGCGAGCGGACTCATCCGATAGCATCCGTCCGGAGTCGAGGTTCATTAAATACTCTTCCATGCTCGTCGCTCTTGAATGGAGGACAGGTAGCTGCAGACTCTTGATCAGCTCTGGACTGATCGTTTTCATGACCGCATCGCGTGCTGCGGCTTGATCAATCCGAAATTGGAGGTAGCTTCCCGTCTTCATTCGGGTACCCGCACGCCCGATTCCGATGCGAGCCGGCGTTCGTTTCATCGCTAGCTCCAATGCTTCTGGATTGTTTGGGTTCTTGACTCCGCATTGCTTTTGCTCTGGAAAATGAATAACTCCTTGGCCTTTTTTGGACAGCTCATCGATTACGCGCTGGACCAAGTCTTCCATATTGATCTGTTTCATCTTGCTTCCCTCCCCGCTCGTTAGTCAAAAATGGTTAAATCGCCTGCGCGCTCTGTCAAACGACCATTTTCCATAAGGCCCATTTTTTCCATCCATTTCTCAAATTCCCGGAGAGGTCGCAGTCCCAAGAGCTCACGGTAGCTGGCGTCATCGTGATAGCTCGTGTCCTGGTAACTGAGCATGACATCGTCCCCACCTGGTACGCCCATATAAAAATTCGCCCCTGCCAAGGTCGTCAGCATCCCTGCAATCTCCTGGTCATTCTGATCCGCGTACATGTGGTTCGTATAAGTCGGAGCGATTCCCATCGGCAAACCATGCAGCTTGCCCATGAACAAGTCCTCCAGATCGGCACGAATCATCTGTCTGCCATCATAGAGTGTTTCTGGTCCAATAAAGCCAGAAACGTTATTGACCATAAACGGCTTCCAGTGACGGCAAAAACCGTACGTACGCGCTTCCAGCGTCTGCATATCGACACCTTCATGGGAGTCCAGCGACACTTCGGAGCCTTGCCCTGTCTCAAAATACATGACGTTTGGTCCCGAAGCTGTGCCTTTTCGGAGCATCAAATCCATTGCCTCATCCAAAATCTCCTTGTTTACGCCAAACGCATCATTCGCTCGTTGTGAGCCTGCCAGACTTTGGAACATCAGAGAAATGGGCGCTCCGCCGCGAAGAGCCTGCATCTGAGTCGTGATGTGAGCCAGTACGCAGTTTTGCGTAGGAATTTCCCACTTTTGCATGAAATCATGTGTCATTTTCAAGAGCTTGGTAACGCTTTCAACGGAATCATTATTGGGGTTAATTCCAATGACAGCGTCGCCTGATCCATAGGACAAGCCTTCCTTCATCGAAGCCAAAATGCCATCGGGATCATCGATTGGGTGATTCGGCTGGCAGCGGAACGCCAGTCTTCCCGGCTCGCCAATGAGTGTGTTGCAGTAGGCTTGATGCTTCATTTTTTGTGAAGCCATAACCAGGTCAATACTGGACATCAGCTTCGCCGTAGCGGAAATCATCTCGCTGGTCAGCCCACGACTAATTCGTGTCAGCTCAGGCATTCCTGTGGAAAACGACAAGATGTACTCCCGCAGCTCCCCTACTGTCCAATTTTTGATCTCATCGTAAATGGAGAGATTGATATCATCATAAATGATCCGCGTCACTTCGTCTTTTTCGTACGGAATGACGGGATTTTCATATATATCTCGCAGTTGCATTTCACTTAATACGACTTTGGCCGCCATCCGCTCCAGTGCGGAATTGGCTGCTAGTTTACTCATGTGATCGCCAGACTTTTCTTCACTGGCTTTTGCCAATACATCACGAACCGAAGTAAACTGGTAATGCTGTTTACGTACAACGCAAGCCAATTTCATCTCTAGCTTCACTCACTTTCTTTTCAAATTTCCGTAAACTCTATCTAATAGAACGAAAAAAAGCGCTTCGAAACATAAGACGAAATGCTCGCCTTGGTCCAAGCGCCGTTGCTCTTCATACGATTCACTTTTTTGCGTTCATTGTTTACCCACAAGCACGAACTCCACTGCCGGTAGCAGTTCTTCCTCCATGACGGGTTTGACCAGATAGGCACATATCCCTTTTGCTTTGGCTTGCATGACCATGTCCTTTTGACTGTAAGCAGTCAAGAGAAGGATAGCCGCGTCCGAATGCTCTCGGATAATCCCAGTCGCTGTCAAACCGTCCATAATTGGCATTTTCACATCCATAATAATGAGATGCGGGTTCCACATTTGCGTCAATCGAACGGCCTCTTTGCCGTTTTTTCCTTCAGCTACGACGTTATATCCCTGCTCTTGCAACATCTCGACCAGGTCCATACGTGTTATGGGGTCGTCGTCTATGATGATGACTCGATAATGCTGACGCAATACTCCACCTCCCGATCACCAGTGAACGGACGTGCCAACTACTCTTCATTCAATACGCAACCGACGCCGTTGTCGGTTTCTTGCCTATTTCTGAATACTTTTATTATATCTATATTTTCAGGCTAATTCCAGCTTAAATCCTGTCCAGCCTTCGCCCTCATGACTTCATAGTGAAGGAACAAGAAAAAATCAATGTACGATTTTCGGCTGCAGTCGTTTTTGGCGAGCGGTAAAATGAAAACATAAAAATGGAGGGGGAACCGAATGATAACGGCCGAGATGAAGTCCGAGTATTATCAGGCGTTACTGGATAAAAATTCTGAATATGAAGGTGTCTTTTTTGTTGGAGTCAAGACAACTGGCGTATTCTGTCGCCCGACATGTCCAGCAAGAAAACCTAAGTTTGTTAATTGTGAGTTTTTTGATCATGCCAAACAAGCACTCCTGGCTTCGTTCCGGCCCTGCCAACGCTGCCGTCCACTTTCACATCCCAATCATGTCTCAGAGCTCGTGCGTCTGCTAGTAAACGCTGTAGAAGAGAACCCCGAGCAGCGCTGGACGGAAAAAGACTTTCAAAGATTATCCGTGGACGCTGCAACAGCGCGACGCCAATTCAAAAAACGTTTTGGCATGACGTTCGTCGAGTATGCAAGGGCGCGGCGTATGGGGATTGCACTAAAAGAAATCAGAGAAGGAAAAGCCATCATTGATGCCCAACTATCCACCGGTTACGAGTCCAGCAGTGGTTTTCGAGACGCATTTTCACGAATCATGGGGGCAGCCCCTACTCTTCTCGGAGATCATCATATCTTAAAGGCATCATGGCTGGATACGCGACTCGGTCCCATGATAGCAATCGCGGATGAAGAAGCGCTGTATTTACTTGAATTCATTGATCGCCGCGGCTTGGAACGAGAAGTTGAACGTCTTAGACAAAGAACGAAGTCAGCGATTATCCCTGGTTCCACAGCGCCAATCCGTTCCATTGAACGTGAGTTAGAGGAGTATTTTGACGGAAAGCTCACACAATTTGCAACGCCTTTGTTTTTGTGCGGATCGCCTTTTCAAAGGATGGTCTGGGAGCAGTTACAATCGATCCCCCCCGGTCAAACTTCATCCTATTCTGAGGTTGCAGCAGCTATTGGGAAACCAAGTGCCTTTCGTGCTGTCGCGCAAGCAAATGGCGCGAATCAGTTAGCGATTGTCATTCCTTGTCACCGGGTCATCAACTCCAATGGTGATTTGGGAGGTTACGGAGGAGGACTTTCGCGCAAACGCTGGCTGCTTCATCATGAAAAAGAAACATCCCGCCCCATTTGACCTGGATTCATGAAATATTTGAAAAATGGATGCGGGCACTCCTTTCTCGTAAAAATGCCCTCGCTTACGCAAGGGCATTTTTATTCTTACTGCGCTTTTTCGGTTATTTTTTGACGCAGGTTATCTACGAGCTCGGACATTTTCACTCCGCCCAAAATATCCTCCATGGCATTCTGCGCACGGGTCAAAATCAACTCCAGCACAAACTGTATATTCGCTCCCACTGGACAATCGGGGTTCGGTTGCTCATGGATGTGAAAAAGTTGCCCTTCCTCCACGACATCGACTGCACGGTAAATCTCAAGAAGCGTGATTTGATCCAATTCCTTGGCGAGAGACGCGCCGCCAGCTCCGGCACGTACGTTCACGAGCCCAGCCTTCTTCAACAGCCCCAGCACACGTCGGATCACGACCGGATTCGTATTCACACTACCTGCGATCCATTCGGAAGTGCAATGCGAATTAGAATCAATGGAAAGCAGTGATAAGATGTGAACCGCAATAGAGAACCGGCTGCTGATTTTCATACGTAGTCACCCTTTCGTTGTAATGATTATAGTTACATCACAGACGAGAAGTCAAGTTAACCATACCGTCACATTTCGTCCCGGCGAACTTTTATTCATTCTACTATAATGACTGTGTCAAGTGTTCCCGCAATCTGGAAGGAGTGTTGACAAAAATGATGCTTCCACAAATTGAAGTTACGCCTGCGACAGCCTTAATAGATGTTCCTGTCCATATCACCCTTAGCGGGTTTATCCCCAATCAATTAATCACCCTTCATGCCACTCTGAAAAATGGGTTGCCTGGAGGAGATTTGACTGCATCATCACATGCTATATTCCAAGCAGACGAAAATGGCTCGGTGGATTTGGTTTCCCAAGCTCCTTTATTTGGTACTTATGAGGGAATTGATCCGATGGGGCTTTTCTGGTCGATGAATGTCCAAACCATGCGCTTTTATCATGCCTATTCTCTGGACGACTTTCAGTTCACCCCACGCTCCACTGAGATTGAATTAACGGCAGAAGTCTACGATAAACCCGTAGCGAAAGCCGTTGTGAAACGTATTTTTGTCTCTCGTGACGTATCGATTCAGAAAGTGACAGACAACGGGCTAGTCGGTCTGTATTTCTCAAAACCTCACACGGAGCAAAGACCCGCCATTGTCGTACTTGGTGGAAGCGAAGGTGGAATCGGTTCCTGTTCACAATTCGCAGCTTTGTTCGCCTCTCACGACTATCCGGCGCTAGCACTTGCTTACTTCCAATGCAATGATCTTCCTGACGATATCCGCCAAATCCCAATCGAATATGTTCAACGCGCCATTCATTGGCTACAGCAGCAGCCCTCCGTACACCCTGAGAAAATCACGTTATTCGGACGCTCCAAAGGAGCAGAATTGGCATTAGTCACAGCATCGCTCGATCAACACGTACATGCTGTCATTGCTTCGAGCCCCAGCTCTACCGTTACGATCGGTACAGATAAAGCATTCGCTGGATCAGACACGTTCTCCCCGCAATCCTCTTGGTCGTTTCAAGGAGAACCTCTTCCATTCGTGCCATGGACAGAGGAGCAGACAAAGGTCTCGCAGGAGCGGCTCGACGCAGGTCAACGCATCGATCACATCCATGCTGAAGCATGGGCTGCTTGTGAGTGGTTAGAGGATACCGAAATTCCGGTTGAAAAAATCAATGGTCCGATCCTCTTCCTCTCCTCGGATGACGATCACTGGTGGCCAGCAGCAGAGCATTGCGAGCAAATGGTTGAGCGGTTAAAGGACCATCAGTTTGCTCATTCGGTAGTGCATTTGCGTTACGCGGATACAGGACACGGGATCCGCTTTCCTTACATACCGACGACCCGTACACAGCTCAATGGTGGTACGCCCAAAAACAACGCCTACGCATCTGAGCACTCTTGGCGTGGGGTTCTTCAGTTTTTGGAACAGACTTTTCCAGAGTAAAAAACAGGGAAAGCCTACTCGCATGACGAAGTAGGCATTACGATCTATCATTATTAGAAAGGATGTATCGCCCTATGGACTGCCTATTTTGCAAAATTGTAAACGGAGACATTCCATCTAAAAAAGTGTATGAGGACGAGCATGTATTGGCATTTCATGACATTAATCCTGTTGCCCCTGTTCATGTCCTGATGATTCCGAAAAAGCATATTCAATCCGTTCTGGCTATCGAGCCTGAGGACAAGGAGCTGATCGGTCACCTCCATCTATCCCTGCAAAAAGTGGCAGAAACAATGGGCGTGAACGAGGATGGCTTCCGAATCGTAACCAACATTGGCAAGCATGGACAACAAACTGTCTTCCATCTGCACTACCACCTCATCGGAGGCAGACAATTGGAGTGGCAGTTCTAATCAATAGCAGCTACTACTCCTTATGAGAGGCAATGTGGCGGGCGATTCCTTCACCATGAAACCTTCCATTTTCAATAAAAATGGGGTTCGCGTGATGGCCCGCCGCAATGACTCCCGCTATATAGAGTCCTGGGATGTTCGTCTCCATTGTCTCTGGATGATGCGCTGGAATTCCCGTTTCCTCGTCAATCATAACCCCTAACGAATGAAGGAAGGTACGATCCGGACGGTATCCAATCAAAGAAAACACATGGTCATTGGCAAGCGTAATGACTTCCTCCCCTGTTTTCACCTTGATGGAACGCTCCTCAATGCTCTCGACTGTTGCACCGAACAGCATCTGGATGCGTCCTTTTTTGATCAGACTCTCAAAAACAGGTCTTGTCCATGCCTTGACCTTATCAGATAGCTCCGTTCGGCGGCAAATCACCGTAACTTCTGCTCCAGCCCGCTCCAGTTCCATTGCCGCGTCAACAGCAGAGTTGTTTCCCCCTACTACCGCTACTGCAAGCCCAGTGTACGGATGTGCTTCCTTGTAGAAGGACGAAACCTTCGGCAACTCCTCACCTGGTACATGTAGTCGATTCGGATTGTCAAAGTAACCTGTGGCGATCACCAAGTTTTTCGCTTCGTACGTATGTGTTTTGGCGAATCGGTCTGTGGTCGTGATTTGAAAGCCAACTGGCGTCTTCTTCGCACCTGTCACCGTTTCATATACGTTCACGCGCAATTTTTCTCGTGCTGCTACCAATCTATAGTAATTGAGTGCCTCCTGTCTGGTCGGCTTGTCGTTCGCCGTTGCAAAAGGCACACCTCCGATTTCCAGTAAATCAGGTGTGCTATGAAAAATCATATAGGTCGGGTAGCGATAAATCGAATGGACAAGCGCCCCTTTTTCAATAATGATGGGATCAAGTCCAGCTCGCTTGCAGGCTATTGCCGCTGCCAGTCCACAAGGCCCACCGCCTACAATCAGTACGTCTTCCATTTCTCTCCGCCTCGCTTTATTCTCTCTATTCTTATTCCTCCATCATATCATATCGCGTTTACAACAAAAGAGTTCCCCAGCACTCCTGCAAGGTTTCTACCAAAATCTGACCAATGAAAGAATGGTTCTCTCTCCTTATACTGGATGTATGATGAAAAAACAAAACATACATATCTGGTTAGTCTCCTTTGCTTTTCTGGTGTACGGTCTCTCTTTTGCCATAGGAGTCCCTGCATCCACAGCATCGACAAAAAATTTAAAAGATATCGCAAACAGCTATGCGAAAGAGCAAATCCGTTCGCTACAGGTGGCAGGTGTCATCGCTGGGGATGAAAACGGGTATTTTCACCCAACTCGCCCGGTGACGCGTGCTGAGTTTGTTGCGATGCTCACACGCACGCTCGGTATTAAGCCGGTGGCCAGCAACGTCGCAGCCTATTCGGATGTCCAAAAAAACTCTTGGGCATACGGATACGTACAAGCTGCTGCTGGACTTAACATTGCGAATGGCATCGGCCCTACTACTTTTGCTCCGAAGCGGACGATCTCTCGCGAAGAGGCCGCTGCGTTTCTCGTACGCGCACTGGAGCAGAGCATTTCTCCTTCATACCAGTTGTCGGTGAAGGATGCCCATGCGATTTCCAGCTGGGCACGGGCCTCAGTCAGCCACGCCATAGAGAAAAAATGGTTGGTTGGCTACAACGGCTACTTCCGTCCGACTCAAGCACTATCGAGAGAAGAAACGGCTGTTATTTTGTATCGAATTCAGGAGAATCTCAAGAAGCAAAACGTTACAGCAAAACCGCTCGTCTCTCTCGGATGGCAATACCAATCCACGACAGAGGAGTTCATTGCACAGGTCAAAACAAGCGGAGTCAACACGCTATCTCCACGTTGGTACTTCCTGCAAAAAGACGGAACGATTAGCGACTTGACGGATGCTTCACTCGTCCATTGGGCGCAGGCAAATGGCAAGCAGGTGTGGCCTCTATTCGGAAATAAATTCGATCCCGACGCTACTCACGCCATGCTGTCCGATCCCAATAAACGAAAAGCAACCGTGCAAAAGCTTTCTTCCTTCATTGAACAGTACCAGTTAGATGGGATTAACATCGATTTTGAAGGGTTCTCCCCTGCGGATCGCAACAACTTCACCTTGTTTATCCAGGAGCTCGCGACTGCTCTTCACGCAAAAGGTGCTGTTCTATCTGTAGATATACCGCCTGATGGTGATTCAGACTGGAGCGATCCTTTCGATTTTGCTAAATTAGCAAAACACGCGGATTATTTGGTAGTAATGGCCTATGAAGAGCATTGGGTAGGCGGGTCAGAAGCAGGCTCCGTAGCATCCTTGCCTTGGTTTACGAAAGTCATTACCGACCTGCTTGACGAGGTTCCGACCCAAAAGCTGATCGCCGGAATGCCTCTTTATACACGCGACTGGTACCAATCGAATGGGTCATTGAAATCGACAGATATCAGCATCCCTCAGTCATACCAGTTACTCTCGCAATACAGAGCAAAAACAATCTGGGACGACAAAGTTGGACAATACCGTTCGACGTATCAAAAGCAAGGCGTCACACACACGATTTGGCTGGAAGAAAGCCGGTCGATTGGGCTCAAGGCTCAGGCTAGTCTGCAATGGCAAATTGGTGGACTGGCGTACTGGTACGTTGGCTCTGAATCACCTGATATGTGGACAGCCATTGCCAATTCGATCACCCTCAAACATGCACGTGAAAAACTGTAAGAATCATGCAAGAAGCGCCCTCGTCCGGCTATAGCCGTGGCAGAGGCGCTTCTTTTTGTTAGGCTAGGCAAATCCTCCTAGTAAGTTCCTGATGAGCCTGCGCCTCCAGGATGTTTGGGCGCCTCGACAACTTCGTCCTTCGCCGCTTTTCGCGTCTCAAATAAATCGGTGCTTCCTGCTGCGTGCGTCCCCAGTACTTTCAGTTCTTTATTTTCCACTTCCTGATTGTTTTGTTCAGTCAATTGCGATCCCTCCAGCATGCAAGTTAGCAGTAGTTTGCCTCCTTTAAACGATTATTAGACAATCTTTGGTGTTCTGCATGGGATTGCCCTCCTTTCTTCATACTGAAAGGGAGCAGAAGGAGGAAAGATTCTTGTCGGATATTTTGATGAGCCCTGAATTAAAAAGAAAAACAGAGGAAGCTATCCAAGGTCTCACTTTCACGAAAAATTTCCGTTCTGCAACAGCCGAGGAATGGTATCTGTTTTTGCCGGGATATCGAGATCCGCAGACAGAAGGGGCTTGCGGGAAAGTATTTATTCATTACGACTTGATTGGAAATCGGGATGTGTTTATCAACACCACCGTGATTTTCGATGACCCAAAGCTGCATGACCCTACTCTGCATCCGCTGGTCTACGCAGTGGTAGATGAGACAGTCAATCGTTTGGTGGGTTATGCAAATACATTGCTTTCGGTACATGCAGGCTTCAATTCGTACTCGGCTGAATACGTAAGCTAGCACCACTTTGCAAAATGTCCGTTGGATTATCTTTTAACTTCAGGAGGGAACACGATGAAAAACAACGATGAAGATTTGCTTAAAGCTGCCGAGGAGGTCGCCGACAAAACGTACGACCCGTCCTTTTATAAAAGTGAATCGTTGACAGAGCAAGGACTCGCCATTACACACGAACAAGTCAGTGACAACTACATGGAAGGTACAAACGACGGAAAAATCGATGAAAATGCTGGACAAAAAAATATCGAGATACCACGCACTGGCTACGAAAACATGTTTTAGAGCCCGGTTGACATCCCCTTTCCCCACTTTTTTCCTGAATATCCATTGATTCTATACAAACACTATCAAAGGTTGACAGTAACCCAATTCAATTTCAGGAGGCCATTATGCAACGATTTGCTGCTCATGAGTTTTTGGAAACACAAGAAGCACTCCGCTCCAAACACGCCGCGATTGAAATGCACGGTGTACTTGCCGAGATGGCACAGGACCCTCAATTAACAGGCATCATTAACAGACATCAGCAATTAATCATGAACGCCTACCAGCAAGGGATTAGCCTCTTGCAAGGAAAAGGTTTCAACATTGCACCAGCTCCTATTCAATTGCGTGTAGCACAACCTACAGCAGTTGGTCTTAATAACCCGCAGATGGCTGCTCCCAACCCACACCCGACCCGCTTGTCAGATATGACAATTGCTACCCTCATGCTGAACTGGCATAAAGCGGGTTCGGCAATTGGCATGCTTTGGGCGGCTGAGTGCGTCGATCCAGGAATCCGCCAATATCACGTAAATGGTGCAAATGCTTGCCAGCAAATGGCTTATGAAACCTGGCAATACATGAATGCCAAAGGCTACTACCAAGCTCCGCAGCTTGCCGATCACACGATGAACACGATGATTAACGCTTACCAGCCCCAACAACAAATGCTCCTGTAAGCCAAAAAACCGTCCTCGTTTGGACGGTTTTCATATTATGTGTGTCATGGCATCTTGGAATAAGAAAAACCTTCCCGCTTCCGGAAGGTTTTATTTGTTACGATGTGTCAGCGATCTCGAACGGTCTCTGTATTATTAGACCAGCCCCAGCTCTCTATTGTTTGTTCCTCAGGACTACTGACCTTCGCATCCGGAAGATTTTGGATGACCTGTCCTTCTTTGCCGTGCTTCGAATGGTTGCCATGTAGGTTTTTTTGCATGTCCATGGCTCTCCCCCTCTCTTTTTCGTTGGCTTGAGCTAGCTACTCTGGAGAATACCCCTCGGATTCGTTCAGCAAGCCCTCATACTGGGTAATGGCTGAAATCAAATCTGGATGAGTATCTCTATTTGTCTCAGCGAGCTTTTTCAGATCGAAATACACTTCTGATAATCGAAATAGAGGGTTGTTACGCTCAGAATCACCACTCGTTGCAGAATGTGTCACTACCCCATTCGTTTGCAAATAGAAGGCTTCTGCGGGGACATTTTCAATATCCTGCTTCACCTCTTTTATCACAGCCTGCAACCGTTCTGGCATCATATCGTTGTGTTTCTCGAATTTTTCAATAATCGTAAGGATGTAATCCTTTTTGCTCATCGATCTCGTTCATCCTTTCCTCCAAGCATCCTTTGTTAATGTGCCCTTAGAAGAGGAAAGGCATTCAAAAAAACTGCCACCTCTCTCGCATCTCGCACAAGAAGAAGTAGCAGTTTTCCTTTTCTCTATTCGTTTATCCGACTTGCTGGAGCAACTTTCCCCGCAGTTTTGCGAGCATGTCCTCGGTCATTTTGTCCAAGTCGTACTCCGCTTTGAAGCCCCACTCTTGCATGGCAGCCGTAGCATCAATCGAGTTCGGCCAGCTATCGGCAATCGCCTGACGCACAGGGTCGACTTCATAAGAGAGCGTAAACTCAGGAATGTGTTTGCGAATCGCTGCTGCTACATCTTCTGGCTCAATGCTCATCGCAGTCACGTTGAACGCATTGCGGTGAATGAGCTTGGAGGCATCTGCTTCCATCAGGGAAACAATCGCATTCAGCGCATCAGGCATATACATCATATCCATGTACGTGCCTTTGCCGATGTAGGACGTATACGCCCCATGCTGAATCGCCTTGTAGTAAATGTCAACTGCATAGTCGGTCGTACCACCGCCCGGAGGCGCTACATACGAGATCAGACCTGGGAAGCGTACACCGCGCGTATCTACCCCAAATTTTTGATAATAGTAATCGCAGAGCAACTCACCGGAAACTTTATTTACACCATACATGGTCGTAGGGCGTTGAATCGTGTCCTGCGGCGTGTTGTCCTTCGGGGTAGTCGGACCAAATGCACCAATCGAGCTCGGCGTAAAGAACTGGCAGTTCAACTCACGCGCTGCTTCCAGAGCGTTAACCAACCCGCCCATATTCAAGTTCCACGCCAAGAGAGGCTTTGCTTCTGCTGTTGCAGACAACAAGGCAGCCAAATGCATGATCGTATCCACGCCATGTTTCTTCGCCAGTTCAAACATCCGGTTCCCGTCTGTGACATCAAGAACTTCGAATGGACCCGATTGCACCACAGGATCGTCTTCGTTTTTCCGGATATCTGTAGCGATGACTTGATCCGCTCCGTAAATATCGCGTAATTTCATGATGAGCTCGGAACCAATTTGTCCTAACGCCCCGGTTACCAGAATTTTTTTCATTTCAGGATCCCCATTTCTTTCCCAACTTTTTCGTAGATGCTAAGGGCACGATCCAGCATTTCCTTGCTATGCGCCGCTGTTGGCATATTCCGTACACGACCAGTTCCTTTTGGGACAGTCGGGAACACGATCGCTTTCGCATACACGCCCTCTTCATACAGTCGCTTGCTGAACTCCTGGGTTTGCTGTTCGTCTCCGATAATGCAAGGAGTGATAGGCGTTTCGCTCTCCCCGATGTTGAAGCCGAGTTCTTTCAAGCCTTTTTTGAGGTAGTGTCCGTTATCCCACAGCTTGTCGTGCAGCTCAGTGCTGTTCATCAAAATATCGATAGCCGCAATCGAAGCAGCCACGTCCGCTGGCGTCAGCGAGGTCGAGAACAGGAACGGTCTGCTGCGTACTTTGAGCCAGTCGATCAGCTCTTGGCGTCCCGCGACATAACCGCCGACTACCCCAATTGCTTTGGAAAGTGTGCCGATCTGGAAGTCGATTTTATCCGACAGGCCAAAATGCTTAACCGTTCCTGCGCCTTTGCCGAGAACACCAGAGCCGTGGGCATCGTCTACATACGTAATCAAGTCATATTCTTCGGCTACCTCTACGATTTCCGGCAGCTTGGCAACATCGCCATCCATCGAAAATACGCCGTCAGTAATGACCATCAGTTTTTTATATTTGCCGGATTCTTTCGCTTCCTTCGCTTTCGCACGCAGGTCATCGATATCGGAGTGGTTTACACGGATAATTTGCGCACGAGACAGGCGGCATCCGTCAATAATGGAAGCGTGGTTCAACTCGTCAGAAAGAATCGCATCGTCCTTGTCCATGACAGCAGAGATCGCAGCCATGTTGCAGTTAAAACCAGATTGGTAAGCGATTGCAGCTTCCGTATGCTTGAAGGCAGCGAGCTTTTCTTCCAGCTTCACATGCAAGTCCAAGGTACCATTGATTGTGCGCACAGCCCCTGCTCCTACGCCGTATTTGCTCGCTGCTGCAATCGCAGCGTCCACAAGGCGTTGGTCAGTAGCCAGGCCCAGATAGTTATTGGAGGAGAGGTTGATCAGTTCTTTTCCTGCAATCGTAATGACAGGACCATTTGCGCTTTGCAAAGGATCAATGACGTTGTACAGTCCCTTGCTCTTCAAATCTGCCAGATTTTCATGTAAAAAATGTTCAAGTGTTTTGCTCGCCAACGAGAATCCCTCCATTATTCAGCCATCGATTAGTAACTTCCACAAAAACAATTGTTCACACTGTATGGACATATCATTTTGATAAAATTCGCATAAAATCAACTTAATCTACAGACATTTTACCACCATTTACTTAAAACGTCCACATCACAAAGACATATTGTTAACGTTTTCAATCATTTTCCTTTCCATAATGTCATCTCTCCTACTTTCTCCTTTTGTCGATATTCGTAGACTCCCGAAAATGAAAAAACCACTCTCTTGCTTCCTATAAGCAGATCGTGGCTCTTTCCTCATTTTTTTGCCTTTTGTGATTTTAAGATGCCAGGCTTGTTGTCAATCGTACGCACAAAACCGTTCGATTCAAAGCGATGCGTCATCAAGGACTCTACTGGTCTGCCGTTTTGAAAATGCTCTTCCACCAACAGCTGTGCATCTTCTGGCGTCACGTTTTCGTACCAGATTCCCTCGGGGTACACGATCATCACGCATGCGTCCTCACAGCGTCCGTTGCAACGCGTGCGGGTGGTATGTACATAGTCATCCAAGCCTGCGGTGGTAATTGCTTCACGTATCGCTACCGTAACCTCTTCGCCGCCCTTGCGCATACAGCTTCCACCGTTGCAAATCAACACGTGATGTCTCGTCTCAGATAAGTCCCATGTTGCCACTACAAATCCACTCCGTTCTTGTCCAACATCTATCCACACTCCCCATCATGACGGTTTCTTGTTCAATTTGCAATTCCCAGAACGTTTGGTTTTTGATAGAATATATGTTCGTATACGATTTACAAAAAGATGTTGGTGGTGAAAGCATGTCCGTTACCAAACAGCGCGATGCCTTGCAGCTTTTGCAAACAGTGGGCTCCTACCCTTGGTATGTCGAAAAGTTTATTGAGCATAAAAAAGCAAAAAAGAATTCACCCTCCACCTTGCTTGGCTACCTCCGCGATTTCTCTTTTTTCTTTCGCTGGATGATGACAGAAGGTTTGAGTACCGCGACGGATATGAAGGACATCCCGTTAAGCGATTTGAATGACTTGAAGAAGGAAACGGTAGAAAGCTACATATTATACTTGCAGGAGTCGCATCTGTATGAGCGATCTGCTTTGCTCTCGAACCCTACCAAAAGCGCGAAGAAAGAGTACAGCGACCGCACCATCAGCAGAAAAATATCGAGCCTGAAATCGCTTTTTCATTACTTGTCTGCTCTTGCTGAGGATGAGAATGGGGAATCGTATTTGACGCGGAATGTACTCGCCAAAATCGAGCTGGAGATCACGGAGCTGACTCCCCTTGCACGCGCCCATGCCATTCGGGCAAAAATCCTGATTGACGACGAAATCTATCAGTTCGTCGATTTTGTCTACAACGGATATTTGGCTCACTGCGATACGGAAAAAAAGAAGCAGTATCACATGCAAAACCGCGACCGGGATACTGCCTTGATCGCGATGATTTTATCCGGTGGCTTCCGTGTGTCAGAGATCGTCAGTCTCGATCTATCCGATATTATTATGGAAAAGAACCAGTTGAAATTGATCCGCAAAGGAAAGAAAGAAGACGCTCCTTTTTTCAGTGACTGGGGCAAAGAGTACTTAGCCAAATACTTGCAGCTGCGTGACAAATACAATCCCGACCCACAAGAGGACGCTGTTTTTCTCGCTGTTTCCCCTGCCAATCCGAATGGGCATCGCATCGAAGTGCGGTCTGTCCAAAAGCTGGTCAAAAAGTACGCGAAAGCATTCGGCATCCCCGATTTGTCCGTACATAAGCTTCGTCACAGCTTTGCTACACAGTTTCTTCGGTTGAACCCTGACCCCCATCAGCTCCAAGCACAGCTGGGGCACTCCAAAATCGAGACGACCATGCAGTATGCCCATGTATTAGAAGATGCGCTGGGCAAGGCTGTGAACCGAACGACGTAAGAAGTCCTCAACAAACAAGTGACCAATCTGCATCAACTGCGGACTGGTCACTTTCCATCACATTCGATTATTTCACTGCGCGTTTGACAGTAGGCACAACGGATATCTGTTCGTTCTTCGCCAATGTACTTTCGCTTTGGTCGATCACGGCCAATTCGTTCATCCGATTCAGCACTACCTCCTGCCGTTGTTTGGCTCGGCCCCAGTTCTTTACCGGTGAGTAGCGCTCTGGTCCTTTCGGTAAAGAAGCCAGCATTGCCGCTTCTCCCAGTGTTACCGCTCGATCCCCTGTTTCTGTTGCTTTTTTTCCGAAGTAAAAGGGAACAGCCTCGCCGATCCCGTATTTTCCGTGCCCGAAATAAATGACGTTGAGGTACATTTCGAGCAGTTCTTTTTTGCTGTATCGCTGTTCCAATTGCAAAGCGATCGCAACTTCCTTCACTTTTCTGGTCATCGTTTTGTCGTTTGTCAGAAACAGGTTCCGCGCCAACTGCATGGTGATTGTACTTCCGCCCTGCACGTAGGCACCTTCCTTGATATCCACCCAGATAGCGCGGCTCAATCCAATCGGGTCCACTCCTGGATGCTGCATAAACCGATGATCCTCTATCGCAACGAACGCCTTCCACACATAATCAGGCATTTCGTCCAGCTTTACATAGCTGTTGGATTGCTGAACAGCAGCCAGCTTATTTTCATCTATCCATATATTCCCTGTCCACGCAAGCATGATCGGCGCCAAGATAGCTGCCATCATGATCACGAGAAAACTGATACGCAGTCGTTTTTTCCAACGAACACCGAGCTTCTTCATGCTCTTAGGCATGCTCGCCACTTCATACAAGTCGGTGTTTCTTCCTAATGGGATTGGAAGGTGGTTCATGCTGCATTCCCCCTTGCCTTGCTTCTACTCACATTGTAGGGGATGCGCGCATTTCGTCCCATCGAATCCACTTACAGCAATCTTACAATTTCGTAAGACAAACTATTCACTACATATGCTGATTTTGCTGTACCTCCTGCTGACGCAGCTCGATCCGTCTGATTTTACCGGAGGTCGTTTTCGGCAGTTCCTGAACAAATTCGATTTTGCGCGGGTATTTATAAGGAGCAGTTAATTGTTTGACATGGTTTTGCAATTCCGCGATCAACTCTTCGGATGGCTCATTCCCTTTTTTCAGGATGACAAAAGCTTTTACCACATGCCCACGCTCTGGATCAGGACTGGCAACCGCCGCACACTCCGCTACTGCCGCATGCTTCACCAACGCATCCTCAACCTCAAACGGACCAATCGTATATCCGCCTGAGATGATAATGTCGTCTGAACGTCCTTCGAACCAGATGTAGCCATCTTCGTCCATGCGACCTTGGTCACCCGTCACGTACCAGTCTCCGCGAAATGCTCTGGCAGTGCGCTCGGGATCATCCAGATAGCCTTTGAACAGCGCCACCATATGACGATCAATTGCAATATCGCCCACTTTGCCTACCGGCAGCTCCGCTCCTTCTTCGTCAATAATGGCAATCCTCACAACTGGCGATGGCTTGCCCATTGAACCTGGCCTTGGCTCCATGCCAACAAAGGTACCTACCAGCAACGTGTTCTCTGTCTGTCCGTATCCATCTCGTACGGTCAACTGGAATACTCGGCGGAATGTGTCGATCACCTCCCGATTAAGTGGTTCACCGGCGGAACATGCGGAGCGCAAGGCGGACAGCTTGTATTGTTCCAGGTTCGTTACTTTTGCCATGATTCTGTACTCGGTTGGCGTCGCACACAAGACAGAAACCGGATAATTTTGCAGAATCGTCAAATAATTCTCCGCGGAAAATTTTCCTTTATAGACAAATGCGGTCGCTCCCAGTCCTAACGTAGAGACAAACGGGCTCCAGATCCACTTGGCCCAACCAGGCCCAGCGGTTGCCCAAACCACGTCACCTTCTCGAACGTCCAGCCACTGTGTAGCGGCTACAGCCAGATGCGCAAACGGCCAACCGTGAACGTGCATAACTCCTTTTGGTCCCCCAGTCGTGCCTGATGTATAAGACAGGAATGCCAGCTCATCCGACTTCGTGTTTACTACCTCAAATTCTGTGTCCTGCCCTTGGAGTAGCCCCTCAAGCGAAATCCAACCTTCTTTCACTTCTCCCGTCGTGATGTAGTGTTGCAGCGTAGAACAGTTGCCTCTCGTCAGATCAACCTCACTCATTGCTCCCCCGAAGCTGATCACAGCCTTTACTTTTGCATGATTGATCCGGTACTCAATATCTTTGGAACGCAGCATCTCAGACCCTGGCAAAATCACTGCCCCCAGCTTCAGCAGAGCCAAATAGAGACCATAAGCCAATGTTCCCCTGGAAACCAGAACGAGTACCCGATCCCCATGCTCGATTCCAATGGAACCTAGTCCATTTGCAATTTTGTTTGAATATTGGCGCAAATTTTCGTACGTAAGGATATGTTCCTGACCTTGTTCATCTAACTCCCAAACCGCTCGTCTCTCTGGGTGTTTTTTCGCCCATTCGTCCACCTGGGCAGCGAAGTTATAGTTCACTGGCATGTTTAGTTCCATAGGCACATCTCCACCTTTTCTAAGATTGATGAATAATAATTCGACATCACTATATTTCTCACCTTTTTCTTTCGACAAAAAATTGGGACAAAAAAAGGCCTATGACGCTACTTGCTCCGTACTACTATTGGCAAAAATTGACGCGAAACGATCTGTGCGAACAAGCGTCCTATATAATACAGAAGCCCCCATGCAAGTGCATGAGAGCTGAAATGGATTTGATGCTTAAATGACGCGCTTGATTTTAACTGTGCGCTTTTCCCAGTTCGTTCCGTCGTACTTGGAATAAGTCACACCAGGACTGCCGTATGTGTGCAGGATTTTCCCATCCCCTGCATAAATGGCTACGTGTGTAATCCGATCAGAAGAAGTGGTTACGGATGCCTTCATGAAGATCAGATCACCTTTTTGCAGATTGCTCTTGGAAACAGATTTCCCCACAGTTGATTGCTGGCGGGAATCGCGCGGCAATGTAATGCCGGCTTCTTTAAACACGCGCTGTGTAAAGGAAGAGCAGTCGAATGTATTGGTCGTACTGCTGCTTGACCCGTATTTGTATTTGGTACCCATATACTTTTCGCCATTTTTAATGACTTGGTCAGCAAGATTGCTTGCCGGCTTTTCTGGCTTAGTAGGCGTAGTCTCTGAGGAATTGCTATCAATAACACGACGAGCCCCTACAAATTTGTCACTGTACTCCGAATATTTTTTTACAACTACCTCGTCTTCCCCTTTTGAAGAATAAACGAATTGATCACTGCCTATGTATATTCCCATAAAAGTTGGGCTGCCGCTTCCGCTAGAGGCGAAGAACACCAAATCTCCTGGCACCACGCTTTTTTCGGATACTTTAGTCCCGGTCTTGTACAGGCTAGAGATTGTGCTCCCGATGGAAATCCCTACTTGTTTGTACGCATACGTAGCCAGCTCTGCTGATCCGAATTGCTTCGGTCCCTTTGCTTTGTACTCATAATCCTTCCCGATCAAAGAAGTAGCAATGTTCGCAATCTCTGATTGTTTTGAATCTGGTGTCTTAGCGGCCACTTCTCCAATTTGACCACCCATTAACAGGGACGTACTCAGCATGACTGCTACTGTTGACCTCATTACCCAATCTCGTTTCGTCACTTTCTTTTCCTCCTTGTCATGTTGTGGCACCCGTCTTGGGTACATGGACAGAATAGCGCAGGAGGAAACAGGAGGATAAGACCGTAAAATTTTCCAATGATGGAATTGGTAGCATGGGACTAGTCAGAAAACGGTGTGCAAAGTAGGCGGTTGTTACTTCTTAGTTCCATGGAACCATAAAGGTTACAAAACGGTTTCAAAGTTGATTTTCTTCGCGAAAAGTGGCTATTTTCCTGGCCTGAGCCCCAAACAAAAACCATCTTCTGCTTGTTTCTGTCAGAAGATGGTTCGCGATTCGTCTCTATTTCATTTTGGCTGTAAACTGCCCCCACGTCTCTTCTCCCCACTTGAGAGTGAGCACATCTCCATCCGAAACCGGGCCTACCCCTGCTGGTGTACCCGTGTAAATGATATCTCCTTGATCCAGTCCCAGATTTTCGGAAATATAGGCAATAATGGTTTCCAAATCAAAAATCACATCACGCAGATTGCCTCGTTGCACCTGCTCTCCATTTTTCAGCAACGAGAAATCCGTTTGGTGCAGCTCATGGATACCAGGGAAAGGATGAAATGATGTCAAAATGGCTGAATTTTTAAACCCTTTTGCCAACAACCATGGATGCCCAGCTTTCTTCAGCTCGCTCTGAACATCACGCAAAGTAAAGTCGATCCCGAGTGCTATTTTGTCAATCATTTCGTCAAGTGTAACCCCAGCCTCATACGGTCTCGCGATGTGAATCACAAGCTCCGCCTCATAATGAAGCTCTCCACGAGATGCCGGAAGCTCGATGGCCTCACCATTTGCCATCGCAAGCGCATGTGTTGGCTTATCAAAGATCATTGGCTTGGTTGGCACATCGTTCCCTAACTCCGCAGCATGCAATCGATAGTTGCGACCGATACAGTAAATATTTTTGACTGGCTCCATCTCGTCCTCTCCTTTGGTGGCTGTCTCTTTTTTCACTATATCATGGCTGCATGGTGTATTACAGCTTGTCTTGTTCGCCCTCTTCCATGTAGTTTCCATAGCCAGGCCAAAGACGGGCATTTCCTCGTGCTTCTACTTCAATCACGGTATCACAAATAGATTCCAACGCACTCTCCAAATCCATCT
The DNA here is from genome assembly GCF_022026395.1 of Brevibacillus brevis. NCBI lineage: Bacteria > Bacillati > Bacillota > Bacilli > Caryophanales > Paenibacillaceae > Brevibacillus > Brevibacillus brevis. The sequence goes on along the minus strand of NZ_CP041767.1, from coordinate 2,710,143 downwards.
CTTGCTCAGAGCTCCAGGAAAATTCGTAATGGAAAATCACTTGCTGCTCTGTCGCTTCGGAGAGGACAAAGGCAAACTGCTGTTGTTGTTCCACGACATGCTTTCTGGCTTCAACCGTCGCTTCTGCCGAGAACAAACCATCCCATTCCGCAACCATATATGTAGAAGTAACATCAATCCACAGGGAGGGAGTATCATTCGTCCGCCGGAAAACAACAGTATCCTCCCGATAAAACCCGTAGCCAGAGGGCAGCGCACCTGAGAGCTTGAACGGGATTCCTACCGGCAAATCATGTGGCTTCAATGCGTGGACAAGTCTCCCAGGCAAGAGATAACAACCATCCTGCTGGCGATCTAACCGTTCTCCCAAGACGAGAACCTCTTGATTGTGTGAATCACCTGTCACCTGAACGAACATCACGGCACCTCCCTCTAAAACAGTATGGTCAGGAATGCATGACTCAAAACCAAATCTCCATCCATTTTTTCCCTGAAGAAATACCGAAAAAAACAGGGTTCATCCATAGGATGCCCCCTTTATTCCTGCTTAGCTACGCACGTATGATCGCAATCACAACATGTTCGTCATCATATGATTTTGCTTTGATTTTCACAGGGAAATCGTACAAGTTGGTAAATTTAAAATCCTTATAGCCATACGCGACTGTGGCATCTTGACCCACTGGCACATATCTCACTGATTTGCTGTGGTTATGCCGTTCCACCATGATCATTCCCGCTTCAGCAACTGCATTGTAAAGCGTGCTGGAAACCTGACAAACCCCGCCTCCATAGTCATCGACGAGCTGGCCGTTCTGAATAACTCCGGCCTGTTGCCAACCATCCTCTGGCAAATTTGAATTTCCCACTATTTCATTGAAAGAAAACACCTGTTGCGGCTTGATTTTTTCATTATGAATCTTGCTCAATGCTTGCTTGATGTTATGTTTACGAGCATCTGTGCTGTCTTTCATCGATGAGTAATAAAAGCCAAGAACCTCCTCTTCCTTGAGGCCCATCTTCTCCATATACTTTTCCTGTAACTTATCCTGCAACTCGATAGCAGGAGATAACCGGTCTACTTGTAATGCCATTGCATGCTCAGGCGCATAGTTCATAGCGAGCGAGAACACAAGGGCTACAATCGCCATAGTGATCGGCCAATGCCGAACTTTCTTCATCTCTACTTCCTCTCCCACATTTGTTGATCGATTTGCTGACGCGAAGTTCCCTATTTATATAGACTGTCAATATTTTTATACCTTGCCTCTTACAATGTAACGTATGGGAAAAGCGACGATCAACCTGCAAATGTTGGGCTTTTTGTCCTACATCAATTCTACTCGTCGTCCTCATCGATAACCCCAAGGGCTTTGTTCTTTTCTTTAAAGCGCTGGTTATGAGAAGAAACGTACGCCATTCGGTCTGCTACCGGGTCAATATGCAATTTGGCACTATTTACAGCCACAGCCGCATCGGTGAATGCTCCCGCAATCAGCGTAATCTTGCTGTCAAAGCTAGCAAAATCTCCCGCCGCAAAAATCCCTGGCAGATTCGTTGCCAGACGAGGACTGACAAACACGTTCCACTCATCCATGTCCAAGCCCCACTCGTTAATTCCAGTGAAATCGGCCTTCAATCCGTGATTGACAATAATGGCGTCTACATCGATTTGCTCTGTCTCGTCTGTCTCCAGATGACGTATCGTCACTTTATCGATCGTTTCTTTGTCTGAGCTTTGCAATTGCGTGACCGCATATGGCGTACGAACGATCGCAGAGGACTCTTTCATGCGCTTTACATTCCGCTCATGTCCTCCAAATACATCTCGGCGATGCACGATAGTGACGGATGCTGCGATTTGTACCAGTTCATTTGCCCAATCGACCGCGGAGTCCCCGCCCCCTGAGATGAGGACATGCTTCCCACGGAATGGCTCCAGTTCCTGCACCGTATAATGAAGATTTGTCACCTCGTAGCGCTCGGCTCCTTCGATCTCCAGCTTTGCCATCTTCAAAATACCTCGACCCAAAGCCAATATGATCGTGCGGGTCCAATGTCGTCTCCCCGATTTTGCAACGAGTATGTAAGTTCCATCTTCTTGTGGCTCTAATCCAATGATCGCCTCACCTAAGACGATGGTAGGATCAAACGTCTTTGCTTGTTGTACCAGATTGGCAATTAGCTTTTCACATAACTGTGGTGGTACACCGCCTACATCCCAGATCATTTTTTCTGGATAGATCAACATTCGTCCACCGAGTTCTTCTTTCGCTTCAATGAGTTTTGTCTTCATATCGCGCATTCCGCTATAAAAGGCAGCGTACATCCCCGCAGGGCCACCGCCGATAATGGTTACATCAAACAGCTCCAACTTTTCTCCCACAACTACCCCTCCACTGTCTTTCTTGTTTGTTTATGAATCATCAAAAACGATAGTGAAAATGAGATTCATTATCATAATGTGATTGTAATGGAAAATGGAGGAGGATTCAACATGCAAGAAAAATAAAAAGGCTCGTCATTAGCTTCATCAGCTAATGTACGAACCTGTTGTTTGCCATATGGTGCGGTCGAGAGGACTTGAACCTCCACGGTGTTGCCACCACTAGAACCTGAATCTAGCGCGTCTGCCAATTCCGCCACGACCGCATAAAAATGGTGCCGGCAATAGGACTTGAACCCACAACCCCCTGATTACAAGTCAGGTGCTCTACCAATTGAGCTATACCGGCACATTAGAAAAACTATTAAATTCGCACATTCTCGTAAAAGAATGGCGGAGCTGACGGGACTCGAACCCGCGACCTCCGGTGTGACAGACCGGCGTGAACTCCAACTTCACCACAGCTCCATGTGGTTTTTGTCTCCATCTCGCGGCGACTTCTGTAATATAGCACGATCCTATCTCGTGATGCAATAGTTTTTAAAAAATAAAATAAAGATTATTTTTTTCATAGATTTACCAAGCAAAATCCGATAGAATTTTAGCTAGATATGCAGATTTTAGTAGATTGGTGGAGACGATGACATGAAAAAGACTTCGAGGCTACTCACCTTCCTCGCCCTCTTCACTCTGCTGCCTACTGCTGCCCATGCTTCCTCATCGGCATATGTGGTATCAGCAGGTGATACGCTGAGCAAAATCGCTCGCGAGCATCAAGTATCAGTGGAACAACTCATTCAATGGAACCAACTGAATGATGATAGATTGTCAATTGGACAAACATTGTCTATTCATGGTGAAAACACTTCTGGCTCCATTGCGACTGACACTCCTTCCGATGTAGCTGTCAATCAGAATGATAACGCTACCACTGAGTCTAAAGAACTAACAGCTGGTGAAAAAGCCCGCGTCACTGGTGACGTGCTGAATGTTCGTAAAAAGCCTTCGACTGACGCAAAAGTATTAGGCAAGCTACGATTCGGTTCTATTGTAGAAGTCGTAGAGACGGGTAGTGAATGGACGAAAATCGAATTCGAAGATCGTGAAGCATACGTTTCTACAGAGTTCCTAAGTCCAAACCTCACTTCTACCGTTTCGCTGCCTGCCGAGGTAAATGCAGAAGATCTGGGTCGTTTGAAGGAAATTTTTGAACCATTGCTTAATACACCATACGTCTTAGGCGGAACTACTCCGAATGGCTTTGATTGTAGTGGCTTTACTTCATACGTTTTTGAGCAGCTTGGGGTTACACTTCCGCGCACTTCTGAAGATCAATTCCGTGGTGGTCAAGAAGTATCATTGGATCAAGCACAGCCTGGTGACCTCTTGTTCTACGATTCGCTTGGCAAAGGACGCGTGTCTCACGTAGCGATCTATCTGGGTAATGGGGCAATCGTGCATGCGAATGGCGAAGATGTTCGTTATGGCAAAGTCGAATACATGCATAAGCTCTACCCGTTTTACGGCGTGAAGCGTTACGCTAATTTCCAGTAAGCTTTCCTACACAAATAAGCAAACAACAGCCCTCTCTGCTTTTACAGCAGGTCGAGGGCTGTTTGTCTTTTTTGTGCTTAATGTATTTCGTTATTATGGGCCTGCTGATTCTGTTGTTGTTGCCCTCCGATTTCGATTTTGCCCAACGCTTGCTTCATTTTGTCGAGTTGGAGTTGATAATCGCGAACGACTACGGTAAGAACACTGACAGATTCCTTGAAATCCGGCTCGCTGCTTACTCTGTCGATGGCTCTATGTAAATGCAGCATCTTGTTCTCCGTTTCCCGTAATAGGTCGAGTAACTGCAATCCGTTTACCACGTAATCACCTCATCTGTTTTTTCTTACTTTCTCCTTCCCCTCTGTTCCCTATGCGCACAAAAACGCTTTGTATCATAAATAAAAAACGTCCGCTCATGACATAGCGGACGTTCTTCCTGTTTAGTTCAGGCGAGCAGATGCGAGCTCAACGAATTTGTCGATATCTTTTGCAACCAAAGAGAGAGAATTCCGCCAGAAATCAACTGAGCGTACGTCAACATCCATGATAGCTGCAACGTCCGCAACGCTCATTTTGCCCGTTACTGACAAGAGCTTGTCGTACTGCTCAACAAAAGCCTCCCCGCGCTTGAGATACTCTGCGTACAGGCCTTTTGCGAACAAGAGCCCAAAAGCATACGGGAAGTTGTAGAAATTGTAATCCGCGCTATAATAGTGCGGTTTGCATACCCACATGTAAGGGTGTAGGGCCGCCGGATCCAAACCATCTCCGTACGCGTCCTTTTGCGCTTGCAGCATCAGTTCGTTCAGCGTGGAAACAGACAAGGCACCTTCTGTTCTGCGCTCAAATACAGCAGTCTCGAACAAGTAACGGCTATAAATATCGACGATCACCTGACTTGCCCCGCTGATATCATTTTCCAAAATCGCAAATGCTTCCTCGGCTGTCGCTTGTTCCAGCGCTGCATTGGCAATGATGGTTTCGCACAAAATGGACGCAGTCTCGGCGATTGGCATTGGGTATTCGCTATTCAAGAATGCTTCGTTTACGAGACATTCTCCGTGATAACCATGTCCCAATTCATGTGCCATTGTGCTCACATCGCTGTAGCTGCCTGTGTAGTTGGACATAATTCTGCTCTCCCCTACGATGTGCAGGTTGTAACAGAATGCCCCTCCACGTTTGCCTTCTCGAATCTCTGCATCAATCCACTGATTGTCATAAGCTCGTGCTGCATAGTTGGCGAGCTTTTCGCTAAAGCTACCAAAGTGCTTCACGATGAAGTCGCGGGATTTCTCATACGAGAACCGCATGTCTGCCTCACCAACTGGCGCAAACAAATCATAAAACGGCAACTGAGCGCTCTCATGACCGAGCAACTTCGCCTTTGTACGGAAGTATTGATGGAAGGATGGAAGGCTCTCACGCATCGCCTGAAGCATCGCTTCGAGCGTCTCGCGGTCCATGCGGGAGTCTTGCAACGTCTTATCCAGCGGCGATTCATAGCCTCTGAGCTTCGCTACGGTAATAACCTCACCCTTAATTCCATTCAAGCTGGCAGCTGCAGCCTCATCAATTTTTTTGTAAGCGGCAAGTTCCGCCTCATATGCCGTTTTACGAAGCTGCGGATCTTTTTCGTTCGCCATGTTTCGTACTACTGGCAATGGAAGCTGTTTGTGCTCCCCATCGACTGTAATGTCTACCAGTAATGTGGAAGTCAGCATTTCATGGAGCTTTGTCCATGCATTTGACCCTGTATTTTTCATTTTTGCCAGAACGATTTCTTCTTTTTCGCTCAGCATATATTTGCTCTTGTCTGACATTTCTGTCAACATAAAGCGATGTGTCTCTAACAGCTCCGATTGGCTGATCAACTCGTCCAGGTTGCTCAACGATCCTAACCATTTTTGGAATTGTACGCCCGGTTCAACCAATTCAACAGCCTGATTCTGTACTTTTTCAATTGCGAGCAGTGCTGCTTCATTCTTGGCATCCACGCTAGCAGTCAACTCTCCGTAGGCGTACAAACGAAATTGCGTTTGCAGGACAGAGGTCATCATGGTGATGTATTTCTCCATTTTCGCTACTGCATCTTCTGAAGATTGCAAGTTTTGCGCTGCCCAGCTTTTGATCTCTTCTGTTTCACGTACTAACTTCTCCCAATCTTGTTTCCATTCTGGTGCATCAAACGAGGAATACAAGACATCCAATTTCCAACGCATATTCATGGGCACGCGCCTCCTTTTCGCTTATGTAACAAGCCTATTGTAAAAAAAATTAGATGGATTCTGCAAGTTTTTACTATGAAAACTTCTTTTTCGAGAATAAAAAGACTCTGCCGCTACCATAAGCAGAGTTCTTTTATAGGGCGATCAAGCTCGAACTGGCTGCGTCAAAAACGTCAACGCTGACAAGGCAAAAAGTTGGGTGGATTCCACCAATTGGTCAATGGCTACGTACTCATCTGCATGGTGAGGGATGTGACGATCGCCTGCGCCTGTCGTCAAAATCGGTATGCCGGCCTTGTGCAGGAAGGTACCATCTGTCGCACCTGGGACGCCATTATAAACGGGTTCTTTTTTGGTAATTTCCCGATACGCGCTAGCGACAGCAGTCACGACTTCTTCCTTCATGCCAGTCAACGTCCATGGGCGCTCTTCGATGACTTCCAAGGTGGCTTTGAACTTGTCATCTTCTTTGCTTAATCCTTCTAATATCTCACTGATTTCTTTATACAGCGCCTGGTGGTCCTGCCCGGGTACCGTGCGAATATCAAGCGTGGTCATGCATTGATCGGGTACGACGTTGATCTGGGCGTCTCCTTTGACCGGTGCCTGCAAAATCGTCGGAGTGATACTCGGCCACCCCAACATCGGGTGCTCTCCCAGACGAGCCATTTCCTTGCGCTCCAGCTCTTCTAATGCGACTATGGCGCGTGCCATCCTTGTGTTTGGATTGATTCCTGTCAGTGGCATGGCACCATGCGCCATTTTGCCAAACGTACGAAGAATCGCTCGCATGGCTCCTTTTTGCGTGATGCAGAGCTGATTTTCTTCCGGTTCGCAGATGATCGCAGCATCAACGTTGTTGGCCCAGCCACGGCGGATGAAATCTTTGATCCCGATCATCATGCTCTCCTCATCGCAAGGGATGCACAGGAGGATTTTTCCTGTAAAAGACTGTTTGGATCGTTGGATTGCTTTGACGGCACATATCGCAGCTGCCAGATTTCCTTTTGTGTCACAGGAGCCACGCCCGTAGATACGCCCACCAGATATTGTCCCGCCAAAAGGGTCATAGCTCCAAGCATCCCGGTCCCCTTCTGTTACGACATCTGTATGGGCTTCGAACAAAAGCGTTTTGCCAGGTCTACCCGAATCGTAAAAAGCGATGACATTCGGCCTGCCCGGAACAACCTCCTCATAGAAGACCTGCAAACCCATATTGCGAAGATAATCGGCGACAAATAGCGCGACCCGCTCTTCATTCGCTCCTGCCTGATCAGGGCGAAATACACTCGGAATTCTTACCAGCTCCTGCGTAAGGCGTACAACTTCCTGCTCGTCAACAAAGGATATTACCTGATTCATCCGCCAACCCTCTCCTCTGCATCCAATTTTGTTACACCTATTCCTGGAAGTAACTGCGATAAGATGGCAGCCCCCCTGCTTCCTCAGCTTGCTTAACCGCTTGGACGACGGCTTCTGCCAGCACATCTGCGGACAACGCGCCCACCAGGTCTACACTCACCTCTACTTCGCCTGTTGCTACAGCAAAGATCGTATCGCCATCGTACATGGTGTGAATCGGACGGATCGTACGGGCAAGCCCGTCATGAGCCATTTGCGCAACTTTGTTTGCTTCTGCTTTGGACAAGCGGGCATTGCTCGCGACTACGGCAATTGTCGTGTTCGTACCTGGAGGGATTGGGGCAAAAGCTTGCTGGCGCATCATCTCCACGCTATCCCGAATGGTACCCTGTTCATCTCTCGGTCCGGCTATGATCGTCCCTGACTGTGGATCTACGACATGACCGACTGCATTTACAGCAACGATTGCGCCTATGACGAGTCCTTTCGGTAGAATCACGGAAGCTGTGCCCACCCCGCTCTTCATCGCATTCTCAAATCCATTTAGCTTGCCTACTGACGCACCTGTACCAGCACCGACGTTTCCTTGTGCTACTGTCTCACGGCTTGCTGCCTGTGCTGCCTCATAGCCCATATGACGATCTGGACGAACCCGATAGTCGCCTACAGCCAGGTCGAACAAGACTGCTGCTGGAACGATAGGAACGACGCCATAGCCAACATCTAGCCCGATGCCTTGTTCCTCCAAATACTGCATGACACCTGAGGCAGCATCCAAGCCGTATGCACTACCACCCGAAAGGCAAATTGCATGGACGACACTCACCAGATTGAGCGGGTCCAAGAGATCCGTCTCACGAGTGCCCGGGGCTGAACCCCGGACATCCACGCCGCAGACAGACGGCTTTTCCAGCATAATCACACTGCATCCCGTTAATGTTTCTTCGTTTTGTGCATGCCCGACAAGAACGCCGGGTACGTCAACTATCGTTCCGGTCATTATAAGTCTCCTGAAATTTTTGATTTTTGCCTGCCCGCTGAGCCTAACTTCTTCCAGGCCGCCACGACTGCCAATGTCACAATGACAGAAACAATTGCTTCTGGCAAGCCGCTCGTGATTGCGACTGTTGTCGCTACACCAAGCGTCATGTAGCCTCGAATAACGGCCATGCCCAGTACCAGGATCGTGTTTGTCATCGCCCCGATAAAACCAGCGGCACCAATCGCCAAGTACTGATTGACGTTTTTCAAACCAACATAGGTCAAGTAAGCAGTCACGCCGATGAACAACCGTGGCAGGATGGCGACAAGAGGGTCTTTAAACAGCGGGACGGTGGCATTTAAGAAAGAAGAGACTCCAAATATAAGGCCAATGATCATACCAACGCCCCAGCCCTCCATTATGCCCCCGATAACTGCCGGGATGTGCATAATAGTGGCATTGCCCGCTGCTGTCGGAACCGGAATATAGCCGAGACGAGTCACCCCGAGCAAAATCGCGATCGCCCCCAAAACGCCTGCAATGACAATCTTGCGAACGGTCAAGCCTTTTTCCATGCATACTCCTCCTTTTACGAGTTTTATGTGGAATGCCCTACTCGGGCGAGTTCCCGCTAGTCTTCCTTACCAAGGTATGGCGAGCATGGCGGCAGAAATGACTATGCTTGCGATCAGCGCGACGTAATCCTTGCCTACTGCCTTGTACTGGGTGTATCTGGTCCGTGCGGCACCTGGTGTGTAGCATCTGGCTTCCATTGCCAAAATCAAATCTTCAGCTCTGGAGAGCGCCACATTAAACAGCGGGATAATGATAGGAAACATATCTTTTGTTCTCTGGATAATCCGCCACCATTCTCCTGTACCGAAGTCTGCACCGCGAGACGCTTGTGCTTTCATCATTTTTTCCATTTCCATCGCGAAGGTAGGTACAAAGCGCACAGCAATCGTAATGATCAATGCAAACGCGTGAACGGGAAACTTCACTTTTTCCAAAGGCCCCAGCAGTCGCTCCATGCCGTGCGTGAGTTCCGTCGTAGAAGTGCTGAGCGTGAGGACACTCGATAAGAAGATCACTTCTACAAAGCGCATGGCAGACACAATGACGAGGCGTACACTCTCACTCGTGATCGTGATGAAGCCGTATTTCAAATAAACCGTTCCGCCATTGACAACCTCCCCGTAAAAAAGCAACTGCATGATCGCCAATATAATGATAAAGGGGATAGCGGGCTTGATCCCGGATATGCCGTAATGCAGAGGGATCTTCGAGATTTGAAACATCCAGATACAAATGGCTAAAGCAAACAGATTGCCCACATATGTATCGCAGATGGCAATCGCTAAGATGAGAATGACGAAAGCACCAAGCTTGAAACGAGGATCGAGACGATGAACGACCGAAGCAGTGGGCAAATATTGACCGATCGTAATATTTCGCGTCAATTCAAATTCTGCTGACATGTGGACCCCCTCCTTAGCGGTTCAACAGTTTCAAAATTTCCATCGCTGTCTCTTCGGGTAAAAAAGCGCTAGGATCGATGCTGTAGCCATGCTCACGGAGCCTGTATAAAATATCGACTGATTCCGGTGTGCCGATGTGATGCTGTCGCAGCAATTCCTGATTGCTAAAAATTTGTCGTGGTGTCCCTTCGCAGACTGATTGGCCGTTTGCCATAACGTAGACACGATCTGCAAGCTTGGCGACCTCTTCCATATTGTGTGAGACGAAAATAACCGTTAGCTTTTCTTCCCGATTGAGACTGCGGATGCGTTCCAATAGCTCAAGACGAGAGCGCGGGTCCAACCCGGCAGTTGGCTCATCAAGCACGAGAACCTTGGGTTGCAAGGAAAGGACACCAGCCATCGCCACCTTGCGCTTCTGCCCTCCACTTAGGGCAAATGTCGGACGATCTTTCATCTCCTGAAACGAGAGGCCGACCAAGTCCATCGCCCACTGAACACGTCGCCGCACTTCCTCTAAAGGCAGCCCCATCCGAAAAGGGCCATAGGCTACATCATCACCGACCAGTTTTTCGAACAGTTGATCCTCCGGATTTTGAAAAACGAGCCCTACTTGTCTGCGCAATGTACGAATATCGATTTTGGGTGAAGATACGTCCATTCCATTGATGATGACCGTACCGGACTGCGGGCGAATCAGACCGTTAAAATGCTGGATTAACGTCGATTTTCCCGATCCGGTATGACCGATAATGGCCAAGCATTCGCCCTCTGCCACCTGGATGCTTACCTGATCGAGAGCCCGATGTTCGAGAGGTGTTCCCTGCATATAGACATGAGAAAGATTTTCTACGTTTACGATCGGTTGCGTCATGAACCACTCGCCTCCGCTTGTCTGACGTATAGACGATTAACCTCCGCAACAACTTCCTCATTGTGGATGAGATCAGGGGTAAATTCGCTATATTCGGAGTGGACGAGATGAGCGATTCGGCTCGCGTCTGGAACATCCAGATGGAGTTCGCGAAGTCTTTCCTGATGGGAAAATACTTCTCGTGGAGTCCCCTCCAATACGATCTTGCCGCCCTCCATCACGATGACGCGATCTGCTTCTGCTACCTCTGACATGTGATGGGTCACTGTGACAATCGTCATTCCTTCGCGATGCAGCTTGCGAACGACTGCCAAAATATCCTGTCTACCGTAGCTGTCCAGCATACTCGTCGCTTCATCCATGACAAGGACTTGGGGCTTCATCGCCAATATACCCGCAATGGCGATCCGCTGCTTTTGTCCGCCAGACAAATGATGAGGCGGGCGATGGCGAAATGCACTCATTCCTACTGCCTCTAAGGCAAAATCCACTCGTGTTTTCATCTCTTCCGCCGATGTCCCGATGTTCTCCAATCCGAAAGCCACATCGTCCTCTACAATCGTCGCGACAATCTGATTGTCCGGATGCTGAAAAACCATCCCGACACGGCTCCTCACTTCATGGATGCGCTGTTTTTCACGCGTGTTGATGCCGTTAACGATGACGTCACCTTCCTTTGGAGTCAAAATTCCATCGAGATGCTTAGACAGCGTTGACTTACCGGACCCATTATGACCGATAATGGCGACATATTCTCCTGGAAACACTTCTAGGGAGACATTTTGCAGGACAGGAATTTGTTGATCTTGGTTAACCTGATAGGCAAACGAGACATTTTTTACACGAATAATCGGTTGTGGTGTCATGCTCTCCCCTCGCCTCTTCGTAAAAGTCGTTATGTTGTGATCCCCATAAATAAGCAACTACCATGCCAAATGAATGTGTTTTTAATTTTCTGTTAATTATGCAATTAACGGTGCTTACTCTGTTGCAAACATGCATCGCTGATGTTGCACTTGCATCAATTTCTACGACCTTTCGTAGCGCTTCATTTTTCTCCACAGGGTGGACCGATCCATTCCCAAAATTTTCGCCGCCTCCCCCTTGTTTCCCTTTGTCTCCGCCAACACCTTTCGGATGACTTCTGCTTCTCCCTCTTCTTGGTCTCGGTAAGATTGTCGCTGATACAGCTTCTTGGCAAAAAAAGCTGTGTCCTTCTTGCCAAGTGCGTCGTCCTTGCAAAGCAAGACCATTCTTTCCACCACGTTGCGCAACTCTCGTACATTGCCTGGCCAGTCATATTGTTTGAAAACGTGAAAAACGGCCTCTTCTACTTTCAAATGCCTTTTATTTTCCCGTTCCTTGATTTCTTCCATAATCGACGCCACCAATAGCGGAATATCTTCAATTCGCTCTCGCAAAGCAGGTAACTCAAGCGTCAACACGTTCAATCGGAAGTACAAGTCTGATCGAAACTGGTTTTCTTCTACCAGCCGTTCCAAATCCCGATTCGTTGCCGCGATGACTCTCACATCGACCGGGACGATGCGCTCCCCGCTGATTCTGCGCACTTTTTTCTCTTGCAAGATACGCAAGAGCAATGCTTGGATCGGGATTGACAACTCACCGATTTCATCGAGAAACAGAGTGCCTCCGTGGGCCAATTCAAACAGCCCGGGCTTTCCGCCTTTTCGTGCGCCTGTAAAAGCTCCTTCCTCGTATCCAAACAACTCGCTCTCCAATAAATTGCCAGGGAGTGCCGCACAGTTAACCGGGATGAACGGTCCGGTTGCACGCTGGCTGCTCAAATGAATCCCTTGGGCAAACAGCTCCTTGCCTGTCCCAGTCTCCCCCTGTATGAGAACTGTCGCATCTGTCCGCGCAAATGTTTCCGCCCATTCCTTCGCTTCCCGGATCGCAGAAGACTCTCCCACGATATCCTCCAGGCGGAATTTGGCTTCCAAGCCGCTTTCCATGCTCTGCTTGCGAATGCGCATCTCCATTTTTTGAATGTCGGTAATCTCTTTAAAAGTAGACACAGCACCCACGATTTCACCCTCCACGACAATCGGCAAACGGTTAATGATAATTTGTCGATTCAGAATCGTCGCAATGTCCCCAATCTCTTTTTTTCCTGTTGCCAAAATCCTCAACATATCTGAATTGGGGATATAACGGGTAATTTTTTGTCCAACGATATTGCTTGGCAGACCGAGTATTTCCATCGCGTTTTTATTGACCCCGATAATCATGGAATCCCGATCGACCGCGATAATCCCGTCGTGAGAAGCGTCCAGAATCGCCTGCATGTGGATGTCGTGAATCATTTGCCTGGCTCTCCTTCCTCGGCTTGCTCAAGCAGAACGGCTACTTCTGGTGCTGGCCTTCTTGCCCGACGCTTTTTTCGTTTCTTTTTCCGTAAAACGAAAATGGACAGGAGCATCAGCGCGAGAATGGCCAGCTCAATCGGTTGTGCCAGCTTGGCAGAAGTCCAGCCGCTCATGCCCAGCAAGTGAAAGATGACGGCTATGTAAAGGAAGATCGATGCTAGATTTTGAGCTTTCACCTGTTTCACCTCTGTTGTTTCTGGTTAGAGAAAGAATGCGGCAATCACTTTATCGTTGATCCCACTCTTGGAGTAATAATGAACGGGCTTTCCTTGTTCTTTCGCATACGCAATTTCTTGTCTTGTACTGTTCCCGATATAGCCCTCTACATCGATGACAAATATCTCGTCGGACAAGTCGATTTTTCGAAAGTGAATGTCTGTGAGTAAAACTGCTTGCTCCTGTGATATTGCAAAGCCCTCACTCTGCTCGAAAAAGGCAACACTCATTACGATGTTTCCTTGGAGAGTCAAATACGTATTCGCCTGCTCAAATTCCTTTTTGAATTTGGTAGACCCACATAGGGTGATGATTTTCATTTTATGTCCCTCTCCATATGGTCTGTTTTTTTCGTAATAATCTGACTAGCCTACTACGAAAAACTCCCATGGAGCCGTGAACATAGCTCCACAGGGAGTTGGTTCTTGTTGTCTTTCGATTAGATGGGGAGCAGTTCCACCGTTTCTTTGCTCTCCAAGTCTTTCACCATATCGAGCCATGCCTGTGGCTTTTGTGGAAGCACAGCGTAATAACGCTTCAAGAACGTGACGATCAGTTCGGCTTCGAGCGTCGTTTGCTCTTCGTTTGTCGGCATGAAACCCAGATCGAGTCCGGATACCGCTTCGCCGTCATTTTGCCAGGATGGATGTACGTAGGTAAAGTTCGTACGTTTGTAGCCCAGATGAGAGAGCACTTCACGGCGTACAAATGGGTCCATGGGCTTAATTCCGCCAAAGCTGTGTTCTTCCACACGGTACGGGTCGTAGATTTCGGCAAACATCCCGTACAACTCCTTGCCGTTTTCAGCAGCCATCGCGAGCAGGTCCTTTTGACGCTCTCTAGCGAGGAATCGTCCTACTCCGAGTCCTTCGCGACCAATGATCGTAAAATCTGTCATGGCTACGTTCATGTCCGTGTAATAACGGTATTCGGTAGCGCCCACAACTTCTCCTTCGTGTACAGCTACAAATACACGAATGCCCGGATCTTCCAGTGGTTCTTTCCACAGATCGTACGCCAATACTTCCTCAGGCGGAAAAACCTCTTGCATCAAACGGTGCATCTTCGCAAACAGCGGATTGTCAATATGTTGAATACGTACGAATTCCATCAGTCGAATCCCCTCTCGATCGATTATGTCGGATAAACGCCCTACAGATGCTGCTGAAATGGATTTTTCCATTCCATGAGTGTCGCGTAGTTGCGAGATTCCTCATCTTCCAAATAATTCGATACGACCTGAACAGGCGTGCGACCACAGCGCATGAGAAATGTAATCACCGGGTCTCTTACTTCCCCTGTCAGAACACGCTCTAAATACTGCTCAGGCGACCATTGGTCTGCATAACGACCATATCCTGGCATGCGACCTCCGCCGAGCAATCTGCGCAGTTTCTTTTGTACCACCAGCTCATACATCGCTTGCATCATCTGTTGGCCCAATCCCAGCTTGCGGAAGCTCGGGCGAATGCAAATATCTACGATGTACAACGTGTCCCCTTGCGGATCATGATTACGGATATAACCGCTATCCGTGACATCCTCCCACTTATGCTCGGGTTGAGCGGGATCAAACTTCACGAGCAACCCTGTCATCGAACCTGCCAAAACGCCATCCACTTCTACACAAATGGCACCTTCCGGGAACAGCGTAATATGGTTCGTCAGCTGCTCCTGATTCCACCATAGCTCAGACGGGAATGGCGGAGGAAAGCTCTCCGCCTGTATTTGGATCAATTCGAAGAAGTCTGCCCGATTGTAGTTGCGTATGACGGCTCTGCGTGGCTTGTTCCCTTCAAATACATACAGCTCTTTTCTGTACATATTCATCCTCCTGCTGTCCTGATCACGATGGGTTGCTTACTTCCAGTCTGTATACAAATCGGTGCGGCGGTCGCGCCAGGTTGTGACAGAACCTTTTTCCCGCACGTCGTATAGCAATTGAATATCCAGGTCAGCGGTTACCATCATGTCGTGGTTGATTTCCCCTTCAGCAAGAATGCCTCGCGGAGGGAACGGCACATCGTTTGGTGTCAAGATCGCCGCTTGTCCAAAGTTCGCTCGCATGAAATCAACTGTCGGCAGCGAGCCTACTGTTCCAGTCAGCACCACATACACTTGATTTTCAATCGTCCGGGCATGACTGGTATAACGTACGCGGTGGAACGCATGGCGATCATCCGTGCAAGACGGGCAGAAAATGACGTCTGCACCCCGTGCTTTGGCGATGCGCACCCACTCAGGGAACTCGATGTCGTAGCAAATAATCATCGCGACCTTCCCTTTGTCGGTCTCAAAGATTTGCAGCGAGTCGCCAGCCCCCATGTTCCAGCCTTTTACTTCCCATGGCGTGATATGGATTTTTTTCTGCTGGCCTACACGTCCATCCGGGTAGAACAGAAAAGCCGTATTGTAAAGCTTGCCGTTTTCTTCGATGATGTGCGTTCCACCAATCAGATGCATCTCATATTTGGCAGCGAGGGAACGAAACAGCTCGACATAACGGGCCGTGAACGATGGCAATGCCGTAATCGGCAGCGCATGGCCCTGTTCGTCTCCGATTGACAAGAGTTGAGTCGTAAACAGCTCCGGGAAAAGGAGAAATTCTGTGTCGTACTCTTGCGCGTTTTTCACGTAGTGCTCAACTTGATTGGCGAAGTCTTCAAAGCTATGTATGGTATGCAGATGGTACTGCACAGCGGAAACACGCATTTTCATGCCATTCTTCCTTCCTCAGACGTGATAAGAACCTCTAAGAATAAAATATATCAAAAACAGTCTGTAAAGTCTCGTCATAGACTGTATGAAAAAAGTCGCCTATCCGCTTAGACGGGCGACCCTCTCTTTTATTGGTTGGTGCTCATCCGCAATACGGTTTTGTAAAGCAACTCTGTTCCCAGCGCCACGTCTTCATAGGCTGCGTATTCTTTTGGATTATGACTGATACCGTCCTTGCAGCGGACAAAAATCATCCCGTAATCACAGACGTAGGAGAGCGCCAAAGCGTCATGGAAAGGACCACTCATCAGTTCGCGCACAGAGGCACCGAGCTTGCTGCTCTCCTCATGCATGATTGCCTTTATCCAGTCGGCACAGTAACGCGGGTCACTATTCGTATCTTCCGTAATGGTATATTGCAATCCGCCTTCTACGGCGGCTAGCTCAATCGCCTCGCGCAACGCTTGTTCGCGCTCATCGCGTCGCTGCAAATCAATGTCGCGCAAATCAATCGAAAAACGCACCCGCTCGGGAATGATGTTACGCGAATCCGGGAAAACCTCCAAATGACCGACTGTACCAACTGTCGGCGCTTGTGGATCGAGCTTTGCCAACTCGTTTACTGCCAAAATTACTTTTGCCGCTCCGACCAGTGCATCCTTTCTCATCGGCATCGGTACGGAACCAGCATGCCCGGCAAAGCCAGTCAGCTCGACCGTCCACCACAAAGGCCCCGATATCGCCGACACGATTCCAATCGCTTCTTTGGCATCATCGAGAATTGGCCCCTGCTCAATATGCAGTTCGAGATAAGCACCAATGCTGCCTTTTGGATAAATAGACGCTTCCAGGCGATCAGGATCGCAGCCAAAATCAACCAGTGCCTGCCTGCGTGTAATCCCGTTTTTGTCCGTCCGCTCCAAGTCTGTCGGGTCCAGCATGCCGAGAATGCCTTTGGAGCCAAACAGTCCTTTTTGAAACCGGCACCCTTCCTCGTCACAAAACGCAACGACTTCAATAGGTTGTGTGGGCATGATTCCTTGTTCATTCAACGTCTGGACGACCTCCAGTCCCCCCAATACGCCGATCACACCATCGTACTGTCCACCGTATGGCTGCGAATCGATATGAGAGCCAATCATCAGAATCGGGGCTTGCTCATCCTTCCCCATCATCCGGCCAATCAAATTGCCGAAGTCATCGATCCGGGTCTGAAGACCGGCTTCTTCCATCCAGCTACGCACCAGCTCTACGCCTGCCCGGTCTTCAGCGGACAAAGCGAGTCGACATACACCCGTCTCACCTATTTTCCCGATTTGCGCCAATTGCTCGATTCGTTTTTGCAGGCGTTCTTCATTGATCGCAAGCTTTCTCGCTTTTACGTTCATGCTTGTAGAACCTCCTCATCTTGGCGATGATAGACGAACTCTCCATCTATCATCGTTTTGTCTACGCGCAGCTCTTTGATGCGATCTGCCCGCGTTGCCAAAATATCGCCGTCCAGCACCACGAGATCAGCCAGCTTCCCGACTTCAATACTCCCTTTGATCCCCTCCTCAAAGCTGGCGTACGCTCCGTTCCAAGTAAACATGCGAATCGCCTCCATGATGCTGACCCTTTGATTGATCCCCACATCCTGACCTGTTTTACTCAACCGATTAACAGCAGCATGAATCCCGATCAGCGGGTTGAAATCAGTCACGGGACTATCCGATGCGCCTGCCGCAATGATCCCCGCGTCTACCTGATCCCTCGCCGGAAACATATGTCCGACACGCTCTCCGATATTTTTTACATACGAATCGCCGTAATCATAGATAAAAGCAGGATTCGGAATGGGTACGACACCTAGCCGAGCCATTCTCGCCAACAGATCAGGCGCAGATACACCCGCATGCTCAATCCGATGTCGGTGGTTCTCGCGCGGATGGGCTTCTAATGCCGTTTCAAAGCTTGTCAGCAGCATGTCAATCGCTCGATCTCCCTGGGCATGAGCGGTAATTTGAAAACCTTTTGCATGTGCCTCTCCCAAAATGGTATTCAACTCGTCCTGTTCATAGTAGAGAATTCCGTAATCATCTGGTCGGCTGGTGAACGGTTCACGCATGGCCATCGTGGGCGCAATGCTTGCCCCATCGGTAAAAACCTTCGCAGGTCCGATACGGAAGCGAGCATTCCCCGTACCCGTTACCATTCCCGCATCGATCATCCTGCGGACAAAATCATCCGATTGATTCAGCGCACAAACCATTGCGTAGATGCGAACTTTTACGTCACCTTTCTGTACCGCTTTTTGCATTGCCCGATAGTTCTCTGGACCGTATCCTCCCGCATCATGGACACTCGTAATGCCCGCAGCAACAAAGTCTTTCGAAGCCAATCGCAGACCTTCGATATACTCGGCTTCTGTAAAAGCAGCTTTTTCAAACATGTTCATATGTGCCGTTTCGATGAGGAATCCGGTTAGCTCACCATCTGCATCACGCTCAATGCGTCCACCTTGTGGATCGGCTGTGTCTCTGTCGTAACCTGCAATGGCAAGCGCTCTGCTGTTTACGACAGAGTGATGAGCGCACGTCCTCATGACAAAAACGGGATGTGCTGTCGTCACTTCATCCAGCTCGGCGAGTGTCGGATAGCGTTGCTCTTGCATGAGATTTTCATCGAAACCACATGCCCTCACCCATTCCCCTCTGGGTGTTTTTTCCGCTTGTTCTTTCAGTGCAGTGAGCAGATCATCAATTGACCTGATCCCTCTCGCTTTGCAATCAACCCCCAGCTTGTTCGTACCGTATATCGTAATATGCAGGTGGGCATCGATGAAGCCGGGCAATAGACTTTTCCCTTGCAAATCAATGACGTTTGTATGTGATTGAATCAACTGCTTCACATCTTCATTAGACCCGACAGCAAGAATGCGATTCCCTCTGACTGCCACCGCCGCCGCCACCCGATTCTCTTGATCTACCGTGATCACCTGTCCGTTGATAAAAACAGTATCTGCCATATAACTGCCTCCTTTAAAGGATTAGTATTAAAGAGTTGGTGTCCCTTCTGTCTTTGCGGCATGACGATTCAGTGCAAAAAGATTCCTCGTCACAAACGTCACAGTAAACATCACGACAAGATTGACTAGTAATGCCACGACACCAATGTTTAAGTCTTTAACAACGGCTGGCCAATTTGGGAACAGGGTCGCAATCGTCACTTGGAAAATAGTCACATACGCAACGGTTGACACCCCACATAAAATTCCGGCAAACGCTCCGTATTTATTCACCCACGGCTTGGCAGGAAGACTAAAAAGCAAGGCTGGAAACAACTGTGTGACCAAGCTGTAGCCCATTAATAGCAACGTAACGAGCGTATCTCCCCCACTCAGTGCAAAATACAGCGAGATCAACGAGATGACAGGCACCAACCATTTGGCAATCCGGGCGATTTGTACGTCAGATGTGTGCGGAGCCATAACTTTGTACACATTTTTCGCCAAAAGCGTCGCCCCTGTCATCAATAGCATCGAGCCTGGTACGAGTGCCGTTAGCAAGCCTGCTGCTCCAATGATCCCGACTACCCACGGATCGAATGTTTGCAACGACAGACGAAGCAAGGACAAATCACCGTCCGCCCCTTTTAAACCGGGGACTTGCAGGATCGCCGTAAAGCCGACAAAAAACACAAACAAAAGCATCAAGGTATAGAGCGGCAGCATAATCGTATTTTTGCGGAACACATTCGCATTTTTCGCAGAAAACACAGAGCCGAACGTATGCGGCCACATGTAAAAGCCGAACACCGTTACCAGCACCGTCGAAATGTACCAGGAAATGCTTAAACCCTCCTCAGGGAACGTCAAGAAACCAGGATTGGAGTCTTGTACGGCTTCAAACATTGGCTGGATGCCCCCGTAGTAATGAAACGGAAGATAAAGCCCGAGGAAAACGACGACAAAGAAAATCATGATGTCCTTGATCGCCGCCGTCCAAGCCGAACCGTGAATTCCTGAGATCATGACGTAAATGGTCACAACAATGACCCCGATCCATATCGCAGCAGCAGGCGAAATCGAGCCATAGGATGCTTCCGATACGATGATCCCCAGCCCTTTGAATTGGAGGACGAGATACGGAATAATCGCAATGACTCCGACTGCTGCGACCAAAATGCCGAGTATCGGACTCTTGTACTTGCTTACAAAAAAATCGGATTGGGAGACGAGCTTGTGCTCTTTGGCATACTGCCAAATCGGCGGCAAGAGCCAGTAGGAAATGACATAGGCGAGGGAAATATAAGAGAGAACGTAGTAAGAAGGTGCCCCTTTGGAGTACGCCCAACCACTGCCCCCCAAAAAGGTGAATGTCGTATAAATTTCGCCTGCTACCAGCAAGAAAATAAAGATCGAACCGAATCCTCTGCCGCCAACGGTCCATTGTTCCATATTCATGTCTTTCCCTTGTTGCGCACGAATACCGGAATAGAAGGATAGCAATAAAAAGGCAAAAATAATGATCAAGGCGATATTCATTGGCCATCCTCCTTCGTAGCAGGATCGATTTTGTTGAGGAATGCCATGATGACGGAAGTTAAGACTACCCAGAGAACAATCCAAAACAGGACAAACGGCATGCCTAATACGTAAGGCTCAACCCGATTCACAAACGGAATTCCTCCCAGCATCCCAATGAATGGCAGTACCCCTAGCCAATCTCTCGCTTTCATACGACTCCCCCCAGTTTGCTCGATTTGTCCCATTGCCTGTACACATCCTGGACATGTACATTAGTATTATCTAAAAATTCAAATATTTCCTTTGTTCACATGGCCAGAAAACGGAACGGGGTTTTGTGCGAGTAGCCAAAAGATGAAGAAGGCATGGTGAGCGTAATGATTACTGTCCGTGAGCTCATACAAGTTGGTGGCTTTGATGAATCGTCAGTGCTTGCAGGCGCGGACTCTTTAGAAAATGAGCTGTTGAATGTTACTTCCTTTGATTCTCCCGATGGCCATAGGTGGTTGCGATCTGGTGAATTCGTTCTGACGACAGGCTTCCCATTCCTCTCTCAGCAAAAAACATGTACAAAACGACTGATAACACTCATCGATGAGCTAGTCGCCATCGGCACACCTGGGCTTGCCATCAAATTAGGTCGATACATCGAGAATCTTCCTGAAGCCGTTCTCTCCCACGCTACGAAAAAAGCATTTCCCATCCTGTCCTTTCCGATGGAAAAAGCTTGGTCAGATGTTATCGTGCCAGTCGTTCAGTACATCAATGACAAACAGCGCATCGAGCTGGACAGAACCCATGCCATTTATGAACGGTTCCATCACTTTTTGACGGGAGGAGCTCCGATTTCTACATTGACAGATTTACTGTCCGATATCCTTGCTGCTCCTGTCTCCATCCATGTCCCCCAGCATAAATGGAAATGGGATTCCTCGTTTGGTTCGATCCCACGCGATGATTCATTGGACAAGCGGTACGGTCAACGCGCCCCGATCCGACTAACACAAGAGCCGCTTAGCAAACAAAAAGAGGGAATCCATGTCCGGTGGCTTCTCCACGACCAAATCGTGCAGGGAACCATCATCATTGGACAGCGGGAGCGTGATCTATACGCGTGGGAAAAAGTCGCCATCGAGCAAAGTGCTGCCCTCTTGTCCCTTGAAATGCAGCGACAACGAGCCATCCAGGAAACATTCCAACGTTTTCGCAATGATTTTTTGCAACAACTCATCAGTGGGCAGATCGTCTCACACGAAATGCTCATGCGAAAGGCGGATGAAGTCGGCTGGGAGTTGTCCGATCACTATGTCGCGATGATCCTAAGCACCTCCCCTCATGACAAGACCGGCATGGAACTTTGGCAAGAAAATCATCATCTTCTGAACGCGTTTCACAGCTTTTTTTCTTCCAATGGAGCGATTCTGTATGGATTGGATCAGGAAAATCGTGTCCTCTTGCTCGTGCCGAAATCTAACCATGCACCCACTGAATCGCTCTCGCAATGGCTGCAAGAACAGTGCTTACAGACGTTCACCAAGCAATTGGATCAGCCCGTCTTTGCAGGAATTGGGCGATATCATCCTGAACGGGAAGGCATCGTTCGCAGTTATCGGGAAGCAGTAGTCAGCTTGCAAACCGCATTACATTCGGCAAGCCCAGCCAACGTCGCTTCTTTTCGCGTCAAAAGCTACCACGACTTGGGACTTGAGCGAATCATGTACGCAGTCGATCCTGCGACAGAAGCCCAAGCCTTTGCAAAAGAATGTCTGGGTAAAATCCAAAGCTATGATCGAGAAAAAAACGGACAGCTCTTACAAACCTTGCAAGTGTTTTTGCAAGCCGATGGTAATTACGCCGAAGCCGCGCGTCGTTTGTATGTCCATAAAAATACAATCAAATACCGCATTCAGCTCATCCGCGAGTGGACCGGATTGAATGCGGAAAACGGGCACGATCAAATGCTGCTTCGCATCGCCATAACTGCACATGTCATTGGGCATCGTCATTAAACTTGGTATAATGAATGGGAAAGTCAGGTAGGAGGAACAGCAGATGAACGAGTGGTTGAATAAACCCGTGAAGACGATACAAAGACCAAAGAAACGCGGCACGGTAGAATATATCGATGACCAGTATATCGTGGTGTTCTTTACTTCCCCACGAAAAGAGCGTGTTATTTTCTCGAGCAAGGAAGCGTTTCTTAACAAAATCGAGTTCGTGGAAGACCCCGTCACATGAGAAAAAGCCCATGACTTCTGCACGATTTGTGCGAAGCCAAGGGCTTTTTATATGTCGTAGGCAGCTTACGCGTAATGCTCGTCACGCAGGCGTTTGATTTCATCGCTCTCCAGGTATTCGTCATACGTCATCATTTTATCAATGACACCCTTCGGCGTGAACTCAATAATCCGGTTCGCAATCGTTTGGACGAACTGGTGGTCATGAGATACGAACAGAAGTGTACCGTCGAACTCAATCAAGCCGTTGTTCAATGCAGTAATGGATTCCAAATCCAAGTGGTTCGTCGGTTCGTCCATGATCAATACATTGGCGCTCGCCAGCATCATCTTGGACAGCATGCAACGAACCTTTTCTCCCCCAGACAGTACGTTTGCCTTTTTCAGCGCTTCATCTCCAGAGAACAGCATGCGACCAAGGAATCCACGAATGAATGTCTCGTCTTGATCTTTGGAGTATTGGCGCAGCCAGTCAACCAGACTCAAGTCAGAGTTAAAGTACTCCGCATTGTCTTTTGGGAAGTACGCTTGGGAAGTCGTAACGCCCCATTCGAAAGAACCGCTATCAGGCTGAACTTCGCCCATCAAAATTTGGAAGAAGGTTGTTTTCGCCAGCTCATTTGGTCCGACAAACGCAACTTTGTCCCCTTTGTTGATGGTGAGGTGAAGGTTTTCAAACAGTTTTTCGCCTTCAATCGTCTTGCTCAAGCCTTCAATCGCTACGAGGTTTTTACCCGCTTCACGCTCTGGCTTGAAGTTGATGAACGGATACTTACGGCTGGAAGGACGAATGTCTTCCAACGTAATTTTCTCCAACAGCTTTTTACGCGAGGTCGCCTGCTTTGACTTGGAAGCATTCGCAGAGAAACGCGCAATAAACTCTTGCAGTTCCTTCATTTTTTCTTCTTTCTTCTTATTCTGATCACGAACCATTTTCAGCGCCAATTGGCTGGATTCGTACCAGAAGTCGTAGTTACCTACGTACATTTGGATTTTGCCAAAGTCAATATCCGCAATGTGCGTACATACCTTGTTCAGGAAGTGACGGTCATGGGATACAACGATGACGGTGTTCTCATAATCCGCCAGGAAGTTTTCCAACCAACGAATTGACTCGATGTCCAAGTGGTTCGTCGGCTCATCCAAGAGCAGGATGTGTGGATTACCGAACAGCGCTTGCGCCAACAGAACGCGTACCTTCTCCGTACCAGAGAGGTCCTTCATCTGCTTGTCGTGCAGGTCTGTCGGGATACCGAGGCCGATCAGCAAGCTAGCTGCATCTGCTTCGGCCATCCAGCCGTTCAGCTCTTCGAATTCTCCCTCAAGCTGGGACGCGCGATTGCCGTCTTCCTCGGAGAAATCTTCTTTCATGTAAAGAGCGGTCTTCTCTTCCATGATCTCGAACAGGCGCTTGTGGCCCATAATAACCGTTTTTAACACTTCGTACTCGTCGAATTCAAAGTGGTTCTGCTTTAATACAGCGATACGCTCGCCCGGTGTCACCGAAACGTGACCGCTCGTCGGCTCGATCTCTCCGGAGAGGATCTTCACGAAGGTAGACTTCCCTGCACCGTTCGCACCGATGAGGCCGTAACAGTTACCTGGGGTAAACTTAATGGATACATCTTCAAACAGTGCGCGCTTGCCGTAGCGCAGCGTCACGTTCTGAGTGCTTATCATCGTCGCAATACCTGCCTTTTTTGAATCGTTCAAACACTTATCTTACCAGAGATGACCTCATTTTGCAAAAGATAAACGATTTGGCGCACAGCAAAAAATACTTGATTCATGAAATGGACTTTGGCAGGGAAAACTACCATGGCAATCCAGTGGGAAGGAGGCTTACGATATGTCCAAGCAAAATGGTGTAAAAAATGAGATGGGAAAGAAAGAAAACCCTTCGCAAACACGGTCTTCCAACACACTTAGCAAAGAACAGACACGCTCCAAGCAACGCGGCGAGTAGCGAGTGCCTCCAATCAAAAACCGGCCTGCGGCATATGCAGACCGGTTTATTTGCCATGCTTGGATCAAACACTGGCCTGCAACGGAACGAGGGCAGGGCGTTGTGTCTGTACAGGTTGGGAATCTACATAGATCGATACATTGTGCAACGTCACGTATACAATGCTCTCCTCTTCTACGTTCAACTCCATAAAGCGCTGCCTGCTCATCTCTGCCTCAAATACTTCCTCCGTGTCCAATCGCTTCAGGTCAAGGCGAACGATCGGCCCCAAGAGAGAAATATGGTTGATCTCAGCCTGAACAGATCTGGCAGACTTCCCCTCTGGCGCGCGCAATGAAATCTCTACATCATGTGGCCGCATGTATCCGACAGCGGGAGCCTCCACCGCCTTATCCTTCCAATCCGTCTCGAACTCTGCTTCTCCGAGCTTGATTTTGCCATTTTGGATTCGTCCGTGAAACAGATTGACCCGCCCGAGAAAGCTGTACACGAATGGATTCGCCGGATAATGATAAATTTCTTCGGGCGAACCGACCTGCTCCACTCGCCCTTCATTCATCACAACAACCTGATCCGCCAATTCCATCGCTTCCTCCTGATCGTGTGTGACGAATAAAATCGTTAACCCAAGCTTCCCGTGCAGATGACGGAGCCAGCGACGCAGCTCCTGTCTCACTTTCGTATCCAAAGCGCCAAACGGTTCATCCAGCAGCAAAAATTTTGGTTCCACTGCCAACGCCCTCGCCAATGCAACACGCTGGCGCTGCCCACCTGATAGCTGTGAGGGATAGCGATGTGCAAGACCTTCTAGCTGAACGAGTTTTAACAGCGAATGAACCTTTTCACTGATTTCCTCCTTGCTCGGTCGTGTTTTGCGGGAGCGCACGGACAATCCAAACGCGATGTTGTCAAAGATGTTCATATGCCGAAACAAGGCGTAATGCTGAAAAACAAACCCTACCTGCCGCTCGCGCACGTCACGGTTCGTATTATCTTCTCCGTGAAAGAGAATGCTCCCCTCCTGCGGTTGCTCCAGTCCAGCGATGAGACGCAAAAGAGTCGTCTTTCCCGATCCGGAAGGCCCGAGAAGCGCTACGAGTTCGCCTTCCGGGATGTGCAGATTTACATTTTTCAGTGCCGTAAAGCTTTTATATGACTTCGTAATGTTCACTACCTCAATACTCATCCGGCTCTCTCTCCTGTCACGTCGTAGTGTTGTTCCTCATCCAGCTTTGCCTGCCGCTCGGTTTTCCACTCGATCAAGCTTTTCAGAATAAGTGTCACTAAGGCTAAGGCAGCAAGCAAGGTGGCTACCGCAAAGGCAGCAGCGAATTGATATTCGTTGTAGAGAATCTCCACATGCAACGGGAGCGTATTGGTCATGCCGCGGATATGACCAGAAACGACGGATACTGCCCCGAATTCACCCATGGCGCGGGCATTACACAAAATGACCCCGTACAGGAGCCCCCATTTTACGTTTGGCAGCGTGACACGTAAAAATGTTTTCCAGCCGCTCGCCCCGAGCGAAACTGCTGCTTCCTCCTCATCTCTTCCCTGTGCTTCCATGACCGGAATCAGTTCACGAGCAACGAACGGGAACGTAACAAAGGTCGTCGCGAGCACGATACCTGGAACCGCGAAAATGATTTTGAAATCCCAAGCCTCAAGCAAGGGCGCCGCCACACCTTGACTCCCAAACAAGAGGACAAAGATAAGGCCCGCAATGACTGGAGATACGGCAAATGGCAAGTCTATCAACGTAAGCAACACATTTTTCCCCGGGAACGAAAATTTGGCGATTGCCCATGCAGCAGCGATACCGAACGTCACATTCAGCGGTACGCTAATGGCTGCGACTAGCAAGGTGAGCTTGACTGCAGATAACGTTTCCTCCTCTGTAATGGATGCTACGAACACCTCCGCCCCTTGCCGAAACGCTTCAGTAAAAACAGCTACCAGCGGCAGGATCAAAAACAAGCCGAGAAAGAGCAAGGCCACGATAATCAGTGTCCATCGGATATAGGCTGGCTCCGTTAAATGCTTCATACGTCATACCTCCTAACGGGCCGCATCGAATTTATTGATTTTCCATTGCAAGTAGTTGATGATCAAAAGCATGACGAAGGAAATCACAAGCATGATAGTTGCAATTGCCGTAGCTCCTGCATAATCAAACTGCTCCAGCTTGGTCATAATCAAGAGGGGTACAATCTCTGTTTTTAACGGCATGTTCCCGGAGATGAACACGACGGAGCCATACTCCCCCAATGCTCTGGCAAAGGCGAGCGCAAAACCCGTAATGATCGCCGGTAACAGATGCGGCAAAACCACCCGCCAAAATGTATTCCATCGAGTAGCACCCAACGTAGCCGCCGCTTCCTCCATTTGCAAATCCCAATCCTGCAAAACAGGCTGAACGGTTCTGACGACAAAAGGAAGACCGATAAATGTTAGTGCCACCCATATACCCATCGGGGTGTACGCTACCTTGATCCCCCACTCCGCCAGGTACTGCCCAATCCAGCCATTTTCAGCGTAAATAGAAGTCAGGGCAATCCCGCCTACAGCGGTAGGTAAAGCAAATGGCAGGTCAACAATGCCGTCTATGATCCGCTTCCCCATAAACTGATAGCGAACCAACACCCATGCCACCAAAACCCCGAACACTGCATTAAGACAAGCCGCAAAAAAAGAAGTCATAATACTCACACGAATGGAGGCAAGGACCCTCGTATCCATAATCGTCCCTATGAATTGCTCCCAACTCATCGTTGAGGCTTTTAAAAACAAGACAGACAGAGGGATCAGCACCAGAAGACTCAGGTAGATGATTGTATAGCCCATGGTCATGCCAAAGCCTGGCAGAAACCCTCTGTTGTGGAGTGATTTTCTCATGAAGGTAACTCCTCTGAGGAAAGTGTAGGTCTATGGTTTATAAAGTTGATCGAAGACGCCTTGATCTGCAAAATGAGTCTTTTGTGCTTTCGTCCAGCCACCAAACAACTCATCAATGGTAAACAATTGAATGTCAGGGAATGCGGGTTTATGTGCCTTGAGTACTTCCTGCGAACGAGGGCGATAGTAATGCTTGGCTGCGAGCTCTTGGCCTTTTTTGGTATACAGGAACTGAAGGTATGCTTCTGCTACTTCTTTTGTCTTGTGTTTGTCAGCGTATTTGTCAACGAGGGTGACAGGCGGTTCAGCCAAAATGCTCACGGACGGATTTACAATCTCAAACTTGTCTTTCCCAAGCTCATTGACCGCGAGATACGCTTCGTTTTCCCATGCAATCAGCACATCCCCAATGCCACGCTCGACAAACGTAGTAGTCGAACCACGTGCCCCAGAATCGAGAACGGGGACATTTTTAAACAATTGTGCTACGAATTCTTGTGCCTTCGCTTCATCTCCCCCATTTGTCTTCAAGGCGTAACCCCAGGCAGCCAAGTAATTCCATCTGGCTCCCCCAGACGTTTTCGGGTTCGGAGTGATTACGGAGATTCCAGGCTTGATCAAATCATCCCAATCTTTGATTTGCTTGGGATTGCCTTTGCGCACGAGAAACACAATCGTGGAAGTATAAGGCGAGCTGTTGTCTGAGAGCTTCTTTTGCCAGTCAGCCGGAATCAGACCGCGTTCGGCAATCGCGTCAATATCATAGGCAAGGGCGAGGGTAACTACATCTGCTTCTAATCCATCAATGACGGAACGGGATTGCTTGCCTGAACCACCATGTGATTGCTTGATCGTCACTGTTTGACCTGTCTTTTGTTGCCACTCTGAGGCAAACTCCTTGTTGATATCTTGGTAAAACTCCCGCGTAGGATCGTAGGAAACATTGAGCAGCTCTACCATAGAATTGCTGCTCCCCGCTCCACTACCAGTTTCTGCTGGTGCAGCAGCCGAGCAGCCAGCCATTGCAGCCGCCATAACAACGATACCTACGCGTTTCAGGATCGTCTGGACCTTGCCTTTCGTGGTTTTCATACAGCTCACCTTCACTCCTCTTTTAATCTATAGTAATTTACTCGGAATACTCTGTTATTGAAATTATACCTGCCTTTTCATTCCTGTCAACGATATTTCCATCTACCCTATGCTAGGCAGGTAGGCCACGTTCAAATGTTATTCGCCTATCCAGCAAATTTGGGCCCGCCCGTTCTGATTTTTTCAAAAGGCTATGTTAAGCATTGTTGTTGATAGTGGATAGAAACGAATTATCTTTCTGTAATGAGGGTGAGCAGCACCGTGTACCATATCCAAAACGCAAACAGCTACCACAGCCGCTTAAAAAAGTGGATATTGCAACATTATTTGGCTTGGTTTCGGTACTTTGACAGCAAGGAATATGAGGATACAGCATCGAATAAGAAAAATATGTTGGTGATATCATGTCTGTTTTCTGTGACCGACACGAGTGACAAACTTCGGCTTTCTGCTCAGATGTTAAAAATTTGTTCACATAAGGAGATAAAACTATGGCAAAAAACAAATTGTTAAGAATGGACAATGTTGGCATCGTTGTAGAATCCCTTGATGAATCAATCTCTTTCTTCGAGGAGATCGGCTTGAAGCTCGAAGGGCGAGCTACTGTCGAAGGTGAATGGGCTGGTCGCGTAACCGGGCTGGGTTCACAGTGTGTAGAGATTGCTATGATGGTTACCCCAGATGGCCACAGCCGACTTGAACTTTCTCAATTTCTCACCCCACCTACCATATCAGATCACCGAACTGCTCCAGTAAATGCCCTCGGTTATCTACGCGTCATGTTCGCTGTTGAAGACATTGACGAAATGGTATCCAGACTCACCAAGTATGGTGCTCAGCTCGTTGGCGAAGTGGTTCAGTACGAGGACTCCTATCGGCTCTGCTACATTCGTGGAAAAGATGGACTTCTAATTGGATTGGCGGAACAACTCGGCAATAAATAAGCGACGTTTAAATTAACTGAAATATACGATAGCTAAATAAGCCGCCTCTTCAACGAGGCGGTTTTCTTATCGTAAAAATCAACATCAGGATTTAACATGGCCTATTCAAAAAAACAAGCCTTCCCGTTTAAATTGGGAAAGCTTGTTTCGATCAGACTGTGGCACTGGCATATTTCCCCCGGTCAAAAGCAAAGAGATCTGCGTCCGCATGGCTTCCTTTTGTAATTAGATCACTGATGATTTGCGCGCCGATCGTGGAATAAACGGTTCCGTTCCCTCCGTAACCTAGTGTGAACAAGCAATGCGGATAGCCCTCCTGCTCCCCAAACAGCGGGAGTCCGTCATGTGTTCCAACAAAAGTCGCTCCCCAATAATATTCGGCTCGCATCGGAATCTGTGGAAATAACTCTTGAATCTTTGCCAGCAATTGATCCCGCTTCTTGAGACTGGAGGCCTCTCTCTTTTGCAAGTCTCTCAACGGCTCATCAAGTCCTCCGACAATGATTCTCCCTTCCAAACAAGTACGGATATACAAATAGGGACGAGCTGTTTCCCAGATTAAACAGGCATGCGGCCAACCCGTAAGCTCTTCGACTTGATTGGTCACGATGGAAAACGAGCTGGAAATCACAGCGTTGGCATTGCGTTTCATGTTTTGTGCTTCGTAGCCAGTAGCAAACACGGCACGCCTGCACTTGATTGTGTGCCCACTTTTTGTATAGACCAAAAGTCCTCCATCCTGCACTTTTTGATGCACGACTTCCGTGTTTTCATATACGCGCATCCCTTTTTTCACAGAGTGGGCGATCACACCGTTGGCAAATTTGTACGGATTGAGCTCTGCATCTCCCTTGGACAAAATAGCCCCTGCCTTCGAAAAGGAGAATCGCTGCTCTATATCTGAACGCTCCAAATACGTGACTGGAAAGCCGTACTTCTTCAATAACTGGAACTCTGTCCGCAAGCTCTTTGCATGAGCTGATTCACTGGCATAATACAAGCTGTCACGCCTTATGTAATCGGGAGATTGGTTTAGCTGCCCTGAGATTTTTTCCAATTCATCAACAGCCTGTCGTGTTAGTTCGTAAAAACGCACTCCTTTTTTCTCACCGAACGAATGGATGCAGGCTGTCAACGTTTTATCGTTGCATATTTGCAGCAAACCGGTATTAGCGCTGCTGCTGCCCCCACTCACCCGCCGTTTATCCACGAGGATGACATCCATATCATGCTGTTTCAAATAATAGGAAACGAGTGCTCCTGCTTCACCGCCACCAATGATCAGAACATCACACTTCACGTCCTCGGTCAGCGCGGGATATAGGGGTGGCGCTGGCAATGTTTCTGGCCAATACAGTTTTCCGGTCACGAATATCATCAGCATGTCCCCTCAAGCTGAAAGTATCAATACAGTCGTTTCTTCAATTCTCAACCATAGGATAACCAACACACCAGCAGGCATCCGCTCCCCTATCGCCCAATTCATTGTTTATACGGTATGATGGGTGTCAGAAGGAGTGATTGCGCTTGACTACGGTGTACATAAAACTTCCGCATGAAAATGCAGTTGTCCGAGAAATCGATGGGACGGATGAATTGCAGGAGCTGGTGGGTGGTGACTATGAGGTAGTGGAAGATGACCATCTGGAGGGAATCTCCCTCGTCGTGAATGAAGATGCTCGCGGAGTGGAAGCGAACAATTTCCCCATCACGTCCGATGGTTTTTTAGACTGGGTCTATGGACCTTGCGTATTCGTCAAAGCGGATGGTCGTTCACTGACGGCTGACGACCTATCGAGAATTGACCAGTTTTTATCCGCCAAAGGATGAGGACTTGATTAAAACAATGACCCCTGACGCATCAGCTCAAGTCCATTGACACGGCTGATGATCAGGGGTCTTGTATTTTTACTCGATAGAATTAGCTCTTGATACCACTGCTTCCGAAGCCGCCCGCTCCTCTTTCCGTCTCATCCAGCTCATCCACTACTTCGAACTGCGCAACTGGAACGATTGCAATCACACCCTGTGCGATCCGGTCCCCTTTTTTGATCAAGTAGCTATGTGCATCGACTTCTTGTTCAACGGTTACTTCGTTTTCGCCCGCGCCCAGACATACCTTGCCACTTTTTCCGGATGCGATCCGAATGTTATCGATCAGGACGCATACTTCACCGCGATAGCCTGCATCAACAGTCCCTGGTGCATTGGACAACCGCAGCTTTGTTTTTGCACTAATCCCGGAGCGAGGGCGCACTTGCAATTCAAATCCTTCTGGAAGCGCGAAAGCCAAGCCTGTTGGAACCTTTGCAGATTGCCCTGGGGCAATCAATGTATCCTCTACCGCGACCAGATCAAAGCCCGCGTCCATTGCTCTCGCGTACGCTGGGATCACGGCGTCTTGGTGGAGCTTTTTAATTTTCACCTGTGTGACCAGGCGCTCATTTGTCATGTTCATGTAATCGTCTCTCCTCTATAGCCTGTCGGCTGAATACCATTCATAGTGTACAGGATGCATCCACTTCCAGCAAGAAGCACCGAATTTCATAAAAACCTCACAAATCCCTTTCTTTTTCAGCGCTTTTAACAATGGAATGTGGTATAATCACCGTTGCATCTAAAATCACAATTGAAAAGAAAGGTGGAATTGTACCTTGCAAGTACAAAAACCATATCGCATTTTGTTGTATTACAAGTATACTCCTATTGAAAATTATGAGGAGTACGCAGCCGAGCACCTGCAATTTTGCAAGGATAACGGGCTGAAAGGGCGGATTATCGTAGCTCCGGAAGGCATTAATGGAACCGTATCCGGGACGATCGAGCAAACCGACGCCTACATGGAATATGTGCGAAAAGATCCACGTTTTAGTGATATGTGGTTTAAAATAGATGAATCGGAAGAACATGCGTTCAAAAAAATGTTTGTGCGACCGAAAAAAGAGCTTGTAACCTGGCGTTTGGAAGAGGATGTTGATCCGAATAAATTAGTCGGCACCTATCTGAAACCAAAAGAATGGTATGAAATGATGCAGGAAGAGGACGTCGTGATCCTTGACGGTCGCAACTACTACGAATACGATTTGGGACATTTCCGTGGTGCGATTCGCCCAGAAGTGGATTCATCCCGTGAGTTCCCTGAGTGGATTCGTGAAAACATGAGCCAATTCAAGGATAAAAAAGTCCTCACCTACTGCACAGGCGGTATTCGTTGCGAAAAGTTGACAGGTATATTGCTGCAACAAGGTTTTGAAAATGTTTACCACCTTGAGGGCGGAATTGTCACATATGGAAAAGATCCAGAGGTCCAAGGACGCCTGTGGGATGGAAAATGCTACGTGTTTGACGAGCGCATCTCTGTACCGATCAACCATACAGAAGAAGACGTCGTCATTGGCCGTTGCCATTACTGCGGGACTGTGGAAGACCGCTATGTAAACTGCGCCAACCCATTCTGTAACAAACAGCACTTCTGCTGCACAGAATGCGAGACAAAATTCAAGCGTTCTTGCTCCGATGAATGCCGTGAGCACCCTCGCAACCGTTATGTAGAAGCGGAAGAAAATGCGAAGCTGCAAGCCACTGGATCAAACGCATAGTACGAACACAGACAAGCTGATTCTCTCGTAGAGTCAGCTTGTTTTTTTATTGGCAAAAGGCTCACACTCCCCTCTCTTTCCCTTTACCTGAATTTGGTACTATAATAAAAATCAAATCATTCGTAAAAGGGGATACATTATGTCAGAGATTCATGAAACGAGCATACTCGAATGGCAAGCTGCAATGACAGCTGGAACCACGACTTCCCGGGAACTTACCCTCGCCTTTTTACAGCGGATTGCCACCTACAACAAACAAGACATCCGAATCAATGCCATTTGTGAGCTAAATCCAGATGCACTGGCGATCGCAGAGTCACTGGATCGGGAACGAGCGGTGTCAGGCAGTCGCGGACCGCTTCATGGAATCCCTGTACTGATCAAGGATAACATTGCGACCTCTGACAAGATGCACACGACAGCTGGAGCCCTAGCTTTGGCTGATTCGTTTGCCTCAGCGGATGCATTTGTTGTGACAAAGCTCCGAGAGGCGGGCGCCGTTATTTTAGGAAAAACAAATCTAACGGAATGGGCTAACTTTGTCTCCTATAATATGCCCGATGGCTACAGCTCTCGCGGTGGACAAGTGTTGAACCCATACGGCCCTGGCGTACTCGATGTAGGCGGGTCTAGCTCCGGTTCAGCTGCTGCGATTGCCGCAGGTTTTGCCGTTGTGGCAGTCGGCACAGAGACTTCCGGGTCGATTCTCCACCCAGCCGAGCACAATTCTCTTGTGGGAATCAAGCCTACTGTTGGCTTAATTAGCCGTTCGGGTATCATCCCGATTTCACATAGCCAAGACACAGCCGGACCCATGGCGAGAACCGTGACAGATGCAGCTATTTTGCTTGGCGCGCTTACTGGTATCGATGTAAATGATCCGGTAACTGGAAAAAGCGAAGGTCTAAGTCATCCCGATTACCTCCCCTTCCTCGATGCAGATGGATTGCGGGGGGCGCGCATCGGCGTTGTACGCTCCAGTTTTTTGGCTGAGTGTGAAGAAGAAGAAATGGCCTTGTACGAAGCAGCTATAGAAAAGCTCAAAGAGGCTGGTGCAACTGTCATAGATTCGGTTACCATTCCTACAGAAAATGCCAACTGGGACATCCATGTTCTCGTACATGAATTCAAGGTTGGGGTAAATGCATACTTAAAAACCTTACCCGCCTCCTACCCGATTCGCTCCTTACAGGATGTCATCACTTTTAATCGGGCACATGAGGAACAAGCACTGCTATATGGGCAAGAGCTGCTGGAAGAATCCGAGCAAACAAGTGGTACGTTGACAGAGCCTGAATATCTCGCTAATCGCCTGTTCGATTTGGAAATGTCACAGAAACAAGGCCTTGATGCAGTCATGAAAGAGCACAAACTCGATGCCCTTTTGTACCCGGGCAGTACTGGTTATGCTATCCCGGCCAAAGCTGGTTACCCTTCGATTACGGTTCCGGCTGGCTATACTTCCGCTGGCAAACCATTTGGCATCATGCTGACTGGCTTGGCATTCCAGGAACCTACTCTTCTTCGCCTGGCCTACGCTTATGAGCAAGCAACTCGACTGCGTGTAGCGCCGAGTATGACTACCGTGTAAAGGAAATACTCTCCTATCCAGCAAAAAACGCATGAGACCTTTTTGGCCCCATGCGTTTTTCTTTTTCTACATGGTCTTGCTTTCTTGCTCCGCTTTACCGAGTCGGTCCTGGAACAGCTTGCTCAATTGACCGATATTTACTTCCCATTCCTCATCCTTGTAATAAACAGTCGCTTTGGATTCGCCTTTTTTCCCTACGATACGAATACTCGTTGTCTTCACTTCATAGGTGCCATCTTCCTTGAAAGAAATATCCGCATCCTTAAGCTCTTTGTCCAATACCGGAGTAATCGTCTTATCGACGACTTCCTGTGTCGCTACGGCTGCCTGGCGTCCCATTTGGATCACTTCTTCAGGACTGAATTGGAAAAACAACACGAGCACAACACCAATAATAGCTGCAAGCGAAATGATTCGAATGATACTTCGCACCACCCATTGGGCAGCCATGATGATGATTATGATACCTAGCGCAATCGGCCAGTAATCTTTGATCAGTTGAAGTATTTGGTCCACGTCTATCCCTCCTTCGATTTCAGTCTCGCCCAAAAATACCGAAACCAAATCTTCTTACAGAAAAAAACCGTCACAGCAAAGCGGACGGAATCGCGAAAATGGGTTGTCTCTCACTAATTCTCGTAAAAAAAGCAAACTCCTGCTCTCATTTTCAATCGTTTTAAACGAATAATTGACATCATGATCATCCTTTATCCATAATAGGGAATCCGAGAAAAATTGGAAACGGGTGATAGAGGATGAAACAAAATCTGTACGATCAACCGGATTTTTATCAGGACTATCAAAAACTGCGTCTGTCCGGTCAATCGGAGAATGACATTATCGAACAGCCTGCCTTTCGCGGATGCCTCCCCTCCCTAAAAGGATTGCGTGTACTCGACCTCGGGTGTGGTGGCGGACAGTTTGCCAGGTACTGTGTGGAGCAAGGAGCACGTGAAGTGATTGGTGTTGATCTCTCCCACAATATGCTGGAGTATGCGCAAACGAATAACAGTCATAGAAACATTCGATATCTGCATGGGTCCCTGGAGGACATTGCGCTTGCTGATCATGACTACGATCTAATAACGAGCTCTCTCGTCATGGACTACGTTCGTGACTATGAGCACGTGATCAACAAAGTAAGCCGCGCCTTGCGCAACGGAGGACATTTCGTTTACTCTACCCTCCATCCGCATATTACCGCTCGCAAAAAGGTCGAGGGCTGGGTACGCGACGAAGAAGGACAGAAGCATTTCTGGCCCTTGGACAACTACCTGGAAGATGGAGAACGTGAAATGTACATGATGAACGGCAGAAAGGCCCTTTTTTACCACCGCTCCATGTCCACTGCCGTCAATACGTTAATCCGAGCCGGACTTACCCTGCAAGAGATCATCGAGCCAACCTGCACGTCAGAAGGACTCCGCTTGCAACCGCATCAGATTTCAGAAGTAAGAAGACCAACGTTTATTATTTTCAAGACCCAGAAGACTTTGAAATGAATGAGCAACAGCCCGGAGAAGTGCTCCGGGCTTTCTGCAACATTTCGATGCTTATGAATAAGGCAAGAATGTGAAAATAGAATCGAGTTGACATAATAAATATTATGTATTCACAAGCAACGTGTTATCTTTTTCCATTCTCACCCAGAGCTTTCGCATAATATTCTTCTTGAATATTACCAGGCACCATACTCCCACCCGTCGCCCATACGATGTGGGTCGCTTTTTTCATTTTTTCCATTAGACCTTGCTTTGCCAAATAATGACGTCCTGTCTCCTGAAACAATCGAACAGGTCCTGGCATTCCAGCCAATGCGGACGGCTCCAATCGAATGGACTCGTGATCGCGCAAGGCACGCAACAAAGCATATAGCTCTTCGTCGTCCACTGTAAACACGCCACTCAGCAAGTCCTCCATCATTTTTCCTACAAATCGAGAAGGACGCCCAACAGCCAGACCATCCGCCTCTGTCTTGTTATCGATTCCAAAGTCTTGAACGGAAACTTTGTCATGCAGTCCTGTCATTAAACCTAGTAGCATGCAGGGAGAATGAGTAGGTTCCGCAAAAAAGCAATGAACATTGTCTCCGTAGATAAGCTTCAATCCGTACGCCACACCGCCAGGACCTCCCCCTACCCCACACGGCAGGTAGACAAACAGCGGGTGATCGCTATCAACTGTAATCTGCTGCTCCTCTACCTGTTTCTTTAATCGTCCGGCTGCTACCGCATAGCCGAGGAATAGACGCTTGGAGTTCTCATCATCGATGAAATAACAATTCGGATCGGCCTCCGCCTGCTTTCTGCCCTCTTCCACCGCTTTCCCATAATCCGATGCGTATTCAACTACATGGACCCCTTTTGCCCGCAGCAATTCCTTTTTCCATACTTTAGCGTCTGCTGACATGTGTACGGTGACTTGAAAACCGAGCTTTGCGCTGATGATCCCGATGCTCAAACCGAGATTTCCTGTCGAGCCTACTGCAATGGAATAACGGGAAAATAGTTCGCGGAACGCTTCCGAGGCCAAAATAGCATAATCATTGTCCGGTTGCAGCATCTGGTGCTTTTGAGCCAATTCTTCTGCATGTGCCAGCACCTCGTAGATACCGCCACGCGCTTTGATCGACCCTGCAATAGGCAAATGGCTGTCGCATTTTAACCAGAGATTCCCCTGTATATTCAATGCAAAACGAGACTCCAGGTACTTTTGCATCTCTTTAATCGGTACAAGTGGAGACTCGATTAGTCCGCCAGATTCTTTCGTCTCGGGAAAAGCCACTTGAATGAACGAGCCAAAACGCCGCAAGCGTTCTTCTGCATCCTGGACTTCCTCTGGCGAAACGGAGAGTGTTGCTTTTGCGATCTCATCATAGCATGGGTTCGTCCAGAAAACTTCTTCTGTCTCCATCATGTTATGGAGAAGCGGATATTTCATTTTCCACTCCTCTATTGTTAGCCCTTCTACCTTTTCATTGTTTCCCATCTTGAACGAACCCCCTATTCATCCTTCCACTCTTCTTTGTTATTATAACGAAATATTACAAAACTTCTTTTGGAAAACCAAATAAAAATAACTGATGATTGCACTCATTTGATACAATGGTCGTGTTAAAGAAGTCGACTGCAACAAAAAGGAAAGGGATAACATGTATCGCTATACCATATGCTTTCTCAAACATAGAAATGGAATACTCATGCTGAATCGCAACAAATCACCGTTAATGGGGCTTTGGAATGGCGTAGGCGGTAAGCTGGAGCACGGAGAGACTCCACTGGACAGTGTCCTTCGCGAGGTTCGGGAAGAGACGGGCATTTTACTAGAAACCGCTTGCTACAAAGGAATTGTCTCTTGGCTGGTCGATGGAGTTGAAACAGGCGGTATGTATGCATTTCTCGCTCATCTTCCGGAAGACTACGAGCGCTCTCAAACTCCACAGGTAGTGGAAGAAGGCATCCTTGACTGGAAAGAGCTAGCGTGGATCTTGGACCCTGACAATGCTGGCGTCCCAGAAAACCTTCCCATATTTTTACCATACATGTTGGAAGATGCTGAACCTTGTCGGCATATCTTTACGTACGAAAAGAACCTGGTTGTCAACTACGAAACAGCTCCATTGCAAAAGCCAGTAACAACTTGAATCGGAGGAGAAACACGGATGGAAATTCGCAAGCTTGCAGCACAGGAACAACCACCAATGGATTTACTCTTATTGGCTGACCCCTCTGTCAGATTGGTGGAGGATTATTTACAAAGAGGTCATTGCTATGTCGCTGTTCTGGAGGAGAGCATCGTAGGTGTCTACGTCTTGATACCAACCAGACCGGATACGATTGAACTCGTGAATGTTGCAGTCGATGAAGCCTATCATGGCAAGGGCATTGGCAAAAAGCTCGTTCTTCATTCCATAGCAGTAGCCAAATCTCTCGGTTATAAGACAATCGAGGTCGGAACAGGGAATTCTAGTGTGAGTCAGCTCGCCCTGTATCAAAAGTGTGGATTTCGCATGAATTGGATCGATCGGGACTTTTTCTTGCGGCATTATGAAGAAGAGATTTACGAAAACGGGATTCAGGTGATAGATATGGTTCGCCTCTCCCAAGATATTTGAGAAGATTGTCTAGCAACAGTGTGAACCGAATGAGTATACATAATTTATATTATGTTATCTTTTTATAGGAAAAGGTGATGGCAGGTGATTACGCACTTTTCTAAATTAACCTTACGAACGGTGTCCATCCAAGGAGTTCACCAGGTTTACGCAGACCGTCTCGGTTTTCCAATTTTGTCTCAATCAGACAAACAGATTACGTTTCAAGTCACACCCGATTTTCGTTTAACCTTTGATGAAGTGTATGAACCAATCTCCCCCGCCCATATTACTTTTCAAGTGCCTTATACCCTTTTTCATGAATCAGCGAAAAAGATCAGAGAATCTGGTCTGTTGATTGTTCGATGGGAGGATGGGCATGACATTGATCAGGAAAAAGGACGGATGAACCTGTATTTCCGCGATGGAGACGGGAATCTTCTTGAGATTATTGCCCACGACTATGTGTCAGAAAAGGTCATTATGCCATCCACTCCCCTGCACATTTTGTATTTACGGGAAGTGGGCTGTCCCGTAGAAAGTGTGCCTGTTTTTACGCAATGGCTAAAATCGAATCTAAGCCTGAAAACTTACGAGGATGGCGAAATTTTTAACTTCGTCATCGGGGGAACGGCACATATCGTAGCCACATGGAAAAAAAGGCCTTGGATTCCCATCGCGATGAAAGCGCTACCACCAAAAATGCACGTGACTTTTGGAACGCCTGACCAAACGTTCCTGCAAAAGGTGCGGAGGCGCTTTGAAAAAAGTAACGTCCTCTTCCATTCGGATGCTCATGAGCTTACATTCGTCCGGGAAGGATACTCTTTTTCTGTTATTCATACCCCCGATTTCGCCCCTGACATCCCGAGCAAATTGCAATTACCACTTTCCATCTCCACCTAGCAATACAGCGGCAGGCGAGGACTGGCTTCAGACATTGTCCCTGGCTGCCGCTGTTCTTTTTTCACACTATCCCCTGGCGACTTTTCTCTTCAACAGTGGCTCGCGACCTTCGCGTCCCTGTGTTTTGGCTAGGTAGATGGCGTATTCAAGCGGGCGAGTAATGGCATCCTTGTACTGCTCCATTGCCCCCATCTCCCGGAAAATTTCCCGAGCTGGTTTGGGATTCACTTCGATCAGCCACGCGCGCCCCTCTACATCGATGCCAATATCTAGTCCAAATTCAACCATCCGTCCAAAATGATCCTCGAGGGTTTCCGCTGTTTGAAAAGCGAGCTGCTCGCAATCATGCACGATCTGCGCGGTACGTTCCTCCCCAAACCTCGGTCGGAGAAATACCGATACAGGAATCGCTTTTCCGCCGCCATGCAGATTAGAGGTGGCACTGCGCTCTGGACCTACGCGAATCCCATGGCCTGTAATGCTCCATTCTCCCTGCCCATTCTTTTGAATCAAGAGACGCATGTCTACTGCCCGCGAAGGAACCAACTGCAAACGAAGCCCTTGCTGAACGATGTATTTCTCCTGTCTCGTCCAACGATCTACCCATCTCTGGGCAGCGGCTTTGTCTTTTACTACTGTGGACACTTTCGCCCTTTGCTTGTTCCGGCCGAGCAGTCGAAGTTCGTCGCCACGCTTTTCAATGGACAGGATGTTTCGTCCCCCTGTTCCATTGAGTGGCTTTACGTAGAGCAATGGATGCTTGCCTAGCATGTTGGCCAAGCTGTGTCGGTTGTACAGGTGCGTCTCCGGAAGCCACCGATGCATTCTGGGGTCCCGATGTAGCACCTCATGTACACGCCATTTGTTTGCCAAGCGATTGTTTGCG
Source organism: Brevibacillus brevis (assembly GCF_022026395.1). Taxonomy (NCBI): domain Bacteria; kingdom Bacillati; phylum Bacillota; class Bacilli; order Caryophanales; family Paenibacillaceae; genus Brevibacillus; species Brevibacillus brevis. Next base: position 2,669,236 of record NZ_CP041767.1, on the reverse strand, counting down.
TACAAAAAATTACTCGTCCGCCGAAAGGCCACATAGTTCTTAAACGATTGTGTCGGTGTATAGCGGTATCGGTCGAAAACAGCGTCTGGACGGTCAAATATCCTTGCTTGCCAGCCGCCACTCTTCCCCGGGACATACCCTCTCACCTGTTTGCCGGCTCCAAGTACATCGTTTGGTGAAAACAGGAAAACGGTACAGCCCAGTTCTTGTCCAGCCTTGAGCAGTCGCCGAAAATAGGTTGGCTCTGCAAAACGTTTGCCTTCCCGCCAAGTCAAGATGCCGATTATGGGTCGTTTCAAAAGACCACCCTCTCTCGTTTCCTCCTTGGCAGTTTATTCAGTCCGTCGTCAAATGGCGATTATCTCAGCTTCTTTTCCAAATGAAACAGATCGAGTGGCAACGGAGCCGTGACTTCGATGACTTCTCCTCCGAATGGATGCACAAATTTGAGCACTGCTGCGTGGAGCGCTTGTCGTTTAATGAGTTCACACTTGCCACCATACAGTTCATCCCCTAAAAGCGGGTGCCCAATATGACTGAAGTGAACGCGAATTTGATGGGTTCTCCCGGTCTCTAATTGACATTCTACTTTCGTAGCTGTTTGAAAACGTTCTTTCACCTGATAATGGGTAATCGCTGGGTCGCCGTTAGGTGTGACCCTTCTGCGGGTCCCATGGTTCCGATCTTTCCCGATCGGTTCATTAATTTTTCCGCGCTCTTTGGGCATTCGCCCCGAAACATACGCGACGTATGTACGCTTGATTGTGCGTTCACGCAGCATTTCATCTAAAAGTGCAGAGGCCCACGCATGCTTCGCGTACAGGACGACGCCTGACGTATCTTGATCCAGTCGATGGACATGACGGACCTTTGCCTCCAAACCCGTACGGAAAAAGTGCCCCGACACAAGATGATCCAACGTCACATGATGATAGCGTTCGGTCGGATGCAACAGAAGGCCAACCGGCTTATTCACGATGAGCAAATGATCATCCTCGTACAAGATCTCCGGTGCTTCACTGGCCGGATCGAGCCCCAATGGCTCAGGCTTGCACATCCGCAGGCGAATTTCCTGCCCTGCTTTTCCAGCAACATGCTGAGCAACAGGTGCACCGTCCAGCAGCACTTCTTTGTTTTGGAATAAAAGATGGACCTGCTTGCGAGGCAGCTTCCACACTTCGCGCAGCAGGTTCCCAATCGGGATAGCATCGTCATTGTCTCGTAAATGAGCAACGAGCCATTCCCCTTCTTTTTTCATGAATAACATTTCTGTCTATCTCCCTGTTCGATGTTCATGCAATTATGCTTGCTCGAGACCTTTACTGACTTGAATAGCACGGTCCAGGAAATGCTCGATCTCCTCACGACTCTTTCCGAGCTTGCTTACGAAGCGAACCAGTTCTTTTCCATTATGGAACGCAATAAAGCTTGGAATCCCGAAGACATCGTACTTTTCGGACAGGTCCGGGAGAGTATCCCGGTTGACTTCGATCATATCCAGCTGTTCTTTGTATTTTTCCTCCACGGCAGGCATGAATGGATCAATCCGATGACAATCTGGGCACCAATCCGTGAAGAATTTGACGATGACTGGCTTGGTTGCTGCGATTACTTGCTCGAACTCAGCTTCTGTCTTAATTTCTCTCATGTTATCTTCCTCCCAGAATGATTTGGAAATAGTGTACCACAGGTGTGGGCTGTTTGGGACGTTTAGGAGAAACAATTGCCATCACTAACAAACGAGCAAACGGAAATCCTAGTGGTTGTAAGCCAATAATTTTTAAGGAAGGTGCTACTCATGAAGAAATTCGCTGCTTTGTTGATGGTTGCATGCTTGGTAACTACTGCAATTCCTGTATCTGCTGAGACTCATGACGGTCACAAGAAACACCACAAGGTACAAACAAAAGCGCATCATATGAAGACCAAAGCTCACCATATGAAAACCAAGGCACATAAAGGCAAAGTGCATATCAAGGCTATGCCGAAAACCGGTATGGGTGGAGCAAGCAATTAAAGGGGGAGCTTCCCCCTTTTCTTTGCAGCCTATGAAAAAACTGCTCGGGTCCCTACTATTCATTAGTTTGGTTACAATTGGTTGCGGCCATACAACTAAAGAACCTGTCGAAGCTCCAAAAATTGCAAGTACCATACAAAAACCAGCAGGGCCCATTCATATCAAACAAACGGTTACCGTTTATGGTCCCTCGCTGCCCCCTCAACCGACGTTCCTTCCTGCCCCTCCTCTTCCAGACGGAATCATGCCAACCCTTCTACATATTCCAAAACTGAACCTTCAAACTCGTGTAGAACCGGTTGGCGTTTTACCGAATGGGCAAATGGACGTCCCAAAGGCTTTTGATCGCGTCGGTATTTTGGCGCCATGGACAAAGCCCGGGATGAAGGGGAATGCAGTGATCGCCGGCCATTTTGATCATTATACGGGTCCAGCTGTTTTTTACCATCTGAAAAAACTAAAGCCCGGCGACAAAATCAGAGTGCGTGAAGCAAAAGGAAGGACGCTAACCTTCCAGGTTCGCAAAGTAGATAGCTTCCAGACAGCCGAGGCCCCCATCGATCAGATTTTTGGGAAGGCTGAGAGCTCCCATCTGAATTTGATTACCTGCTCCGGCAAATTTAACAAGAAAACACAGGAACACGCTCAAAGGCTCGTCGTCTTTTCCGAACTTGTTCAAGATACAAAACCGCAAGATGAAAAACCCAGTGTTCGCAAATGACTGCGGCGACTGGGTTTCTTGTTTGCCTTTATATTTTTCCACCCTGCTCAATGAGACATCGTACAAACGCTTCAGCCGGGCGTGACAGCGGTTTGTCCTTACGATACGCCACGACGAGTGTGCGTGAAGGTTTTGTTTTTATCCGAACATAAGTTGGCGGTTCGATCGTTCCGGGTGCGAGTGTAATCATTTTCGGTGCAAACGACAACCCCATGCCTGCTGCAACAAGTGACTGAGCCGTCTGGATGTTTGAGCTCTCAAACACGATTCGCGGTCGGAATCCCGCCTGCTCACAGAGCCGAAGCGAGATCGTGCGGAAGCCTTGCCCCTCTTTTAACAGGATAAAAGGCTGATCGGCTACCTCCGCGAGATCGACTTCTTTTCGTTTCGCGAGCGGATGATTGGCTGGTACCGCCAAAAAGATTTCTTCGTTGATTGCGGGGATGATTTCCAGAGACGGATCACTAATGGGCATGGTTAGTAGGCTGACATCAATTTTCCCCCGCACAAGTAGCTGCTCCAAATGACTCGACGTTTCCTCCATCAATTGCAGCTCGACACCTGGAAATTGCTGTGTAAACGTAGGCAACACCCTTGGAAGCACGTACGCCCCTGTGATCGGTAAACTTCCGACTAACAATTTGCCACTTTCACCTACGGCATAAGCGCGCATTTCCCTCTCTAGCCCCTCTGACATGTCGACGAGCGTTTGCGCCACCTGTATGAAGCGTTGGCCCGCATCAGTCAGTTCTACGTGCTGCGGCAAGCGATGGAACAAGCTGACACCGAGTATTTTCTCCAGCTTCGCAATTTGTTGACTCAACGACGGTTGGGCCAAATGTAATCGATTGGCTGCACGGGAGAAACTGCGTTCTTCCGCAACAGCAAGTACATAACGAATTTGTCGTAACTCCATATAGACCTCCCGATAGGCAAAAACTATCCTTCTTATAATTATTATATCTTTGAACTATTCTCTTTGCCATGTTACAACCTTGTTAAGAGTTTTTGAACGAAGGAGGAAAACATGATGACAGCCCGTACGATGTTTGAAAAGATTTGGGACAATCACGTTATTCACGAAGAGGCAGGCAAGCCGAGCCTTTTGTATATCGACCTGCACCTGGTTCACGAGGTGACTTCGCCGCAAGCCTTTGAAGGACTCCGCTTGGCTGGCCGCAAAGTACGTCGTCCAGAGCTTACCTTCGCAACCATGGACCACAACGTACCGACTGCTGACCGTTTTAATGTCAAGGATCCAATTTCTCGTCAACAAATGGAAACCTTGACGGCGAACTGTGCGGAGTTCGGGATTACACTCGCGGATCTGAATAGCCCGGATCAAGGGATCGTCCACGTCATTGGTCCTGAGCTCGGACTCACACATCCAGGCAAAACAATTGTCTGCGGTGATAGCCACACCTCCACTCACGGAGCATTTGGTGCCCTCGCCTTCGGTATTGGTACCAGTGAGGTGGAGCATGTACTCGCAACACAATGCTTGCAGCAATCCAAACCAAAAACGATGGAAGTGCGCGTAAACGGCGACCTGCCATTCGGTGTCAGTGCAAAAGATTTAATTTTGGCGATTATCGCAAAATACGGAACTGACTTTGCAACTGGCTACGTCGTAGAATACACAGGTGCTGCGATCCGCAACCTGACCATGGAAGAACGCATGACGGTATGCAACATGACGATTGAAGGTGGCGCTCGTGCTGGCTTAATCGCTCCTGACCAGACTACGTTTGATTACCTGAAAGGCAAGCGTTATGTTCCGCAAGGGGAAGATTTCCTTGCAGCTGTTGAGGCTTGGAAAGAGCTGTGCACGGACGAAGGCGCTGTGTTTGATGCCTGTGTAGAAATCGAGGCAGCTGAGATCGCACCGCAAGTGACATGGGGAACGAGCCCTGGTATGGGGACGAACATTACGAGCACTGTTCCAAGTCCTGAGTCATTCGAGACAGCCGCACAGCGCAAAGCGGCCCAGGATGCTCTGGCGTACATGGACCTTGCCCCTGGCACTCCTATGAGCGAAATCAAAATCGATCGCGTCTTTATCGGCTCCTGTACAAACGGTCGGATCGAAGACTTGCGCAAGGCAGCCGAAGTGGCAAAAGGACGCAAGGTCTCCCCTTCCGTACACGCGATGGTCGTTCCTGGCTCTCAGGCAGTTAAGCAGCTCGCTGAGCAAGAAGGCTTGCACCTCATTTTTCAAGAAGCTGGCTTTGACTGGCGCGAATCTGGTTGCTCCATGTGTCTGGCAATGAACCCGGATATCCTGTCCGAGGGTGAGCGTTGTGCTTCTACCTCAAACCGGAACTTCGAAGGACGTCAAGGACGCGGCGGACGGACACATCTGGTCAGCCCGGAAATGGCGGCAGCAGCAGCTATCGCAGGTCACTTCGTAGATGTTCGTGAATGGAAAAACGAGAACGCTAGCAAGGAGGTCTTCCAATGAATCCATTTGTCATCCACACCGGAGTGGTAGCCCCACTCGATCGTGTAAACGTAGATACGGATGCAATTATCCCTAAGCAGTTCTTGAAGCGCATTGAACGCAGCGGTTTTGGTCAATTCCTGTTCTATGAATGGCGCTTTACTGTCGATGGTGCGCCCATCGATTCGTTCATTCTGAATACGCCTGCATACAAGGAGTCTACTGTCCTTCTTGCCCGCAACAATTTTGGCTGTGGCTCCTCTCGTGAGCATGCGCCATGGGCACTCCTTGATTATGGCTTCCGCTGTGTGATAGCTCCATCCTTTGCGGACATTTTTTACAACAACTGCTTCAAAAACGGCATCCTGCCGATCAAGTTGAGTGAAGAGCAAGTCGATGAGCTGTTCAACCGTGCCGAAAACAAGCCAAACTACCAGCTGACCATCGATCTGCAAGAACAAGTTGTTCGTGACAGTGAAGGTCTCTCCTACCCGTTCGAGGTAGACGCCTATCGTCGTTACTGCCTGCTGAATGGTCTCGACGATATTGGAATTACGTTGCAGTATGAAGATAAGATCGCTGCATACGAGGCAAGCCGATAAGCTTCCATCCATAGCGTAGCGCATAGAAAAAGCGAAGGCATCCGCTAATGTGAGCCTTCGCTTTTTTCATGTTCTATAAAAGAATATACATGTGGCTCTCATCAAAGTATTGATCGCCATTTTTCAGTGCACGCTTTTCTAACCCATATGGAATAAAGCCCATTTTCTCATAAAGACGAATGGCAGCCGGATTGGTCGTAACGACAGCGAGTTGTACCGTATCAATATCTCCCCGCTCCTTTAAGTAGGCAAGTTCTGCCTGCATGAGCGCTTGTGCGACACCTGTCCCGCGATAGACTTCACGAACGTACATCGAGATGATAGAAGCTTTGTGTCTCGCTTTTAGCCCTCGGTGGCGGAAAAAACCGATGATGCCAGCCAGATGTCCTTCCACAAATGCACCAAAATAGCCGCTATCGCCTGAATCCCCTTGAGAAAGTCTTTGCCGCCACTCTTCCATCGATACCTGCATAGCCTCTTCATAGGTAGAGCCGAATGCGTCTGGATCTGTTTGCAGCCCTTCCAGTCTAATCTTTACCAACTCTTCTGCATCTTCTGGTCCCAAAAATCTGATTTCCATGCTTGGCTGCACCTCTCCTATTTTGATTTCCACTTATCTTAGTCAAGAGTTGCTCGAAAGTAAAGAACTATCTAAAAAAGCGCCAGGAGCATCTCCCTAGCGCTTGAACCTCATCCTATGCAGTTCCCGTTTGATTTGGATCGCTTTGTCCAAACAGCTGCAACGCTTGCTCCCGCAGCTTGAACTTTTGTATTTTACCGGAAGCGGTCATCGGATATTCGTCTACAAACTGTATGTAGCGAGGAATTTTGTAATGAGCAATCTTCCCTTCGCAATAGTCCCGCACCTCATCCTCGTACAACGTCTCGTTGGGCTTTACCCGAATGCACGCCAATACCTGCTCTCCGTATTTGGCATCCGGTATACCTACTATCTGGACGTCCAGCACTTTTGGATGTGTATAGAGGAACTCTTCTACTTCACGAGGATAAATATTTTCCCCTCCGCGTATGATCATGTCTTTAAGCCTGCCTGTAATCTGATAGTAGCCTTCTTCATCGACGGTTGCCAAGTCTCCGGTATGTAGCCAGCCTTCGTGATCGATGGCCTTGACTGTCTCCTCTGGCATATTGTAATAGCCCTTCATAACCAAATATCCTCGCGTACACAGTTCGCCTTGTACACCTGGCGGCAAAATATCACCTGTCGCTGGATCGATGATTTTTGCTTCTACTTCTGCATGCAAACGACCGACAGTGGATACTTTTCGCTCGAGGGAATCTTCTGGTACAGTCTGTGTGATGACAGGAGAAGCTTCCGTTTGACCGTACGCTATCGTAATGTCACGGATTCCCATTTGATCGACGACCTTCTTCATGACCTCAATCGGGCATAAAGAACCAGCCATGATGCCTGTACGCAGCGAGCTGAGATCTCGCTCGGCAAACGTCGGATGGTTCAGCTCGGCAATAAACATCGTAGGCACACCGTACAGTGCTGTGCAGCGTTCGGCCTCCACAACCGCAAGTACAACGCCGGGATCAAAGGCGATGACTGGAACCATCGTTGCACCTGTCGCCACACATGCCAAGGTCCCCATCACACAGCCAAAGCAGTGGAAAAACGGAACCGGAATGCACACCTTATCCTCTAACCCGAGCCGCTGACATTCCGCTACTTTGATGGCATTGTTGACGATATTGACGTGCGACAGCATGACTCCCTTTGGAAAACCAGTCGTGCCGGATGTATACTGCATATTGATAACATCATCAGGTGAAAGCGTCGCCTGGCGTGCCATCTGCTCTTCTTCGGTGACCCGTGAAGCACGCTCGAGCAAATCACTCCACGAAAACATTCCGGGTTGTCGCTCATTCCCTAGATAGATGACATTTTTTAAATGCGGAAGCCTTTTGGATTGTAACGCTCCAGGTTCACATGTCTGTAACTCCGGGCAAATCTCCTGAATCATGGCAAGATAATTCGCATCGCGATAGGAATCCATTAAGAGAAGCGTCGTCGACTCTGATTGACGCAGCAAATATTCCAGTTCATGCACCCGGTAACTCGTATTAACCGTTACCAGCACGCCACCCATTTTCGCTGTGGCAAATTGCGAAATCACCCATTCAGGCACATTGGTCGCCCAAATCGCGATATTGTCCCCTTTTTGAATGCCAAGAGACATAAATCCCCGCGCTGCCTGATTGCATATCGCTTGAAATTCTCCAAACGTATAGCGAAGCCCTCGTTCGTGATAAACCAGAGCCTCCTTTTCCTGATACTTACTAGCTGTGTCGTCTAACATGTTGCCGATTGTGGTCATATGAATCATACAAGCACCCCCAAAACATTCAGACTATTCTGTAGGATTCTTCCTTTCCGCCACAATCCCTTCTTTTTCTCGTGTTCCTTGATAAAATGCGATTTCTCCTCCCAAAAAGAAAAGCGTCCCTTTTGTGGAACGCGATCTGTTTTACTTCACAACGATTTTTTTCGTAGTCTCTATCTTATATGGCAGATGGTTGCTGTAGTTGAGCTCTACGCGAATTTCATGCTCTCCCTTGGGCAACTTTTTCAGTAAAAACTCTGGTTGATAAATCATCCCTTTTGGTTCGCCATTCAGGTATAAATGTGCGTGTCCCTCTCCAAAAACTGGGGCTTCGGCCAATTCGCCATTATCCTGGACAAACGTGAAGTTCTCCGTTAGCAAGGATACTTCTGCCGTCGTCCCATCCACCTTGACCGCCATATTCAGTGCCGGCTTTTCTGACCCTGCTGGCTGGTTCACGGGAGCCGTCGCTGTAACAGAAGCAGATGGATCTGACGGTCGATAAGAGTCCGAGACGCTCAGGGGATCTTTGACCAAAAGTACGATTCCCGCCACCAGTGCTACAAGAAAAACAATTCCGCCTAAAATGAGATTGCGCATACTGATAATAAAGACCTTCATGTCTCTACTCTCCCTTTCGCAAGTGCTTGTCACTTATTTGTACATGCATATGCGAGAGTGAAGAGAGTTAGAAGCAAAAACTTTTCTAGTAGTTCACTGCTCAAAAAGTTAGCTTTTCAGCAAGTAGTTAGCGATAGTTAATAAATTGTACTTCCAACGGCAGATCAGCCTTGCGAATCGCGTTGATGATTTGCTGCAATTCGTCTTTGCTTTTTCCTGTCACACGAATTTGATCGTCTTGAATCTGTGTTTTCACTTTGAGTCCTGTATCTTTGATGATGCTGTTGATCTTTTTCGCATTGTCTTTGTCGATCCCTTGCACCAGCTTGACACGCTGACGGACAGTGCCGCCCGCTGCCGGTTCAATTTTGCCGTAGTCAAGGTTTTTGATCGGGACATCCCGTTTGACGAGCTTGCCAAGCAAAATGTCTTTTACCTGACTGAGCTTGAAGTCATCATCGGAGACGAGGACGAGCTCTTCCTTTTCCAAGGAGATACTGCTCTTGCTTCCTTTGAAGTCAAAGCGATTTTCTATTTCCTTTAATGCGGTCTGAATCGCATTGTTCACTTCGGACAACTCTACTTTGGACACGATATCAAATGAGCTCTCTTTACTCAAATGAATTCTCCTCTCTTTTATTAGATCGCGCGGATCAAGCCTCCATCGACGAGGAAGGATTGACCTGTCACGTAGCTGTTTGCTGGCGAAGCCAAAAACGTCACCATGCGAGCAAACTCGTCAGGCTGACCGTATCTGCCCAATGGGATTTGCTTCTCCCAATTTTCCCTTGCTTCATCAGCACTGATGCCCTTCGCCTCTGCGGTAAACCCATCCAGTTGTGCCACCCGATCCGTCGCAATTCTGCCAGGTCCAATGGTGTTAATCAGAATCCCATCTGGTCCGAGTTCTGAAGAAAGCGTCTTGGAAAGGCCCAATACCCCTGTACGAAACGTATTGGAAAGAAGTAAATTCTCAATCGGCTGTTTAAAGGACGAGGAAGCGAAGTTGATGATTCTGCCAAATTGGTTCGCTCGCATATGGGGCAAAACAGCACGAATAGCACGTACATAGCTGAGCAAATTTAGCTGGAAGGCTTGCATCCACTGTTCGTCGGTGAGCTGATCAAATCTGCCTGTTGCAGGCCCACCTGAATTGTTAATTAATATATCGACGCTGCCAAAATGCTTGACCGTTTCTTCCACAACTCGCTTGATATCTTCCTCCTTTGTCACATCCACTGTTACAGCAAGAGGTGATTTTCCAGTAGCCTGTTCGATCTCAGCTCGAACGATTTCCAGAGCAGCTTCATCTCTACCGCATATCGTGACATTCGCTCCTTCTTCGGCGAGGCACTGAGCTGTTGCCTTGCCCAAGCCTTTTGACGAGGCGAGTACCAGAGCCGTTTTTCCTTGCAAAAATAGATCCATATGCTTGCTCCTTTCATGGTTCACTCAGGTATGTATCTTGATCTCTTTATTCTACAGAACTTTCAGACGAAGGAAAAGCAAAAGAGAAGGGGTACAGCATATACTCCCCTTCTCTTGCAAATCACTATACCTCTGTCGGAGGTACGTTCTTGTCTTTGTTTTGTTTTGCCTCTCGTTTTGCTTCTCGCTTCGCTTGACGAACCGCTTTGCGCGCCAGTCTTTTTTCCTTCGCCCCCTCAAACAGGGAGTACAGGACAGGAACGAGCACCAGCGTAACAATGGTATGGAAGATCAAGCCAGCGATTACAGCAGTTGCGAGCGGTGCCTCCAAATCAGAGCCTTCCGCCATCGCAAGTCCCATCGGCAGCATCCCGAGAATCGCCGTCAGCTTCGTCATGATAACAGGACGAATTCGTTCTTTGGTTCCTTGGATAATGGCTTCGGCTGTATCCATTCCACGCTTGCGGAGCAAGTTGATCCGGTCGATCAGAAGAATCGCATTGGAAACGACGATACCAACCAGCATGATAATCCCAATCATCGCCATTTCACCGAAAGTCCGCTGTGTAAGGACGAATCCTAACACGACACCGACCAGTGCCATTGGAATGGTCAGCATGATGATAAACGGCTGGGAAAGACGTCCGAACTGAGCAACCATGACGACATAGATCAAGGCAAGTACACCAACGAATACAAAGATCGCTTGTGTCATATTCGTGCTTTGTTCTTTCAATTTTCCGGCGATCTCTACTTTGTAGCCTGCTGGAATGACTACACCTGGGAGCTTCTCTCCGATCTCACGACCAACTCCGGCCAAATCGCCACCTTGAAGCTCAGCGGAAACGGTGATGATCCGCTCGCCTTTTTTGTGCTGAATCGTAACGGGAGATTTGCTATAGGTCATCTCTACCAAATCAACCAAAGGCACTGCTGCACCATTTTTCGCACTCACCATGACGTTTTTAAGTTGATCCGGGTGCTTCAGCCAGTTATCAGGCATTTTAGCCACTACGTTCACTTCGATTCCGTCCTGCGTGATAGAAGTAATTTGTTGGCTGCCAATCAGCACGCTCAATTGTTGTAACAGCGAACGATGATCTACATTCAGCCTTGCGAGAGCTTCTTCTTTTGGCAATAACGTGACCTTTTCCTTGCCTTCTTTAAAGTCGTTGCGAATGTTGCCGACACCGGAGATGGTAGAAAGCATTCCTTCCAGATCGGTAGCGATCTTGCTCATCTGCTCCATGTCGTCCCCGAAGATTTCCAATTGGATCGGCGCACTGCCACCCTGTTGTCCGTAAGACATAGAGACCGTTTCAATTCCTGGCAAGCCATTCAAAATATTGTTGATATCTTCATTCAAAGCTTCCTTATCCCTTGTTCTTTCTGTTTTCGGAATCAAGGAAATGAATAACTCTGCACTTTCCTTGGAAGCAAAGAAGAATACATCGTTAATTTCGGGGATTTTCCGCAGCGCATCTTCCCCGGCTACAGCTGCTTTTTGTGTTTTTTCCAGTGTAGACCCAATCGGCATGTCAATATTGGCAAAAATGATATTTTCATTTGGATTGATCCCTTGGCCAGTTTTCATCATTGGCGTAAGGAATGCTGATCCGACTAGCATCAAAATCGCCAGTAAAATCGTTTTGACGCGATGTCTAATCGCAATTTGCAAAAGTCCGCTGAACGTACGGATGATAAAGTGTTCTTTCCCTTCACCTTCTAGCGAAACGTGCTTATCCTTTTGCAAGAAGCGATTGGAGAATACGGGAACAAAAAAGAATGCGGCGATTGTTGAAGCGATAATGGCGGCAGACACGGTAAACGCGATTGTTCCCAAAATCGGTTTGAGCCAGTCTTCAAAATCTGCAAGGACGAGCGGCAAGAAAACGATAATAATCGTAAGCTGCGAAGTAAACACAGGCGTCAGTACTTCTCTCGTTCCTTTTACAATCGCCTGTTTGAGCTCCTCGCCTTTCTCTCGATAGTGATAAATACTCTCCAGCACCACAATCGCGGCGTCAACAATCAATCCGACGGATAAGCTCAAGGACAACAAGCTGATCATGTCAATGTTGTACCCGCCGATTTTCATCGCGATAAATGTCATCAAAGCAGAGAGTGGCAGCGTCGTTGCAATAACGAGAGTAACCCTCCAGTTACGAAGGAAAACGAACAGGATGATAATCGCAAGCGCTCCACCGATCATCACATCACGACTGAGGTTGGAAACCGCATGCTTAATGAAGGAAGCTCCTTCAAACATGACTTTGATGGTATATTTGCCATTCGCTTCTGCATTTAATTCGCGAACAACCTCTTCTACCTTCGCTTGCGTGGTAATCAAATCATAACCATCCGATCGTGTAACGCTCAAATGAACAAAAACGGAGCTGTTTGTAAGCGCTACTTGATCCTTCACTTTTCCACGCAGGTCTTCAATGTCTGCGAGCTGATCTAGGGAAACCGCCCCCTTCGGCGTATCGATCGACAGAGCTCTCATTTCCTCCGCGTTTTGGTACGAATTGTCGATCATGACTACTGTGTCAAAACCTTTGTTCTCCAGCGTCCCAATCCCTTGTTTCCAGTTCGTATCCTGCAGTTGCGAGATGACTGCTGCAGGATTGGTTTGATATGCATTCAATCGCTCAGGCAACAGAGAAATGGCAATTTTATTTTCGAAGCTTCGGTCAGAAACCGATACTTCCTTGACTCCCTCGATTTCCTCAATGCGGTCCTTGATCGATGTTTTGGCCAGACTCAGCATCGTCTTCGGATCAGCACCTACGAGAGCATAGTCAATCATCTGTTCGCCACCAAAGCTGCTCTGGTTGACTTCTACGGAATCAATGGCTTTCGGGAACCCATTGCGAAGGCGGTTAACGGCATTTTGCACATCTTGCTTGACTTGCTCGCCTTTTCCTTCGTTCGCAGAAATATTGATACTTACGTGCCCAGCACTCGTTGAAGAAGAATATTTTTTAATATCATTAATCGATTTTAGCTCTTGTTCTACTTTTTTCGTTATTTTCTCTTCCATCTCTTCAGGAGGAAGTGACCCACCCGATATCCGAACAAAAATGTCCGGGAAGTTCGTTTTCGGTACCAATTCAATATTAAAGCTAAACAAGGACCCCAGTCCGGCAATGACGAGCAAAAAAGTAAACAAATAGACAATCAGTTGTCTCTTAAGCAAAAAGAGAATCATCTTGTTCATGTAACTATTCTCCCTTCGCCTCTACTTTTTGCCCTTCGACGTAGAATGTAATTCCACTGCTAAGGAGCTGGTCGCCTTCTTTCACTCCAGATACGATTTCGATAGAGTCTCCGACCATTTGACCGGTTTTCACTGGTTTTCTTACAGTCAGCCCATTCTCGACTGCCATCACGTAATGGTCGGTTTGACTCACGCCGACACTTTCCAGCGGCACGAGGAAGCCATTCACTTGGCGCGGTACCTCAATTGTCGCGGCCATTCCTCCACGCCAGTAACCATCTGCATTCGGAATCGTGATCTCGACGCGGTACTTCCCTGTATCCTTGTTCACAACTGGAGATATAAATGCAATGGTTCCTTCACTTTTCTTACCATCGTCCGACAAAGCCTGCACCTTCGTTTTCTCACGGAATTGACCGATCAATTCATTGGAGACATCCAAGGTTACTTTTACGTCAGACAAATCGACAATACGAATAATTTCTTGACCTGGAGAAGCCTGCTCTCCCCTTTGCAGCCTTACATCCACGACTGTTCCCGCAAATGGCGCCTGAATTTTAGCATCATCCAAGCTCTTCTTCGCACGGTCTACACCGCCTGCAGCAGCTTTAATCGATGCGTTGGCGACCATGACATCTTCTGGCTCTGCTCCTTTTTGTAGCTCATTTAGAGATAGCTGAGCGTCACGCAGTGTAATCTCTGCTTGCGTAAAAGCCCGTTTACTTGCATTTATTTCGTTTTGCGAAATGGCTCCACCGGCAAACAGCTTCTCACTTGTTGCGAGATCCTGCTTTGCTTTATCCAGGCTGTCTTGCGCACTTTTTACTTGCAAACGTTTCTGTTCAAGTGCTTCTGTTGTCGCACCTTTTAACGTCTTGATTTTACGCGCTGCTGCTTCCTCTACCTGCCCCTGTGCCGCTGCAATTTCTTTTTGGTGGTAACGCGTATCCAATGTGGCCAATAACTGACCCTGCGCGATTTTTGCTCCTTTGGTCGCGGAGATCGCTGAGATTGTTCCGCCTGTACCAAATGACAGTACCGCGTCACGCTTGGCTTCCACCATCCCTGTGACTGCGAGCATCACTGGCTTTGTTGCCTTTTGTACCTTTACAACCTCTACTACCTTCGCCTTTGCCTCTGTCTGCTGCGGTGCCTCTGGTGCTGGTGCTGAACAACCAGCAGCGACCAACATGACCGAAGCCAGAATAATGGATGCCCGTTTTTTCACAAGAATTCCTCCAAATTTTCACAATCATTCCTCATGGCGTAATTGTGCCAGTTTTTACCTCTGCTGCAAAACAGTCAGCGGGTGGAAATTCATCTCCGCCCCGAGACGGATAACAGTTCCGAACAGCGCATAAATAGATACGTAAGATAACTGGGAAAGTTACCTTTTATTGGACGATCTCGAAGAAAAATTTACAAAAAAAAAGCAGTCAAGTCATAGACCTGAACTGCCTTTAGGATTTGATCCATTTTATTGTTCGACCAGCTGTTCCAGTTCTTCGAGCAATTCCTTGAAGACACTCAATGCTTCTGCAATTGGTGTTGGCGACGTCATATCTACTCCGGCGCCCTTGAGCAGATTGAGCGGATAATCCGAGCTGCCGCCCTTGAGGAACTGCAAATAACGATCCACGGCTGGCTGACCTTCCTCCAAAATCTGCTTCGAAAGAGACGTCGCGGCCGAGAAGCCAGTCGCGTACTTATACACATAGAATCCGCGATAGAAATGAGGTATCCGTGCCCATTCCAAATCAACTTCGCTGTCTACGACCATATCTGGACCGTGATAGGCAACATTGAGCTCACGGTAAATCGTACTGAGAGATTCGGCTGTCAGCGGCTCTCCCTGCTCTTCTTTTGCGTGCACAATTTTCTCAAACTCAGCAAACATGGTTTGACGGAATACGGTGCCACGGAACTGCTCCAGATAGTGATTGATCAGGTACATACGTTGTTTCTTGTCTGTCGTCGTCTCGAGCAAATGATTCATCAGAAGTGCTTCATTCAATGTGGAGGCTACTTCTGCTACGAAAATCTTGTAATCAGCATACGTGTAAGGCTGTGCGTGATTGGAATAGTAGCTATGCAAAGCATGCCCCATCTCATGGGCGAGCGTAAACATGTTGTTGACGTTGTCCTGATAGTTCATGAGGACAAACGGATGCGACGTATAAGCGCCCCATGAGTAAGCTCCGCTTGTCTTCCCTTCGTTTTCATGCACATCGATCCAACCGTTGGAAAAGCCCTCTTCCAAAATGCGACCGTACTCCTCACCCAGTGGATGAAGTGCTTCTTTGATCGTTGAGACAGCTTGGTCATACGGGATTTTCATGTCCGTCTCAGGTACAATCGGCACGTACAAATCGTACATGTGCAATTCATCTACACCCAATAATTTTTTGCGCAAGGCAATGTAACGGTGCATAAGCGGAAGATGCTCGTGGATCGTTGCAATCAGGTTATCGTACACAGGGAGCTCCACATTGTCGGCAAACAAGGCTGCGTACAGGGCAGACGGATATTTTCTCGTCCGCGCGTAGAAAACATCCCCTTTGATGGCAGATGTCAGCGAGGCTGCGATCGTATTGCGGAACTTGCCATACGTACTGTACAACGCTTCGAATGCTTCTTTGCGCACGCGTCGGTCTTTGCTTTCCATGAACTGCGTATAGCGTCCCTTGGTCAGCTCGACTTCCTCGCCGTTTTCATCGGTGATCATCGGAAATTTCATGTCAGCGTTGTTGAGCATCCCAAAAATTTTAGAAGGCGAGGACGCAAGCTCACTCATGTTTGCCAGCAATGCTTCTTCCTCGGCGGACAACGTATGTGGCTTGAAGCGAGTAATCTCTTCCAACAAAATGCGGTAGTGCTCAAGACCCTCTACTTCTTTGATCCACGTTTGCAAGTCTTCCGTCGGAATCGCCAAAATCTCCGGCTGTATGTACGAAATGGAACCGTATACTTGCGTGCTCAGGCTGGTCGCTCTGTCGGTTAGCCCTTGATACTTGCTATTCGCATTGTCTTCGTCACGGCGCATACGTGCATAGACGTACACTTGGTCAAGCGTCTTCAACAATTCATCTTGCAGAGTCAACACGGCCAGCAACTGTTTACCGGAAGTAGCCAGAGAGCCTTTCATTGCTGCGATTTTTTCTGTGAGCTGTTTTACTTTTTGAACGTCCGCTTCCCAATCATTATCCGTGGGATACATGTCCTCAAGACGCCATTTGTATTCAGCGGGGACGTCACTGCGTTTCGGCAGTGTTTTGCTTTTATTCACCGTGATCACTCCCTCGTTATTCATGTAAGATGAAATGGTCAAATCATCCATATGTGTATCCTATCGTATTATGCCTACAGGTTCAAATCAATCAGACGCTTTCATGTTTTCCACAGAAAAAAAGCTGAGCTTTCCCGAAATGGAAAAGTCAGCTTCTTCCTACTCCGATATAATGAAAGCCTGCTTCCTTTACCTCCTGGTTCGGCCAGGCATTTCGACCGTCTACCAAGATCGGCAGCGCCATGCTTTGGTGAACCTGTTTCCAATCCAGCTGGACACACTGTTCCCATTCTGTGACCAATAATGCGGCGTGTGCTCCTTCGCATGCTTCTGTCGCGGATTGCGAATACGTGATCTGTGGAAACTGCTTACTGACACCAGATGCTCCAATCGGATCGAACGCCTTCACGGAAGCACCTTTTTGCAGAAGTGCTTCTATCAATTTGAGCGATGGCGCTTCGCGGATGTCATCCGTATCCGGTTTAAACGTCAACCCCAGAACGGCAATTTGTTTCCCTTTCAGATCAGGGAGTTGCAAGCACAACTGTTCCAAAAACCAGGCAGGCTGCGTATTATTCACCTCTCGCACTTTATCCAAAATGCTTAATTGAATATTGTGCTCAGCTGCTAGCTGCAATAGCGCAATCGTATCCTTCGGAAAACAGGAGCCGCCATAGCCTACTCCGGCCCGTAAAAATTGCGGACCGATTCGGCTGTCCAGTCCCATTCCTCTCGCGATCGTCACGATATCCGTTCCCAGCGCAGTACTTAATCGTGCTAGCTCATTCATGAAGGAGATTCGCGTGGCCAAAAATGCATTTGAAGCGTATTTGATCAGCTCCGCGTTTGCTCTGGTCGTGACTACTCGCGGTGCCTTCACACCGTTGTACAGTTCCTCCATGCGATCCGCTGCCTGTGAATTATCTATGCCAATGACAATTCTCGAAGGCTCCAATGCGTCCAACAATGCACTCCCTTCCCGTAAAAACTCCGGGTTGGATGCAACAGATATCCCTTGGCAGCCAGCCAGCATCCCCGCTACTTTTTCCCCTGTTCCGACTGGTACGGTACTCTTGATTACCACGATGCGTTCTTGCGGTGCGAGCGAATGTACCTTTTCAATGTCAGAAACTGCCCCGAGTAAATAGGTTAAATCGGCTGTGCCGTCTGCTGCTTCAGGTGTCCCTACACAAATGAACAAAATCTCTGCATCCTTTGCCTCTGCCAGATCTGTATAAAAAGTGAGCGCGCCATTATCCAGTACTTTTTTCAATGCCTCATCCAAGCCCGGCTCGTAAATCGGCGATATCCCTTGGCGCAATTTGTCTACTTTGGATGCAACGAGGTCAATACCAGTCACCTGATGACCGTTCATGGCAAGGGAAACAGCAGTTGTCAAACCTACGTAGCCGGTCCCAATAACGGCAACTTTCATTCCTTCACCTCATCATTTTTTTGACACACGCAAATAGAGCTCTTCTAGCTTCATCCGTTGCTTATGGATATCATGGTTTTTTTCTACTTTCAGTCGAGCCTCTGCCGTGATCTGTGCCCACTCGTGACTTTCTGATAGTACTCGGTTTATCATTTTCCCAAGCGCAGTCGGTGATTTCTCCGGCACCAGATATCCCGTCACTTTGTTTTCGACCAGCTCCGGAATCCCCGCGTGATAGGTGGAAATGACAGGGCGTCCGCTAGCCATCGCTTCCATGATGACATTGGGAATTCCCTCTTGGTTGCCATTTCTCGCGGTCTTGCATGCGATGATGAACAAATGGCACTTGGCCAGTTCACGCTGGACTTCACGATGTGGCAGAGCTCCTTTGAGCACGACTTGTGTGCCTAACCTGTTTTTCTTGATCAGTCGTTTGAGCTTCTTTTTTTCTTCTCCATCACCGACGATGATCAGCTTTGCCTTGGGATGTTTTTTATGCACGTGAGTAAACGCCTTGATAAGCGTATCCATCCCCTTTTTTTCAGTTAGTCTTCCTACGCTAAGTAAACGGTACTCCCCATTTTCCACGGGCTGAGGCGGCAGCATGGGAAATTTGCGCAAATCAATTCCTGAGCGGATAAGGGTAATTTTGGACGGGGGACAGCCCAGATGAATCAAGCGCTTTCTCATGTGATTGCTGACGACTGTAAACGCCTGGCCCTTTCGAAAGAGACGCATAAGGGACCTCCTGTACACTGGATTTTCTTTTACGCGCTTAGTCGCATCAAAGCCGTGAAAGGAAGTGATCAGGGGGAGCTTGCTTTTTTGTGCATAAGGAAGCAATTCTAATCCAGCAGGACCAAAACGG
The DNA here is from genome assembly GCF_022026395.1 of Brevibacillus brevis. Classification (NCBI taxonomy): domain Bacteria; kingdom Bacillati; phylum Bacillota; class Bacilli; order Caryophanales; family Paenibacillaceae; genus Brevibacillus; species Brevibacillus brevis. The sequence goes on along the minus strand of NZ_CP041767.1, from coordinate 2,650,247 downwards.
GCGTGCAGGCATTTAATTTTCTTTTGTCGCAGCCAAGTGGAGAGGCCGGCCATATGCTTGCGCACATAGACCGGCGAATAAGGAAATTGTTTTCGGTTAAAGGCTCGCTGTCGGGTCAACACCACGGGTTTGACCACTTGATGTCCAAGCAATTGCTCGTAAATAAATGTTTCGCTTTTGGGAAGAAACTTTCTGCGATAAACGAGGACCCGATGCATGCAACTGGCCTCCTTTATGACGGGTGTTACCCCTTTGATTGCGAACGAATCTCTGCTAATTGATGGCGAAGGCCCTCTTCTAGCGTCACTTTTGGTTTGTATCCCAAGCGTTGTTGGGCAAATTGGATATCTGCACAGGTTCGTAAGGAGTCACCTGCCGGCCCATTTTGATACGTAATGCGAGGAGTCAGATTCATTAACGTGCCCATGATGGACAGCACATCGATGAGCTTGATTTCCCGATCTCCACCCACATTAAAAATGTCACCAGGAACTGCATGCTGTGCAGCAAGCAGGTTCGCCTCTACCGCGTCTGTTACATACGTAAAGTCTCGTGATTGCTGTCCATCACCATAGACGATGACCTGCTCGCCTTTCAGCATTTGACGAAAGAAACGATGAAAAGCCATATCTGGACGCTGTCTGGGACCATATACCGTAAAGTAGCGAAGCATGCTAACCGGGAGTCCATAAGCTTTTACATAAACCGAGCAAATTTGCTCCATCGCTTCCTTGGTCACCCCATAGGGGGAAACTGGGCGAAGAGGCGCATTTTCATTGGTTACTGTCCCTTGCATCGTTCCGTATACCGAAGAGGAAGACGAGACCACGATGACAGGTGGCTTCGGTCTTTGCAAACACGCCTCCAGCAATTCTTGTGTGGCCAAAATATTATGGCTAACATAATCAGCAAAGGATTTTCCCCAGCTGTTTCTCACACCTGGCAAGGCAGCGAGATGGAAAACAGCATCGACGTTCTCGAGCCAAATGTCCCAACGCCCGGTCTGAAGCGTTGTGGAGTGGAAGGTGAAGGCGGGGTGCTTTCCTATTTCGGCCAGATTACGCAGTTTCGCAGCTACATCGTAGTTATCGATGAATCCGTCGATCCCGATGACTGTCACGCCATCGTTCAACAATCGCTGCGTCAAATGAGACCCAATAAAACCTGCACAGCCGGTGACAAGAGCTTTCTTCATCGCCTCCGACGCCTCACTTTCTTGAGCCTTCTAATGACTAAATAACCGTTCTTGTAACCATAAATGGCCTTGTACTTCTTGCCCCACCTTTTCAGATAAAATTTGAATGTTTTTTTTCGCAAATAATTACGGCGAAACTTCATCTTGCTATCCGTGAGCTGACCTTTATGCTTCGTCCGGTTGTAAAGGGTTTGGTTGATGTACCTCACCCGATACTTTTCAATTAATCGCAAAATGATTCGCCGATCCTCCATAATCCTTCCCTCGTATCGATCCGAGGTATCCCAACCACCCACTTGATGTAGGGCTTCAACACGATAGCAACGTGGAGAAACCATCCAGCGATTGTATTTCAGAAACTGGTATTTGTTATGAAATGTCTTGTGCTTCACCTTAATCGACTTGGTATATTTTCCGCGCCTAACTTTCCAGATGTTCATGTTTCCGTAGAAGAGAGCTGTGCTTTTCTTGCTTTTGTGAATGTACTTTTTGAGTACGGCCAGCGTTCGTTTCGGTAACCAGTCATCGGAGTCGAGTTGTACGAGATATGGGGTATCCACCATTGACAATGCCTGATTCATGACTTTGCCGATTCCAGAATTTTGTTCCATTCGATGATACATAATGTTTGGGTGGTACATATATTTTTCAATTTTACTTCTGGTGCGATCGGTGGACGCATCGTCAATGATCAGCAGCTTCCAATCTTTTGAGGTCTGATTCAAGACACTTTTGATGGCTTTGCGAATAAACTTGGCGCGATTGTATGTCGGAATGACTACAGTAAAGGTCGGATTCATACGTCCTCCCTCTTTACAGCCGGAATGCAAATGGACGATTTGTCGCTTACAATGAAGACTCCCGTACTGTTAGAAGATTGACCCGTCATCATCGATGAGCGGCCGAAAACGCTGTTAGTTATTTTCCAGGCAATGTCATGCAACGAGCAGTTTTCCAGCAAGATACTATTTTCGAGATACGAGCAATTTTTCAAGCTTACGCCATTTTGGATCGAGACGTAGGGTCCGATTTGACAATTTTCGATCACACAATCTTCACCGATTAGTACGGGACCCGTAATCTTCGAATTTTTTACAATCGTTCCTTTGCCAATTTGATGTTGATTGCCTAGCTCCCTCGTAAGCATCCACTGGTTGGCCTCAAGCCAACGATCAATAGTTCCCACATCCGAATATTTTCCGTTGGTGACGGAGTGAGCCAATTTGAATCCGCGATTAATCATCGATTGAATCGCATCCGTTATTTCTAGTTCGCCTCGGGGAGATGGCTGTAGGGTAGCAATTGACTCAAAAATAGGTGGCGTAAACAGGTATGCGCCAATCACAGCGAGGTTGCTCTTTGGCTGACGTGGCTTCTCCTCTACAGAGATTAGTCGTCCTTTTTGTACTTCTGCGATCCCATAATCCTGTGGTCTCTCCACTTGACTTAGCATCACGACACCGTCAGATTTCCCCTTCGCAAACGCTTTGGTAAGCCCGTGAAGCGAATCCATCAATAAATTATCACCTAGTAGCAAGATAAACGGTTCGTCTTGCAAAAACGGTTGCGCTAGCTGGACTGCATGGGCAATTCCCAGTCGTACCTCCTGCCTGATAAACGTAATGGTAGCCCCGAATTGACTACCATCACCCACCATGGGAGGAATCTGTGATTGAGAAGGATGTATCACGATGCCAATGTCCTGAATGCCCACTTCACGCAGTTTGCGAATGCAATAGTGTAAGACCGGGTGATTGGCCACAGGGAGGAGGGTTTTCGGTTGCGAATAGGAAAAGGGGTGCAGTCGCGACCCACGTCCAGCACACAAGATTAACCCTTTCACAAGTATCACTCCCCAGTTGTGCTCTGCGATACTTATAAGGTATGCGTTTCTGGATTGCTGGACAGGGCAGACGTCCACAATGACACAAGAAAAGGCAACCACCTATATCATTTCCACTCGAACTATCCTGTTTTTAAAAGCTGTTGTTTCTCTTCACTTCGTGTTGGAACGACTGATTCAAATATGTTCAGATAGCCCTGCGCAGTTGCATACCAAGAGAAAAACTTGGCTCGCTGGAGGGCCTGTTTGCCCATTTCATTCCGGACAGCAGGTGAACTCCACAACAGTTCCCAGACAGCGGGCAATCCTTTTTCCCAATCTTTTGGCGGGATGATAAAGCCACTTTTCTCGTGGGCAACAACTTCACGAATGCCGCCGCGTGGAGTGGAAATGACGGGCTTTCCGGAAGCCATTGCTTCTAAATTGACACGGCAAAACGCTTCTTTCCAAACAGACGGTGTCGCCACGACATCCCCAATTTGGTAGTAAAGCGGCATCTTTGCGGATGGGACGAAATTGACGAAACGCACCTTTTCCCCCAACGGCTTCGCAAGGCGCTTGAGCTCACGAACATACGGATTCAAGCGATTACTGCCGTATCCCGTACCGCCGACAATGACGAGTTTGGCTTTCGGGTCTTGTTTGCTCACCCGGCGAAATGCTTTGATCAGCACATGTACCCCTTTGCCGCGCATGAGTCTTCCGGCATAAAACAAGACGCGATCATCTGGCTTCAACCCGAGTTCTTGACGCATTTTTTTGACTGCTATCTTTGCAACCTGATAAGGCGTGACATCAACCCCGAGGTGAACCGCATGAATTTTATTTGCAGGAATCTTGCACGTCCGAATAAAATGTTGACGTAAAAATTCACTGTTCGTAATAAAGCCTGTTGCCAGTCGAACGGAGCGCCGCATATTTTCCTTGCTGATGGTCGGCTGTGATCCATACACGTGAGAGTGCATATTTACAAAGATTGGGATCTTGGGAAAATGGCGTTTTAATGTGAGAACATAGATTGGTCTGTTTTCCACGAGGATGACATCTGGCTTGTTCTTCTTGATATGGTTAATAATCCGGCGCAAATAAGGCTTTGGCCCTTGATACGGGACGCGAATGAACTGCCGGTTTTCTTCCACGGATGAGGTCGGATAGGTTGCACATTGACGAGTGTAGATGGTTACGTTATGCATAGGCTCTATCATCTTTGTGACCTCGTCAATATCGTGCTCGACCGAGCTTCCTTTGACCGGTGGCACTGAAAAGGGGCCCGGACTAATAATTGCGATGTTCATTTCGTTCGATCTCCCACTCCTTTTTCAGTGAAAGAACTACTTGATACAAGTACTGCAATTGTTTGGTATGGTTTTCTTCAAGCTTCTCCCATCTTTCTTCCCACGACGCAAGTGCCTCTTTCAGTTCCATCACTTCTTGCTCAAGTTTGTGAACCTGTTCCACAACAGCCTCGTCTGTCTCTCTCATAATAATTTCAAAGGTAGGCTCCAAGACCAGCTCCTTTGGCTGCTCTGCTGTTGTATTTACGACCAACTCCTGGACGTTTTCCGTTACTTCCTCTTCTTGCTTTTCATTGGCTTTTACAATTGAAATACGTTGAACTGCCTCATCTACGACATAACTCCCTGAAAACACACCTGGTGTCACCCAATGAGACAGATCCCATTTTTTCCGTTTTTCCACAAGTTATCGCCTCCTGAAGCTTGCATCTACGTAATATGTTATGACAGCCAAGGAAAATGGGTACGTGTACGGTGACATAGAAAAAACCGCTTGATTTGGATGAAATCAAAGCGGTTGCCCGTGGTCTCTCATATTTGCTTGTCTACGGAAGTTCAAGCTGTAAAGACGCGCTTGTTCTACGGTTGTTATCTGTTGCTTTTGCCATTCGAGCAAGATCCTGTCGATATAGCGGATGTGGAGCTTACCGACGGTTGCAGCCTCACGCAAAGCGGTCAAAATCAATTCTTCCTGATAGCCGTCCTGTTCGGTCCACATATGGATATTCTCCAATTCAAACGGCGCTAGCGGGCGACCAAATGCCTGCTCGAAACGAGCGTAAATGGCAACAGGTTCGGCATCCAGAGAAACAGCCACTTCCATAAAAGGGTCCATGCTTCTCGGGTCTACTTGCTGCTCCCGCCAGGTGTGGTACAGCTTTTTGTACAACGGGGTCAAATTGTATTGCTCATGACGCATGCCCGTTTGTGGATCGATAAACTCATCTATCGTAATCCAATCTTCTTTTAATAGCTTTTGAAGAGATTGAATCAATCTCCTGCTCGTCATGGACATGCGTTCCTCCAGCTCTGTTAAGGTCGGGAATCGATTCCCTTCCTGCTGAAAGGACAGCAGATGAATCAGTAGCATCATCTCGTCATCAGTCAATGACATACGCTTATACATTTTTAAAAGAAGGTTGGAGACGGATGTTGCTCCTTCTTGCAACAGTTGCAATATATGGGAGTCCATAACGCATATTCACCTCTGGGTTGGAATAACAAGGGAGTGCGTAAAACGCGCTTTCAAACAATAGGAACACCCTGCTGCCCTCGCGCAACAGGGTGTAGATCGTTCATCGATAAAGGAACTCTATGGGTAGAGACGATTCAGCATGCGTGGGAATGGAATGGTTTCACGCACATGATCCAGACCGCAAATCCATGCAACGGTGCGCTCCAGACCCAAACCGAAGCCGGAGTGAGGAACTGTACCATATTTGCGCAGATCCATATACCAGCGATAAGCCTCTTCCGAAAGCTCATGCTCAGCAAAACGTTTCTCCAAGAGTTCTGGATCATCAATCCGCTGGCTACCCCCGATGATTTCACCGTAGCCTTCCGGTGCGATCATATCCGCGCACAGAACCACCTCTGGACGTTCAGGGTGAGGCTTCATGTAGAAAGCCTTGATTTCGGTAGGATAATGGGTGATGAAAACAGGCTTGTCGAAGTGGTCCGCAATCATCGTCTCATCCGGTGCTCCGAAGTCGTCCCCCCATTTGATCTCGCTACCTTTTTCCTGCAAGAGTTTGATCGCATCATCATAAGAGATACGTGGGAACGATCCCGTTACATTTTGCAGTTTTGTTGTATCGCGCTCCAACGTTTTCAGTTCGCGCTCACAGTTTTTCAATACGGATTGTACCACATGAGAAACAAACGCTTCTTGAATACGCAGATTTTCTTCGTGATCCACGAAAGCCATCTCCGGCTCGATCATCCAGAACTCGATCAAGTGACGACGTGTCTTGGATTTTTCGGCGCGGAAAGTTGGACCGAAAGAGTAAACGCGACCTAACGCCATAGCGGCTGCTTCCATATAAAGCTGGCCGGACTGCGAGAGATACGCATCCTCATCAAAATATTTGGTATGGAACAGATTGGTGGTGCCTTCCGCAGAGGTCGGTGTCAAAATTGGTGGATCTACTTTTACGAAACCGTTCTCGTGGAAGAACTCGTACATGGCGCGAATCACCTCGGAACGCACAGCCATGACTGCACGCTGACGTGGAGAACGCAGCCACAGGTGGCGATGGTCCATGAGGAAGTCAACACCGTGTTCCTTCAAGGAAATCGGATATTCCTGGGCGATCTGAATAATTTCCACACCTGTTACTGTCAGTTCGTAACCGCTTGGTGCACGGTCATCCGCACGAACTACACCGGTTATGTAAAGTGAGCTTTCTTGTGTGAGCTGCGATGCATTCTCCCACACTTCTTCCGCTACTTCCGCTTTGACTACTACCCCTTGGATGAAGCCAGATCCGTCGCGGAGCTGCAAAAATTGAATCTTGCCGCTGCTGCGTTTATTGTATAACCAGCATCCTAGGCGTACTTCTTGTCCAACATGCTGCCCGATTCGGGCAATCGTCGTCAACATTGAATGATTCCCTCCATTTACCATGCCACGCAAATACAGACTAAGTATACCAAACAATTATACTATTGGGGGCCTGCAAATTCAATGAAAGTATCCCTGTATAATGTTAACCATAATTTAATTATGTAAACAAATGTGCATTTGGGAGACCTGATCTCAGCATCGGCCTCCCTGCTCCTGAATCATCCACTCGCCCCATTGTTGTTTCCTGCCGAATTATTTATCGTTCTCGATATCGCTATCGTATTCTTCAGTACTTTCATAATCTTGTTCGAGATCACTTTCATCTGTGCCTTCCTCATCTTCATCCGTGTCGTGATCCTCCATGTCATCCTCGTCCCTGTACTCATCTTCCATGTCTTCCTCATCCGTATCTTCGTCTTCCATATCCTCATCTTCCTCGTCTTCATCGTCTGTATCTTCGTTTTCCATGTCCTCATCTTCCACGTCTTCATCATCCGTATCTTGGTCTTCCATGTCCTCATCATCCGTATCTTCATCATCCATGTCTTCATCATCCATGTCTTCCTCTTCAAAGTCGTGATCTTCTTCGACTTCTTCTTCCCTCAGTTGTCCCCTCTCTGCTGACCATTCCAACATTTCGTGTGGAACATCTACTCCCTTTACTCCAATCCCGATCCAGTGAATCACACCTGTCGCTTCCTGCCCCTCTTGATTGCGAAATACGGTGATGATCGCGGAAGTCCTTTTCGTATATTTGAGCGACGTATAAATGCCCGGTTGGTTTGTCATCGCCACCATACAATAATGGGTATCCGCATAAGGCTGTGGCAATCGAACGGTCACATCTGTAGACTTGCTTGCGGCAGAAAGTCTGAAGGGGACAAAACCGTATTGTTGCAAGGTTACTCCTATATGATTATGCGTCTCAATTACCGGAAAGGATAATTTCTCAGCATCAATAGACTGATCCGCAATGTGATGGGTAGTGACAGCTTTGGACGCAATTTTAGAACCGGTCACGGAGTCCTCTGCCAGTTTTTCCTGCGTAATGATCCGATTTTGCAGATGCTGTTCTGTTATGCTCCTGCTAACAAGATGACTTCCTTTGAGTGTCCCTTCCTTAATATGAGTTCCATCCAAGCTGCCTTTTATGACATGAGCACCATGAACGGAATGGCTATCCAGCTTGCTCGCATCAATGCTCTGATCGGCTATTTTCTCTCGAGTGACACTTCCGTCCTGTATTTTTTCCTTAGAAATGGAGTTACCCTGGAGATGGTCCGCTTGAATGATGTGAGTGTTGAGATGTGCAGATGAAATTGCTTTTTCCGCAATCTTTTCCCCCGTGACGGCTGATCTGCCGAGGTGGCGTGTCTTGATCGCATCTTTGGCTATTTTGGGCGCTGTGATGACGGCATCTCCAAGTTTGCTTGTCGTAATGCTTAGATCTGAAATTTTGTCTGTGGAAACAGATTCTGGTGCCAATTTTGAGGTGGTTACCAAGTGGTCATGCAGATGCTGGGTCTGGATGATGTACTCGCGTAGATGATTGCCCCCAATGATTCTGTCAGTTAAATGCTGTTCTTCTATAGATCTTCTTGCCAGCTTTTCTGAGCGAATGGTCCCGTCAATCAGATGTCGTGAACTCACGCTCTCATCAAGCAAGTGTTGCTCTCCTACACTCCTGTTCGCCAATTTGTCGGTAGTAATAGCCTTATCAGCTATCTTAGCTGTGGTAATCTGCTGATCCCCAATTTTTTTAGCCGTCAGCATCCCATCTTGCAAGTGACTCGACAGGACACTGCCAGCTTGTAAATGTGTGCTGCCGATTGATTCTTTGGCGAGCTTTTCTGCCGTGACACTGTTGTTGTCCAAATGCTCGGTTAATATCGCGTATGGCCCTACCTTATCACTGGTCACCGCTTCTGGATGTAAATGCTGGCTATAAATGGCCTGAAATGCAATGTGATGATCCGTGATGCTTCCAGCACTAATATTACTGCCATCTATCAGCTCTTCCGTGAGATGATGATGGTAAATGGAGCCTTCACGAATATGTTGAGACTCAATTGCATCTTCGTCTATCTTCGTGGATGTTACTGCACCATCGCGTAATTTATCGCCCGTGACAGCTCCATCCTCAATCTTCACGGTGTTGATCACATAATTGGCGAGATTACTTGTTTGAATGGTCCCCATCTTTATTTTTTCCGAGGTAATCGATTGATCCTGGATCAACTCATTCGTGATCGCTTGCTCCTGAATATGCTTGCTTTGGATCGAGTGGTCGGCAAATTTCATCGAGTCGATGGTTTTATCGGCTAACTTCTCGGACGTAATGCTATGGTTGATCAATTTTTGTGCGGAAATCGAATAATCCTGCAAATGCTCGCCGCTTACGATTCCCTGCCCCAAATGATCCCTCTGTACTGAATGCGGTGCGAGTTTGGTGGAAGTTACGCTCTTGTCTGCGAGTTTGCTGCTATCCACGGCATAATCCTTTAGAATCGAATTATCCACGGCGCCTTGCTTAATCTTGGACGCGTCAATGGCACGGTTCGCAATTTTTTCTGTTGTCACCGATTGATCTGTCAAGTCGTCTGTATAAACAAAAGATTGGACACGATCATCATTTCGGTCTTTGATGACCTTCGAATAAAAGTTCGGATTGGTAGTTGAGCTTTGTTTGGAGGATACGCTTTGTTTAGACGATACGTTTTGTTTGGAAGGTGAATCCTGTCTGGAAGACGAGTCCTGTTTGGAAGTCGAATCCTGCCTGGGAGTTAAATCCTGTCTGGAAAGCGAGTCCTGTTTGGAGGATAGGTCCTGCTTGGGTACTTTGGGAATCGGTTGTTGTTGCTCTTTCGGTGTGGCAGCAGAAATGGGAGGTATTCTGTGACTGCTCTCCAAATTACTTTCAAGCAGATTTAATTCGAGGTCTTCCATCCACTCCCGATCGGGTGATGATGTATATGAGAGCGGTAACTCGTGCATGGTCTGCCTAAAGGTTTTGCTCAGACTTTTGTTTGCTTTTCGCCGGTTCACATTGGCCATAGGGTCTCCTTGCCTCCTGATTTCATTCCCGTATCACTTTTGTAAGATATTCAACCATTTCCCTATTTGGCACCGTGTCTACAAAATTGTTTCATCCTGATTTGCTCAAGTTGCCAGCTAACACAAAAAAACCTGCTTCGCCAACTCTTCCATTGGCTAACAGGTTCTTCATCTTACTTATACAGCAACTTCTTCCTTCGTTTGTGACAATAGCGCCCTGAACTCATCGCCTTGCAGAACTTCCGCTTCCAACAATGTATACAAGCCTGTTTGGAATACGGAGTCATACTGTCTCAAAAGATTGCGGGTTTCTGCGAGCAATCCTTCCAGCAGACGCTCAACCTCGTCATGAATCCGGTTCTTATCCACATATTGCAAATGTACAATCCCCAGATCGGACATACCGCTTTGTACAATTTCCTGTGCCATTCCCAGCGCTTGCTCGAAGTCATTCTTCGATCCAGTGCTGCGCCCACCGTAGTAGATTTCCTCCGCTACGGCTCCTCCAAGGCTAACCATGATTTGCTTCTCCATCGCTTCCTTGGTATACAGATAGCGGTCTTCCATTGGATTTTGTCGGACGTATCCTAATGCTTTGCCTCGTGGACTCAGCGTGACCTGCGAGACAGAGCCTGGTCGCACGCTCTCACTGACAATGGCATGTCCCAATTCATGGAGAGCAACACGCTTCTTCTCTTCCTCTGATGCTTGACGGTCTACCTTCTCCCCGAGCATAACCTTGTCTACGGCATAGGCAAAATGCTTCGCAGTGATTTTTTCCTGACGGTCACGCATGGCATAAATAGCTGCTTCATTGGCTACGCTTTCCAGCTGCGCGCCAGAAAATCCGAATGTCTCCTGTGCCACTTTTTCCAGTGTGACATCCTCGCCTAGCGGTTTATTGGCCGTGTGAATGGTCAAAATCTGCTCGCGTGCTGGCTTGTCTGGAAGATCAACGCTAATATGACGGTCAAAACGACCAGGTCGCAACAGCGCTGCGTCGAGCATGTCCTTCCGGTTCGTAGCAGCCATGACCAAAACCCGCGGCTTGTCGGTCGTAGCCACACCATCCATCTCCGTCAAGAGTTGATTCAAGGTTTGATCGTATTCCCGCTGCTGTTGACCGTCCCTTTTTCCACCGACGACATCGATCTCATCGATAAAAATAATCGCGCTGTCTTGCCCATTTTTCTCTGCTAATGCCTTCGCTTCCTGAAACAATTCACGGACGCGTTGTGCACCGACACCGACATACATCTCTACAAACTGCGAACCTGATGCCGCTACAAAAGCAGAATTTGTATAGTTCGCTGCTGCTTTCGCCATCAGTGTCTTACCCGTACCAGGAGGACCTGTCAAAAGAACACCTTTGATCGGACGAATCCCGTACTGCTCAATTTTGTCCTTATACACGAGAAAATCAAGCGATTCCTTCAGCTCTTTTTTGGCGCGTTCCTGTCCACCGATATCGGCAAACTGCACGTCCGATTTCGGCAGCTCATGCTTGTTTATTTTTCTTTTCCCACCGAGGGCGACATTTCCGCCTTGTCCATTTTGCTGACGGATGACCAGAAAGTAAAGCGCACCCAGTACGACTCCGAACACCAAAAATGGGGTAATGTTTACACCTAGAAAAACAAGAAAAATCAACAGTGCAGGTACGACGCCGATCAGTACTTCCTTACGCACGTGCCTTCACCTCTTTTTCAATGGAACGAGGTATGATGGTGTAAAAATCCTCCGTTCCTTTTTTCAAATAAACATAAATGTTTTCGTCATCCATCGATGCAGATGCTTCGTCGAGTTGATTCCCTTTTTTCCATTGTGCCACGAGGGCTGGAATGCGGCTATATTCATGCAACTCCACTGCTTCGGTAAACACAAATTGACCGCTTTGCCAAATATCGTCCATCGCTGTCGACTGATTGTCGATGTCAATGACCACTTCTTTTTCACCTGCGATCTTTTGTGTTTCCGTTAGCAGATTTCGATATTCTGCTGGAAATGTGTCTGGTTTTGTAACAGTTACATCTATTTGAATTTTATCTTTGCTGATCTCCAAATTGCCCAATGTTGCGGACTGCATTTGGCCAATTTCTGCACGGATTGGCTCCTCAATCTCCATCTTTTGGTACAAGAACCATCCTCCGAACAGGAGTGCCAATGTTGCCACCAAAGATAATCCTATTGCGCTCTTTTTCAACTGCACGGCTACTCCCCCCATTAATATCGTTCTCGTTTTCTCTCTAAGCAACATCCAAAGTATATCATATGAGTATATCAATTTCTTATACAGATGTTGGATGGAATGCCAAACAGGCCTTCTCCCATAAGGAAAAGGCCTGTCGTATGCAAGCGTCTCAGGTTGGCGCGAGCACGTATGAGGTTAACAGAGCGCCCGTGAATAGATCATAGTGAATGTAGTGATAACGACCGTCTTTGTCTTTTACAGTGACTTCCCAAAATTTCTTATCGTTTTCGAGACCAGGAACCAAATGAGTGATCTCTGATTGTGGGAAGGACTTATAAACCGCCTCTTCTACATTCTTTTTGGGAACAGCAAGATCCATTCGATCAAAGCTAACTTTCTGATCGGTCATCCAAGCTACAACTTGTGTCCCCGCCTTATTTTTCCCAATGACGACAGCGTAGCTCTCCTTGCCTCGATATTCATCAATGGATTCAATCTCCGTGATCGTTGTGCGATCCTGGACCCACTGACGAACGGTTTCCTCAAATTGATTGCGTTCCCCTGCTACAGAAGCCGTCAGGTGATAGGCGAACCCAGCTCCCGTAAGTAAAATGACGGCAACGATTGATAGGATAATTCGTACTAACACAGCAAAGTAACTCCTTTACGTGGCTGACATTACAATCGGAATCGAAGCTGGTCTCTCTTCACTCCAACTGCCGTTTGTATTTGCAAATCCAGCTCCAGTTGACGAAGCTGCCCCGTAGTTGACTCGTACCATAGTTGGTAATTGACTTTCATTCCGTTCGTTACATTCGAAGTCAAATCATGAAAAGGGAAGGATGGACCTAGCCACATCGATAATAACGAAGAGACTTTCTCAGGTGGAACCGCAATCCGATATCCACTCCATCCTTGCCCCGCAGTATCTTCAAGGCGTTCAGGACGAACGGATTGCATAACTCCCTTGAGCAATACTGCGTGCTCATACGGGGTGAACAGCGCATACGGCAGTGCAGCATGGTCCTGTATCTGGCCATCAATTCGAACCGAAACTGGCTGCCCATCTTTTCTGGCTATTTCAAGCTGGTGGCCACCGATTTCTCCTGCGAGCTGAAATTGCTCATTTTGAAATCGCCCATGTAAGGTCTGATCCTTCATGTAAACCAGAAATGAGCGTTCCTCGTCCTGCGTAATCTGCTCCAAAAGCTCCGCTACCGTCGTCGTCTGCCCCGTTCCTGTTGTTTGTCTGACCGCAGACGCAGGATCCGTGCTGCCTGTATTGGCTGATCGACTTACTGTCCCCAATACAATCCCCAGGAGAAATAGACCGAGTAGGATAGGAATGAGCCACCACAGCAATTTGGGCCGGATGTACATGTCGTCCCCCCTGTCCCATTTTTGTCTTTAGCCTATGCTATACGGGAAGGTTTTAGAACGACACGGAAAAGTTGCTAATCATAGCTTAAGGTCGGGCGGTCATACTACACATACACCCCGAGGAGGTGAGCGCGTGACATCTTCGCAACAAACTACATCTCCTGACATACTTGGGTTTCTGTTACAGGAATATCGCGTCTCCTGGGCAGGATTGTCGTCTCCCTTGCGTCAATGGTCGCACACACCCACTCTTCATTTTCGCCATCATCTCCTGACAAAAGCTGTGGCAAAAATGAACAACGGAACGTCGTAGTATCCAATTCCCCTACCTACACCTGCACTGCCTTACTCCTGTCCCCCACCTGACAGGAGCCTTTTACCGTTTTAACGTTTGGAATACGCGGTTCGCTTCGTAAATCGCGCGCTCCTCATCGATGGTCAACAGCTTATGATTACGCATCAAGAATTTACCCGCTACAATCGTATCTTTCACATCTCGTCCATTTGCTGCGTACACCACGTGTGAAATCGGTTGGTGCGCCGGGTGGAAATGGGCTTGATGGCTATCCATCACGATCAAGTCAGCTTGCTTGCCTACTTCAATGCTTCCAAGCGTTTCTTCTTGGAATACCCCTTCTGCGCCATAACGGGTAGCCATGCGAAGCGCTTCCTCTGCTGGAACTGCTACTGGATCGTTGTTCACACCTTTGTGCAGAATCGCAGCGAGCTTCAATTCTTCGAACAGATTCAAATTGTTGTTACTTGCAGAGCTGTCTGTACCGAGCGATACGCTTACGCCTTTTGCCAACATTTTCGGAACAGGCGCAACACCGCTTGCCAGCTTCAAGTTGCTGACTACATTATGAGAAACTCTCACGTTGTATTTTGCCAAAATGTCGATTTCTTCATCCGTTAGGTGAACAGCGTGCGCGACGAGTGTTGGGCGATTGAACATACCCAGCTTTTCCAAGTGAGCGACTGGACGCAGTCCGTAGTCCTTCTCGTTTTGACCGACTTCCCAAGCGGTTTCTGACATATGGATATGAAGCGGCAAGGACAACTCATCAGCTTTTTCGATAATTTGGGTAATAAATTCTGGCGAGCAGGTATACGGCGCATGCGGTGCCATCATGACGGTAATACGTCCGTCTGCCTGATTATGCCATTCTTTTGCAAAAAGTGTCGCGTCCTTCAGCTTTGTTTGACGTTCTTCTTCGGAGCACAGACCGATCATTCCTCGGCAAAGGCGGGCACGCATTCCAGCTGCATCGACTTCCTTCGCCACAACATCCATATGGTCATACATATCCACAAACGTGGTAGTTCCGGTACGAATCATCTCAATAAGCGACAGTTGGGTACCCCATTTTACTGTGTCACCCGTGAATTGCGCCTCCAATGGCCACATTTTGTCTTCCAGCCATTGTTGTAGCGGCAAATCATCTGCATAACCACGTAGGAGGGACATACCAGCATGTCCATGCGTGTTGATTAACCCAGGCAGTATGTAGTCTCCTTTTTGATCGATAACTTCATCGTATCCCGCTTCCGACAGGTCCTCAGGAGTTGGGCCCACATACGTAATCTTGTTGCCTTCGAATGCTACGGCACCATCGTAAATGACTTCATTCGTATCGTTAACGGTAATGACTGTTGCGTGAATGAGGATCGTCTTTTTCATAGTATACACTCCATTCTTATGTCAAGTAGTAGGCCAAGCTTTGCAGGTTGGACGTCACGTCCGCATAGTGAATGCGAACATCCTTTCCTGCGCGAATCGTCGTAGGGGCAAAATTCAAGATCCCCCTGATACCCGCTTGAGTCAACTGATCACATACGGATTGCGCTGCAGGGGCCGGTACCGTAATAATCGCCAGCTTGATTTGCTTTTTAACGATTGTCTCTTCCAGCTCTGATAAAGGCTGAATCGGTATACCTGCGACTTTTTTGCCCTGCTTCTCTGGATTATTGTCAAAGATGGCCGCAATCCGCATGTTATCTTTCAAATAAGCGTTGTAGTTACTGATGGCATGGCCCAAATGCCCAGCTCCGACCAAAGCGACACGGATTTCATCCGTTAGCTTCAGGATTTCACGTATTTTTTCCACCAGATAATCGACATCATAGCCGATTCCCTTTTTTCCAAAATCACCAAAAGCTGCAAGATCTTTTCTGATTTGGGCAGGATTCACATCAAGATTCTTGCCCATCTGTTGGGAGGAAACGGTGGTCACCTCAACTTGCTGCAAATAACTGAGGTAACGCAGATAAATCGGCAAACGACGGACGACCGCTTCTGAAATCTTTTCGTGTTTTGCCACGTTCGGTCTTCCCCCCTAATTCTTTTGCTTCAAAATCCGATATTCTTTTCCATTCGATAAAATGGTAATGGAACCGTCGTGGCTGGTAACGTATGTCTCGGCCCATGACTCACCCAAACGCTCCATGACCTCCGTCTGACCGTCTTTCATTTGATCCCGTGATCGGCCTGTCTGAATAATGGCGACCTGAGGATCGACCTGCGTCAGAAACGGTTGTGAAGATCCCTGATTGCTTCCCTGACCGGCTACCTTTAGCACTTCCGCCTTCAGTTTGTCATTTTGCCGTTCCAACAGTCGCTCCTCTGCTTTTTCATTCACGGCACTCATAAACAAAAATCGCAGTTGACCGTGCGTCAATCGAAAAACAAGAGAATTGTTCTGAGGCGATAAAAATAACGGTTCATCCGGAAGCAATACTTCCATGGAGATTTCTTGGTCAAGAGTGAGTACTTGTCCTTGCTCTGCTTCCATCTGCTTTTGGTTGGAGCGAAGCAGCACGACATGCCGAATGGATGGTGCGATCAGCTTTGGCAAAATGACAGCATCGATGAGCACTTGTTGGCTCAATGAAGCGTAGCCTCCCATATGTTCCGGCTGGTCGTTCGTTAACACCACATAATCGAGCCGTGTAATCTTGAGCTCTGCCAAGCGCGCTGAAAGAACGGGCCAATCTTCTGACGTACCCGTATCAATCAGCATCGTTTTACCGCCTGGCATTCTCAAAAGCGTACTCTCACCTTGTGGAAGTGCGAAGTAGGTGATTATGAGACCCGAAAATTCCTGTTCTGTCTCGGTTTCAAACGGGTCATCTATCTTCACTGCTGCTTCTTGCAAATACAAATGGCTATCAATCGAGCATGCGCAAAGGAAAAACACACTCAGAACTACTATCCACCAACGCCACTCTTTTTTCCATAACATTTATTTTATCACCTTAATCCCTATGAGACTATTGCTTCATTTTATGAATCTGACAGGGATTGCATACTAAGGAATGGCTCTATGCGCTCTCGCAGAGTTGGCCATGGACCGCTTTCGATTTGAAATGGCGGCAAAGATTGAAGGAATGAGCGTCCATATCTCGACTCAACCACACGCGTGTCGAAAACGATCACGACCCCTCTATCCAAGTGATGGCGAATTAATCGCCCCACCCCTTGCTTAAATTGTAGAACGGCTTGTGGAAGAGACAACGACATAAAGGCGTTTTTTCCTTCTGCCTTCAAAAGCTCTGCCCTTCCTTGATAGACAGGATGATTCGGCGGAGCAAACGGAAGGCGAACAATAACTAAACTGCTCAGCCATTCTCCCTGGATATCGACACCTTCCCAGAAGCTGCTAGTTCCAAGCAGCACACTTCTCTCCATGCTTCGGAACAGTCGCACCAGCTTGCTCCGATTGTTGCTATCAATCCCGTGACCGAATAACGTATACGGTTCTGGAGCCTCTCCCAGTCGTTCTTTCATCGCTTGGTAAACAAGTCGAAGCATCGAATGGGAGGTAAACAGGATCAGCGTCCTTCCTTTCGAAGCCAGTACGACGTCCACACACCCTTGAATGACCGCCTCCAAGTACGTGTGGTCACTCTCTTTGCCTGGTGCAGGGAAATCAGATGGAATCAACAGCAGCCCCTGCTCTTCATAATGAAACGGCGATGGCAGTGACAAGGTACGCACTCGTTCCTCGGGAAGCTGGTCGAGACCAAACTGGCTTTTGATGTAGGAGAAGCTGTTCTTGACCGTCAGAGTGGCTGATGTCAAAATCAGACTCCGCTTTTGTGCGAAAAGCGGTTCTGCCAGTGAGTCGGCAACCTTCAAGAGTGCCGCTGACAAATGAACCTGCTTGCGAGCTGTACGGGACTCTACTTCCATCCAATACACATACTCGGCATCCTGCTCAAGTAAAAAGAAGTGAAGCAGCTCCACGGCGTTCTGCCAGTCTTTGATGAGACCGAATAAATCTGTCAGTAGACTGCGTACGGCAAAAGGAGGCTTTTCCTCTTGCGGAGTCGTTCGCAAAAGCTGTTCGATGCCCGCTGCATATGCGGTCATCCCTTCAATCAGCTTTTTGGTTACTTTGCGTATCTTCTCGTGTTTACCTACAAACGATTCGATCCGATATCGTACTGTCTCACGACCAGCGTCCGTCGTCTCCTCCGCACGATCTGATGCCCATGCATACAAGAGCTGTGTCCATTGCTGCGCTTTCTCTCGCAAGGCAGCGGACTGTTTTCTTAGCTCCAAAAGCTTGGCAGCGACATCTTCTTGTACCGCTGGCATCCAGCTTTGCAGCTCTTCTGCGAAGCGGGCTATAGCCCCACCCTCCTCAACCGATGCACGATCTAACAAGAAAAGAAGCTGCGTGGTTGAAAACTGCTTGCCTAAATGCTGTGTCGCTGCATCCTCCAAATGATGGGCCTCATCGACGATAGCAACTTCATACGAAGGGAGGATTCTGTTTTCCGCTTGCAAGTCGCTGATGAATAGGGCGTGATTGACGATGAGGACATCGACATCGCGAGCCCGTTCCTTCGCCTGGAAATAGTAGCAGCGACTAAACCACGGGCAAGCCCGATTCAAACAAGAGCTCGTATCACTTTTTACCTGTTGCCACAGCAGTTGACCACTTGGAGGCATGCTTAGCTCTTCCACGTCACCGGTAACGGTTTGCGTGAGCCACGTCAGCATCTGTCCTTTGACCAAGCGCATTTCTTGGCTGCTTCCTTCTACAGGTTCGTCTACGGCTTGTTCAAATTTACGCAAGCATAAGTAGTTTCCTCTGCCTTTTAGCGTCGAAGCCGTAAACGAAAACGGCAACGACTCCTGCAAGGTAGCGATTTCCTTATGGAATAGCTGTTCCTGCAATTGAATGGTATTGGTACTGACCACCAGCTGTTGCTGATTGTAATGAGCCCAAATGATCCCCGGCAAGAGATAGGCTAATGATTTTCCCGTACCTGTCCCTGCCTCTACCAATAAATGGGCGCCATTCTCCATTGCCTCATAAACGGCATGCATCATTGCTTCCTGAGCATCCCGACGTTGATATCCCGACATTTTTGCCTGCATGTACCCGTTTTCGCCCAAAACCTCCTCGAGCTGGTCGGCAAACGCTTTAGTCACTGTCGCATCGACATGAGGACGCTTTAGAGACGCTGTTAATTTTTCTTCGCGCTTCCGTAGAGCCAACTGGCGATAAATATCCCACATGTCTGAGGAATCCGTTTCGGTTGTGGTTCCATCCAGCTCTGGCAGTTCTATGAGCTTTTCCATCTCGATCTGACGTAAAAGAACCTCGATATCCGAGCGAAACGAAGAAACGAGCATCTGCAGGCGCTGGATCGTCACGAGTGGCAGTCTCTTTAAAATATCCAGCAAGTGGAGAAACAGCTGCGCCGTTGCGAGTGCATCACTATCTGCTTGATGGGGATTATCGTGCTCGATTTCCAGCTCAGACGCCAGTTCTCCGAGTCTGTAGCTATTTTGCATTGGCAAAAGAACACGGGATAGCTCCACTGTATCGAGCACGTAGCCGTCAAACGCATAATAGCCCTGGCTCAGCAGGGCTTCTTGTAAAAATTGGAGATCAAAGCTTGCATTATGTGCTACAAATGCTCGTCCGTCCAATAAACGTAAGAAATCTGGAAACACTTCTTCCAAGGAAGGAGCATCTGCAACCATTTCATTGGTAATCCCTGTTAATTGAGTAATAAACGGTGGAATATCCTGGCCTGGATGAATCAGGGTGGAAAAACTCTCGGTAATCTGCCCGTCATCGATTGCGACAGCACCAATCTGAATGATGCTATCGCCTTGGCGTGGATGGCTTCCCGTCGTCTCAAAATCTACAACTAGTAATCGATTCAAACGTTGTCACCTCGTAACCTGGGCGGAAACATTCAATCCGCACCCATTCACATTCGGCAACGATGGGAAATATTCCTGCTCTCCTGTACATTTAAGGCTGTACGAGCTCGGTTTGCATTTCTGTTTGACCGAGCTTGCTTGCACACAATTGCAGATAGATGGGGATTTCCCATAACTGTTCTGCGAATGGCAATGCCCGTTGAAAATATTGTTCAGCTAGGCGCCAATTTTCTTCCACAACCGCGATTCTTCCCAGATGAAAATACCCTAACGAACGTACATATGGCTCAGCGTCTTCCAGGAAATACTTTGCCAACCGTTTTGCTTCTTGTGTATCCCCCAGCTTTTCGTATGCGGAAATCATCCCGGATTGTCCGAGGCGATTGTCTCGGTTTTTCTCCAGTATGATCCGAAACGCTTTGATCGCTTCGTCTACCCTTCCGTCAAACAACAACATCCAGCCATAACTAAAAAGAAAGTCATCATTTTCGGGTGCGAGACTAATCGCTTTTTTAACGAGCGTCAATGCCCTTTTCGTACCCGCAATGAGCCATGTATTCCAGGCCAAGCCATGCCACGTCCAGCCTTCTTTTGGGGAACGCTCCGTCAAAAAGTGATAGCAAATCTGTGCCCGGTGGTAATTGCCCACTGTTTCGTATAAAGAGGCCATTTCCTGAAGAGTATCGCTGTCCAAATCACGTGTCGGCAGTTGCAAGCCTTTCGGTGGGCTCCATTCCACCGTCTGGTCCATCGTATGCAATAACTTGGCAGCACGCAGCCATAGCATCTGCGCTTCCCAATCGTGCTCGTTTTTTTCTAAATACGGTTCCAATTCGTCCAAAGCTTCCTGTGCATCGCCATCTCTTAAATAGCATAGCGCGAGGTTGTATTTGGCTTCTTCCTGTTCTGGCTTGATCTCGAGAGACGTCTTGAAAGCTTGCGCCGCCTCCAGCCATTGCTCCTCCTCCGCAAGTATGCATCCGATGGCATTAAAACTGATGGCCACAACGGTAGGTGAGCCTGCCGTCCTGCCGAGAAGACGGAATTCCCGAAAGGCTAATTCTGTTTCCTCACACAAAAGGAGACTGTAAGCGTAGTACAAGCGCCCACTTTCCCAGTCTGGCGATTTTTGAACTAGTTCTGCAAAGCACTTTTTTGCGTCTTGAAACATGCGCAGATGATAAAAGCCTTCCCCACGTCGAAAAATCGGCTCGTATGGACCCGCTTCCGGGGAATACTCTTTCTTTTTTCCCTCTGCTGTTTTTTCTGTTTCTACTGCCTTTGGTGATTCTGCATTACCCTTCAACTGATCCGGCTTTTTCTCTTCTGCCGGAAGCTGTCCTTCCATTTCCTTGATGTTACGGATCGCATTCGATAATTTTTCTTCGAATTGCAGCCACAGGTCTACGACTGTATCACTTACTTGGCGCAATTGAAACAATTGTTCCGCGAGCTGAAGACGTTCTTGTTCAGAAGCCCCCTGCCACTTCTCTTCGATCGTCTGCGCTTTGTTCCGAAGCGTATGAAACCAGTCTTCGATTTTCACAAGAAAAGCCACCCCCTATGAGGCATGAGTACTTTCATTGTCTCACAAGGCAGGTGGCTCTATGCAGGAGTCGACAGATCGCTTACAGAATCGTCGCGTGTACTTCTTCTGCAATCAATTCTTTGATCTGATTTTTTTCATCCATGATGGCGACACGTGGCTTGTAGGTTCTCGCCTCTTCATCCGTCATCATCGCATAGGCAATAATAATAACGATGTCGCCCTCTTGTACAAGACGTGCAGCTGCTCCGTTCAAGCAAATGACGCCACTGCCTGGAGCACCTTCGATGACGTATGTTTCCAGACGCGCTCCGTTGTTGTTATTGACGATTTGTACTTTTTCATTTGGCAAAATATCCAGCGCATCCAACAAATTTTTGTCGATGGTAATACTGCCGACATAGTTCAAGTTTGCTTCAGTTACCGTTGCGCGATGGATTTTTGCTTTCATCATGGTGCGGAACACTAACAATTCCTCCCTTATCTCTACTTGATTGATGTAATCGTATTGTCGATCAGACGTGTTTTACCCAAACGAACAGCCAGCGCGATGATGATGGTCTGACCTGCCGTTTCCTGCTCCAATGGTGTAAGCGCTGGATAGCTTAAAATTTCCACATAATCAATATCAGCCAACGGCTTCTCGGAAATCATTTGCGTGATACGATCCTTGATTGTAGAAAGAGCCACACCCTCACTTAGCCATTCTTCTGCTTGCCTCAGGCTCTGTGATAGGACGAGTGCTTGTGCTCGCTCATCTGCTGACAAGTACACGTTCCGAGAGCTCATGGCAAGCCCATCCGCTTCCCGTACTATCGGGCATGGAACGATTTGTACTGGCATCGATAAATCGTGGACCATTTGCGTTACAACGGCTACCTGCTGGGCATCCTTTTGTCCAAAAAAGGCGAGATCGGGCTGGACAATTTGAAACAATTTATTGACGACGGTCGATACGCCATCAAAATGACCTGGACGAGAAGCTCCACACAATGGTGTCGTCACATTTGCTACTGAAATATTGGTCAACATCGGCGTCGGATACATCTCGCTGACTTCCGGGGTAAAAAGAAAGTCCACTCCCGCTTCTTCCGCCATTTTGCTATCCCTTTCGATATCGCGTGGATAACGTTCAAAGTCTTCATTCGGTCCGAATTGCAGCGGGTTTACGAAAATGCTCATCACAACCAAATCACATACTTCACGGGCAGCTTTCACCAAGCTGAGATGTCCTTCATGCAAAAAGCCCATGGTTGGTACCATTCCGATCGTTTTTCCTTGCCGACGCGCTTCTTTTATATGAACACGCATCTCTGCAATCGTGGAGACTTGCTGCATCATGGTTTGCATCATGACTCCTTCACTCCTTCCCCGTACAGTGCCTTGATGGTTTCTTCGGAGGCATGGAAGACATGCTCTTGCGCTGGGAAGCTTCTTGCTTCCACTTCTTTGTTATAAGTCTCCACAGCTTCACGGATTGTTTCGCCAATGTTTGCATAGCGCTTCACGAATTTCGGTGTGATATCCGATGCGTAGCCGACCATATCATGGAACACCAGCACTTGCCCATCACAAGTCGCACCCGCTCCGATTCCAATCACAGCGATGTCCAGCTTGTCTGCAATCATGCCAGCGACCTCTTCCGGAACACATTCCAGCACAATGGCGAATGCACCTGCTTCTTGAATCGCAAGGGCTTCGTCCAGCAATTTTTTGGCTGCCTCCAGATCTCTTCCTTGTACTTTGTAACCGCCTAATTGATGTACCGATTGCGGAGTAAGTCCAATATGTCCAACGACAGGGATGCCTGCTTGTACACAGCGTGTAATGATTGGGGCGAGTTCGCTGCCCCCTTCCATTTTGACGGCCTTGGCCAGCCCTTCTTGCATTAGTCTGCCCGCGTTTTTCACCGCTTCCTCAACTGTTCCGTGATAGCTGAGGAAAGGCAAATCTGCCACGACAAATGCACGCTTGGCCCCTCTCGTTACTGCTTTCGTATGGTGTAGCATGTCCTCCATCGTAACAGGGATGGTGGAGTCATAACCGAGTACGACCATTCCCAACGAATCACCAACCAGAATCATATCAACGCCAGCTTCATCCACTAATTTCGCTGACGGATAGTCATAAGCGGTCACCATGGTAATCGGGGTTCGCATTTCTTTTTTCTTGCGGATACTCGAAGTCGTTATAGGTCTGTCGTTTTGTGCCATTTTTCATTGCTCCTCTTCGCATCAAGCCCGTGGATCGTGTGAGGAATAAAAAAACCTTCTCGCGTCAATCGGGAGAAGGTTGTCCATGTCAAAAAGACATTTTGCGTTAGCGGATTCCTTCTGTCTCGGTCCACACAGGCTCTGAGCAGATTTTTGTCCTTACACGTATTGATTTAAGATTACACGATAGATACAAAAATACTCCGGGAGTACCGTTCACCAGGTGATACAGCCTCCAAATTGGAGTATAGCAAATGATTTAATCATTTGCACGATAATTGACATCAGCCGAATAAACTTTGTGAATCTGTCCAGTCTGATCCTCGACTTTGAGTACCCCTTCTTCATCCAAGCCAACGGCACGACCTTCCAGCTGTTGTGAAATCGTCTGGAGGGTCACCCATTTGCCAATGGTGTACGAATGATTCTCCCACTCTTGTTTGACACGCTCGAAGCCAGCCTGCAAATAGTGGTCGTACTCTTCTTCAAAAATTCGGCAGAGCCGTTGAATAAACGAAACGCGCTTCAGTGGCTCGCCAGATTCAATTCGAAGTGAAGTGGCAATCTGTGCCAAGTCAGATGGAAAATCCGCCTCGATACTGTTGGCATTGAGCCCGATTCCGATCACTAAATAATTGACCCGATCAGATTCGGCATTGAGTTCTGTCAAAATCCCGCATACTTTTTTGTCACCAATAAAAATATCATTCGGCCATTTGATTTTGACAGGGAGCCCAGTCTCTTCCCGGATCGTTCTCGCTACAGCAACCGCCGTTAGCAACGTCATCTGAGGTGTCTTTGGTAGCGGAATCGCAGGTCGAATGATCAAACTCATCCAGATCCCCGTTCCTTTCGGAGAATGCCAGGGGCGACCGAGTCTGCCTTTCCCACCTGTTTGCAGCTCTGCCAGTACAATCGTACCTTCTACTGCCCCTTTTGCCGCAGCCTCGTGTGCAAGTGGCTGTGTAGATACCACCTCATCGTAAGCGATGACATTTTGACCAATCCGGTTCGTTTCCAATCCAGCCATGATTTCTGCTGCTGACAAGCGATCAGGGGCAACCAACAGGCGATACCCCGATTTTCGCACCGCCTCTACCTCGTAACCATCCCGGCGCAGCTCTTCGATATGTTTCCAAACCGCCGTCCTGGAGCAACCGCATGTTTGGCTCAATTCTTCACCAGAGATGAAACTGCCTGGCTGATCACGGAATGCTTGAAGGATGACTTGCTTAATGTTCATCTTGTGCAACCTCTTTCTTTGCAACTTCGACGAGTGCTTCTGGTGTATTTGGTAAACCATGCAGTGCCGTTTGTCTAAGCAACGATTCCAAGACGCGGACAATCCACTCGCCGGGCTTTTTCTGAACGGCTACTTGCAGGTCAAGCCCCGTAATTGCCAAATCCTTGATGGTTTTGACAGGCATGTTTTCGTATTGATCGAGGAGTGCTTGCTTCGAAAACGAATGCCTCTCCTTCCACCAACACGCTTGCAATAAAAGGAAAAACTCGTTGCAAGTGTCCCACCCGACTTCAAGCAGCAATGGCCCCCACTCCATCGCTTGGGGGACATCCCATTGCGGCTGCAATCGCGTCAAAAGCTCAACCAAGCAACAAATTGCTTCTGTTTCGCGTTTGGACATTTTGAGGAATTGGCATACTTCACGCGATTGCACAGGCGAATATTTCGCTGCAAACAGTAGCAACGACCATTTTTGCGTCACGGTTTGCAAATGACGGAGCCGCCAAGCATGCTCATTCGAGAAGATGAACAGTTTTTCTACCTCAGGGGCATAAGCCATGAGCCTCGTTTCATTCAACAACTGACAACCAACCTCTGGGGCTTTGCTGTCGAGCGTTTTATTCAGCTCTTCCCGTATGCGTTCCACAGCAATATGAGCTAACAATGGCGCAGTCTGTTTCATGGCGAGCATGGTCTGGTCTTCTATAGCAAAACCTAACTGGGAAGCAAATCGCACACCCCGTAAAAGCCGAAGGGCATCCTCCTGAAATCTCTCTAGCGGAATGCCTACAGCACGAACCAGCCGATGCTCCATATCCTCTTGTCCACCGAACGGGTCGTGCAATACTTGATGACGATCCATCGCCATTGCGTTCATCGTAAAATCCCGTCGCTCCAGATCGAGCCGAAGTTCCGAAACGAATTGAACCTCAGCGGGTCGACGGTAATCTTCATATTTTCCTTCCGTCCGAAACGTGGTGACTTCGAACAGCTGCCCCTCGACTTTTACAGATACAGTACCGTGTTTCAGACCAGTCGGGACATGATCGGGAAACAATCGGATGACGTCGCCGGGATGGGCATTCGTACATATATCTATATCATGAACAGGTCGTTGTAATAGCCAATCGCGGACGCAACCACCCACGTAGTAAGCTTCAAAACCGTGTTCCTCCAATCTGTCGAGAACACGCTTAGCCAATTCTATCGCCAATCCAATCCCCCCTTTCTGGTTTGCTCCGCCTGATCTACTCAAGGAGGCGTTTATCATGAGAGTTTTGTATGGATTGTTTATTTTTATATCCAAGGTGCATCAGCTAGCTAAAAGCTCCATCTTACGTTCAAAAACTTAGGTTTTCTTCAGTTTTGCTTGCCAGCAAGTTGGCGTACAGTGCTTCATACTGCGAAGCAATCGTTTCGTGACAAAACGTTTTGCAGGATCGCTCAATGCTATTTGCGGAGAATTCGCGGTAGAGCTCTTCGTTTTGCAAGAGACGTATCGTTTCTTTCGCCATGCCTTCCACGTCGCCTATTGGACGCAAGTAGCCGTTCACACCATCCAGTACAACTTCAGGCAAACCACCTGCCACTGTTGCGACGACTGGCACACCGCAAGCCATTGCTTCAAGTGCGACGAGACCGAAGCTTTCCTTTTCTGATGGAAGCAGCATAATGTCTGCCATTGACAATACCTCGGCGACGTCTTCCTGCTTGCCGAGGAAGCATACATCGTCATTCAGACCCAGCTCGGCAATCATCTTGCGGACCAGCCCCATTTCGGGACCTTCCCCAATAAGGATCAGTCTGGAAGGCACTTCTTCACGTACACGCGAAAATATTTCAATCACATCCGGCACTCGTTTGACCGGACGGAAATTGGAAATGTGCATAAGAATTTTTTCACCATTCGGTGCAAATACCTTTTTCAGCTTCGTAACCTCTTTCGGGTAATAACGCCGCTTGTCTACAAAGTTATACACAGGAACAATTTCTTTTTCAGTATGCAGCAGCTCTTTTGTCTGCCTGATCAAATCATTGGACACCGCTGTTACCAAATCGCTTCGCTCAATGCCGAAGCGGATCATATCACTCAAATTCGAATCATAACCCAGAACAGTAATATCCGTCCCGTGCAGTGTGGTCACAATTTTCAAATGATCCCCTACCATTTGCTTGGCGAGGAACGCACACAATGCATGTGGCACAGCATAATGCACATGTAATAAGTCCAGGCTTTCATTTTTCGCCACTTGCGCCATTCGGTTCGCCAAGGTCAAGTCATAGGGTGGATATTTAAAAACATCATAGTTGTTCACTTCTACTTCATGATAGAAAATGTTTGGGTGAAACGCGCCTAAACGAAATGGCATTCCACCTGTAATGAAATGGACTTGATGTCCTCGCTCAGCCAATAGCTTGCCCAGCTCTGTGGCTACTACGCCCGATCCGCCCAATGACGGATAGCAAGTAATCCCGATCTTCATACAGTGTCACCCCTTCTCACAAGCTCTTTAATACATACGGAGCTGCACTGACAAATCCTTCTGCGTAGGCTACACCAGCCTGCTGACCAAACAGTCGCTCTCGATACTCAACAGACTCCAGATAACCGTTGGTAAGTGGTGTTTGGACACTACCTTCTTCAAGCTCAAACTGACTGCGATAGCAACGCAGCGCTTCCATTTTTTGCTCATAAACAGCAGTGATATCCACGACAACCTGTGGCGTGACAGTGGAATTAATAAAATAGTAAAGAAATTGCGATGGGCGATAGGCAGGCAAAGAAGGCTCCGGCAAATACTTGCGGATACCCGCATTAAACACCGCTTCGCGAACGATCCGACTTACGCTTTCGTGATCTGGATGACGATCCGCGTGATAAGGCGCAAGCACAATGGCTGGGCGTGTTTCACGAATGAGCTTTACGACACGTTCAATCGCACTTTCCCTGACTGCTTCCAAGCCGCGATCAGGCAGTCCAAAATTAAAGCGTGCAGCCACTCCCATCACTTGGTCAGCCGCAGCCGCTTCTTGTTGCCTTCTCTCCACCGTTCCATTCGAAGACAATTCTGCGTAGGTCAAGTCGAGAATCCCCACGCGCTTTCCCTCTTTAGCTGCCAATATCAGACTGCCTGCCGCTCCGATCTCGACATCGTCAGGATGAGCGCCGATTGCCAAAATATCGAGTGAACTCATGCTTCATTCTCCTCACGCACCACTTCGCGCCAATCCAGTTGTCCCATTTCCAAGGCCTTCAGCATGATTTCTGCCGAACCGAGATTGGTGGCAAACGGTATCTTGTGCACATCACACAGTCGAAGCAGTGCGATAATATCAGGTTCATGCGGTTGAGAGGTAAGCGGATCACGCAAAAAGATAATCAAATCCATCTCATTGCGGGCGATCATCGCACCGATTTGTTGATCGCCTCCTAATGGCCCTGAAAGAAATCGGGTTAGGGAAAGCGACGTAGCTTCCATGATTCGCGACCCAGTTGTTCCTGTGGCATACAGGTCATGCTTTGCCAAAATGGATTCATAGGCCATCGCTAGTTGCACAATCTGTTCTTTCATTCGATCATGGGCAATCAATGCAATTTTCAAGAAAACCTCTCCCTTTATGGCTGGGTATCGTGTGTATGTTAATCAAACGTTTAATCAATCAGATGTTCCAATCCGTAAATCAATCCGTTCATATTCATTACGGCTTTAATAGCCATATTTACCCCTGGCATGAAAGATTCCCGGTTAATCGAATCATGGCGTATGGACAGCGTTTGGCCTGTTGCCCCAAACAAAACCTCTTGATGGGCGACCATGCCTGGCAGGCGGACACTGTGAATTCGGAAGCCTTCGTAATCTGCTCCGCGAGCGCCTGGAATTGTTTCTACCTCTTCAGGATGCCCTTGCTTGAGCTCTTCACGAACCGCTGCAATCATCTCGGCGGTCTTCAATGCAGTTCCGCTTGGCGCATCCAGCTTTCGGTCATGATGCAGCTCGATAATTTCCACATGTGGCATATATTTTGCTGCCATTGCGGAAAACTTCATACATAGAATCGCTCCGATTGCAAAATTCGGAGCAATGATGGCGCCCAGTCCCGCTTCTCTATAGCGCTCCGTCATCTCTTGTAGCTGCTCTGTTGTCAGTCCTGTTGTACCAACCACCGGTCGCACACCACGAGCCAGACAGAGCTCCATATGACGATACACCGTATGCGGTGTCGTAAAGTCTACCAAAACATCTGGCTTCATTTCGTCCAATTGTTGATTGATTCCCTCTTCGCTCACACGCGTATCCAAATTGCCTGTAAAAACGAGCGCGGTATCCTGCGCTAGCATTTTCACTACTTCTTGCCCCATTCGACCATTTGCGCCAGCAACTGCTACACGAATTTGTTTAGTCATGCTGCTCGTTCTCCTCTATTCTTGTCCAGCGATCTTTATCGCGTGTATTAAACTTGTGCATAATACGATCAAACGCTTCCTGCAAATCGATTCCGAGTGAGTTTGCGAAACAAATTACAATGAAGAGTACGTCACCCAGCTCTTCCTCTACTGTTTTTTCGCCTTCGTCCTTTTTCTTCGGTTTTTCTCCATAAAAATGGTTAATCTCTCTGGCTAATTCGCCTACTTCTTCTGTCATTCTAGCCAGCATGGACAGCGGAGAAAAATATCCTTCTTTAAATTGCGATATGTATTGATCAACTTCTTGCTGCATCTCTTGCATAGTCTTTTGCCGTTCCATCCGACCACTCCTTTTTCACATTCTTCTCTCTTTCACCTATCGTACTAAAAAAGGCTTCGTTTGCCAAATCACAATACTTCGTCTTTCCAGCATATGGACAATCAAACGAGCGTTCATTTATAATGGCTTTCGGATAGCCCTCAGGTAACACAAGTATTACCTGCACATCAAGTCCGGGGGGAAGCCTTTTCCTGGTCCGGCGAACAGGAGGAAATATGAAAATTCGTCTTGACAGTATCATTGCCATTATCATCGGTTCTGCCATTATGGGATTTGGTATTAACGCGTTCAACATTCCCAATCATCTAGCTGAGGGCGGTATCACCGGTATCAGTATTTTGATCAAGCTGTTAGTTCCTGTTGTGGATCAGGGAATCGTCTTCTTTGTCCTGAACGTACCGTTATTTTTCTTGGGCTGGAAAATTCTTGGACGAACCTCTTTTTTCTACACGATTTTGGGAACGGTTTCTCTTTCCGTCTTTTTATCCTTATTTGATGGCGTGCTTCCGTTGCCAATGAAAGATCGCTTGCTTGCTTCCCTGTATGCCGGGGTAGCTGTTGGTGTCGGCTTAGGGATTATTTTCCGGTACGGCGGAACGACCGGCGGTGTGGACATCATTGCCAGACTCCTTCAGAAATACATGGGTATCAGTATGGGAAGGACGTTGTTCTTCGGAGACATCTTGGTCATTGGGGCGTCCCTCGTCTATTTGAACCTAGAAAGCGCCATGTACACCCTTGTCGTCGTCTTTATCGCAGCACGTGTCATCGACTTTTTCCAAGATGGCGCTTATGCAGGAAAAGCATTGACAATCATCTCCAACGAAGCAGATAGCATCGCCAAGCACATTCTCGATGTAGGTCGTGGTGTGACACTCTTAGCCGGTAAAGGCGCCTACTCTGGCGAGGAAAAGAAAGTCATCTATGTTGTTGTCAGCCGAAACGAAGTCATGCGTTTTAAAACCATTGTGCAAGAAATTGATCCGCATGCTTTTGTCATCGTTAATGATGTGCATGAAGTTCTCGGAGAAGGCTTCACCCTTGATGAAAACAAGAAACCGCTTCACGATTAACATGAAGCAGCACAGAAAAACCCTTGCCTTTTCGTACAGGCAAGGGTTTTTGCACCTTTTTGCACCTATTAGGTCGAACGGATTTCTCCGTTGTATTTCTTCCATGCCACATAAGACAAGGCCATGATCAAAGCTATCATGATAGAAGCGAGAGTAACAATCGGAGAGTCTGGACGCATCATCAAACGAGCAAGCGTACTCTTCTCTTCTCCCACAAAAGCCACTTGAAAGGAGCTGTTCAATTCTCGCAATGCCTCTCGAACCAGCTGCCAATCTACTTGGGTGTTCCGCATCTCTTTGGATATGATATCGTACGCAACCGTAATCGAGGACATTTGCCCCTCTGGAAGCTGAATACTCATCCCCGGCTTGATGGCCAAAAATAACCGGTAGTTCTCATCGAACTGTTCGCGAAACTGACTGAAATTCCGCTCAACAGCGGATAGCTGCAGGTTTTGGACCTGTGTTACGAGAGAAGGATAGTAGCTACGCCACATCGGCTGGTGATCATGGGTAAGGGCGTCTATGGCGATACGGACCCGCGTGGCATGCCACAGCAATTGCTGTTCACTTGCATTTGCGGAAGCAAAGCTTTGCTTGGCTGCCAATATAGACTGGGTCACTGCATTCAGACTCTCAATACGTATCGGATTGGGCAAATGCTGGTTCGGAAATCGGTCTGCTAGCTGGACGATGCGCTGCTCTGCGCCTTCAAGATCTCCCTTTTTTGCATACGTCAGGAACTCATGCGCAATTTGATCCAATGCTGCCAACTGCTTTTGTTCTATCGGTTGATTTAGCTTCGAGTACAAGTTATGAATGGGCCACGACAAGAACAACCCGATCATGAGAAAGAATAATAAAAACCGGATATTTTTCTTCAACGCAAATAACCTCCTTCCCTAGTACAGACTATGGAAAGGAGGACAAGATTAGACCTTATTTGTCGTATACTTCATGTTTACCCACCAGATCACCGAGATCGAGATCAGACTGAGAAGAACCGTAAACAAACCTACGAAACCCTCATACGGATCCAGCACACTCGGCAGCCACGGATGGATATCCATGACGTAATCGAGAAAATCATTATTCAGTGTCCACAGCGCAGCGATTCCCACCGGCAGAAGACTTAGCTTGTAAAAACGTGCGTACAAAACAGATTCCACAGCCATGCCCGTGTGGGAAATAATCAGCATCACGTCTGTCCAACGCACTTCATTGCCCATCATCCAACCAGCCACGATAATGCAGACGGCCCAGACACCATACTTAAAATTGGTGATGCCAGCCAAAGCTTCCAGTACAGGAATGTGGCGACCCAACAAATAGGTAAGGAGTACAAGCGAAAAAAGTCCGCTACCTGTCGGGCTGTCCGGAACAAAAGGAATCAAATATGCTGGTGTCTCAGCCAATTGGTTACCATACCAGATGAATCCATATATGGTTCCTAAAAAGTTGACGACGAACAGCGTCCAAAGAAACCACCTTTTGCCCAAAGATTGCCGAAACCACTCCCATATCCAGATCATCTATAATCGTCTCCCGCTGTGTACGCCGCTAACGAAAAAGCTGACCGCATTACCAGCCAGCTTTTCCCCTATTAGCTTATTTCAAGCCAGCCAAGTAGTCAGCCAGCTTTGCGATTTCTGCATCATCTTTGATCATACCGCCTGGCATTGCGCCTTTACCGTTCTTGATGATATCAGTAATCTTGGCTGCATCCAAAGTTGCGCCGATTTTTTGGAGGTTTGGACCCATGCCACCCTCCATGTTTTTACCATGGCACCCCATACAGCTTGTTTGCGCTTTCCAAAGCGCATCTGCTTTAAAGCTGGTGTCAGCTGGAGCAGGTGCAGTTGCACTCGATCCCTCTTTGCCACCAGTTCCTTTACCTTTATCTGGGTGAGCCAGATGATATTCATGGTTTGCTGCCCAAGTCAGGTAGAAAATACCAACGAGTGCAGTCAGCATCAAGCCTGTAGCAACTGGACGTTTGCTAGGACGACGCTCTTTGCTGGTATCCAGCCAAGGAGCCAGCATCAGTGCACCAAATGCGATACCTGGAATAACAACGATCCCAAGAACGACCCAATCCCCTGCAGCCCATGGATATTTCAGCAATTGATACAGGAACAAGAAGTACCAGTCTGGCAACGGAATGAATGATGTATCATTCGGGTTTGCTTTGTCAGTTAACGGCGACGGGTGTGAAACCGTTAACACAAGGAAACCAACCAAGCAAACGGCTGCCACCATCCACTCTTTCAGCAGGAAGTTTGGCCAAAACGGCTCATTTTTTCCTGGAAAGTCGGAGTAGGATGGAGAAATGTTTGGAATACGCTTCGCCGATACTCGGGAATCTCCGACGAAGGTAGCATCTTTATCTTGTTTTGCCATGCTATTTCCTCCTTTTTTCGAAGACCGATTATAGTGGACCCGAGATACCTTGCGAACGGATCATTACAAAGTGAGCTCCCAACAGACCAAGCAGCGCGCCTGGAAGGAAGAACACGTGAATTGCGAAGAAACGGGTAAGCGTTTGCGCTCCTAGAATGTCTCCGCCTGTAAGCAATGTTTTCACGTATGGACCGATTAAAGGTACAGAGTCAGCGATCTGCACACCTACTTTGGTCGCAAAGTATGCGGTGTTATCCCAAGGTAAGAGGTAACCTGTGAAACCGAGACCCAGCATAACGAAGAAAATCAATACGCCGACTACCCAGTTCAATTCACGAGGCTTTTTGTATGCACCTGTAAAGAATACACGCAGAGTATGTAGGAACATCATCACGATGACCAAGCTGGCACCCCAGTGATGCATACCGCGCACGATTACCCCGAACGCTACTTCGTTCTGCAGGTACTTAACGGATTCGTAAGCATTGATAACGTCTGGTACATAGTACATCGTCAAGAACATACCAGACAAGATTTGAATAACGGTAATAAAGAACGTAAGTCCACCAAAGCAGTAAACAAAAGCGGAAAAATGATGTGCCGGGTTCACGTGCTCAGGTACTTCGTGGTCAGCCAAGTCACGCCACATCGGAGTGATGTTTAAGCGCTCGTCGACCCAATCATACATTTTTTGCATCATTTTAGCCGTTCACCCCCGGACGAGGATTTGCTTTTACTTTACCTAAATACAATTTTCCATCTTTGACTTCTGTCTCATACTCATCGAGAGAGGCCGTGGGTGGCGTTCCCAAAATGTGCTCGCCATTGATCGTATAACGACCCATGTGGCAAGGACAGAAGTACTCATTCGGTTGGCCTGCACCAGTTCCCCAGTCAACCGTACACCCTAAGTGCTTACAGATCGGGGACAGAGCAAGAATCTCACCCTTGTCGTTCTTGGTAACCCATGCAGTAAGTGTTGATTCTGATTCATACCAACCGTCCTTGGTATGGACCTTGAATTCAACGCGTTTTGGCACGGCACTAAACTCATCCGGACTGCCGACAGCTACTTTATCTCCACCTGCATGTCCTTGCAGAAGGGGGTCTACCGCAAAACGAATCATTGGGGTGATCATTCCCGCAGCAAGGAATCCGCCAGTTCCCATAAGGGCGTAGTTCAAAAATGTACGCCTGGAAATTTCGCGTTTGTCTCCCATATCTTTTTCCCTCCTTATCCTGTAAAATAGCGCTACGATGGCATTTTTATACATATACACTAGGTCAATCCCAATCATAGCTAACGCCTATAAAGATGTCAAGAATGTCCAGTGGACATGTCTTTGCACAAACGATGTGTGACAGGATATTGTTGCCAGATTGTCAAATTTAAGACCTTGCCCCACCCATTTTTCTGTAGTATTACCGGAAAACGCTTTCTCTATTGCGTCTCTTATTTTAGTCAAATGGATTATCGCTGCCCAGTTTGCCACAACTTGATGACCTCTTTGTACAGCACATCCACGGTCACTTCGAAGCGCAAAGAAGATTCCAAATCTTCATCCCCTACCAATAACGTCAACACGCCTTCTTCTGCCCTCTCTATTACTTGAATCTGTTCTCCGCGAAAATGAAGCACTACTTTATAAGGGAATTCCGCCGGTGTTCGTTGTTCCAGCTGTTCTTCTCCTATTTGATAGCTTAACGGAAACAGCAGCACGCGCCCCTTCAAGCGGTGTTCAATCCCGGCAGCTACATTTAACAAGTAGTTCATCCGAACAACATGCTCTTCTACTTTTCTGTCCGTACTGTACAAATAAAGAGGGAGCAGCGCGGTATCCACAAAGGATCGCAACTCCTCCCAGTTTTCAAAATCGTTCAAGTTCCACTGCATAGGGCCGTCTCCTCATTTCCTTGTTCATTTCTGGAAACAAGCGTACCATGAATGGTTGGAGACTCGCAATAACGCATACGATATGTATTTAGGCTTGCTCGTAAGCCATGATTTCTTTCAATTCGTCTGTTAAGCGCATAAACAGCTCTTTGTTTTTCGATGCAAGTGCCTCATCAATCTCCTGGATCAGCGTGCGCTTGCGGTATTGACGCATCTGCTCGTCGATCACCATTTCAGATAGCAAACCGGAAACCATTTGATTGTTCGTTCCGTACGCGTTGGAATAGAAATTCGGCCACTCCATACCCATCCCTCACTTCAATAAAATAGTCGTTTCGGTAAAACCATTGTATTTTCGAAGCCAAGTCTGGCTCGCATACGTCGCGGTGTATAGCCACTGCTCCTGTTCGTCTTGGCCGACGCGCAACAATCCAAGATGCACCATCATTTTGCATACCCGATTCACCAAGATATCTGTGGGTGAATCGTAGTAAAACTCTTTCATCCAATGGAGTAGCGTGTCCATCAGAGATTGCTGACTTACCCATCCAGCCGACGCGATCAACGGAATGAGCTGAACCAACATCGGCAAGTTGGGGACAGCCCGCTTGTACAGCCTCATCCAGAAGCGAATGACATCATGGTACAATTGATCGTTATACGGTTGCTCCAGTCGCTCTCTTCCTGCTTCCGTTACGGCTACTTTGCCGTCGACTTCGACGATCCATCGGTGATAATAGCAGAAATCGTAGAGCAAGGAAAAGCGGTCAGGGTATAAATCAAAATGCAGCCCGTACCCAAAACGCCATTTTTGCGGCAATAGCGGCTCTTCTTTTACGTACAAAAATTGAAAAAGCTGCTGCTGATGTCTCTTGTACATGCCACCTTCTGCGGTTAGTGGTACTGGCTCCTGCTGGAGAAATTGTAAAAATTGCATGATATCATCGCATAGTGCTGTTCCTTCATCCCTATACGCTTGCGGACCAGGATGAAAAGATGCGTTTGACTCACGCCACTTTGTCAGCCATGCTTGCAAGTACGGCTCACGGATGTCCAGCGGAATTTGGTACTGCCCTACTGTCTTACTTTTCGCTGGAAAAATCCATCCTCGCTTCATTGCAGCCGCGACAAACTTCCGTCCTTCCTCCTGCTTTTTTTCCTTTTCACACGCCAGTGCCACTCCAGCCTTCGCCAACAAATCCTCAAGCGACATGACCGTACGCTTGTCCAGGAACAATTGCAGCAAAAAATGGGTTTCTACACTACTCAGCTGCTCAACTTCTTGAGAGATTGTCAACCTGTGCCTCAAGCTAGACAACAGTGACGTAATCAATTCGTTTTTGGAATGAGGGTTGCATTCGCATCCGTAATGGTTGGCAATCTGATGGAGCTGCCGGATATCGGTGTAAACCAAGATCTCAGCCAAGTTCATCTGTGCATCCCTTCTTTACGATGGCTTACTTGTCACTCATTCTTGCCAAAATGCGGAAAAATAAACAGGAAGCCACCGAAGTGACTTCCTGTTTGTCGATTTTTTATTGCTCCTCGTCGGATTCATGGTCCCACAAATCGTGAAGTTGTTGGTACTCCTTCGCTTCCTCATAGCGCCCGGCTTGAGTCAAAAGGGCAATCAGCCTGCGAATCTGATCCAAATCGAAACCGGACAAAGACACATATTGTTTCAACGCCTCAATAGCGGCTTCTGTTTTCCCCATCGATAGATTCACATCTGCAGCTAACGGATAAGCAGCCACATACTCCTCGTCAACCGCTTGCAAACTGCTGACCAATTCTGCTGCTTCATCCAGTCGTCCTACATGGAATGCCATCAATGCACAACCGTAGAGTACTTCTGGCGAACGATCCATGACCAGCGCCTGACGGAATACCTGATAAGCCTGTTCGAATTGACCGCTTTGTGCGTACGAGCGCCCCTTCGTCAAAAGCATAGACAGACTTTCATCCCCG
The DNA here is from genome assembly GCF_022026395.1 of Brevibacillus brevis. Taxonomy (NCBI): domain Bacteria; kingdom Bacillati; phylum Bacillota; class Bacilli; order Caryophanales; family Paenibacillaceae; genus Brevibacillus; species Brevibacillus brevis. Next base: position 2,613,454 of record NZ_CP041767.1, on the reverse strand, counting down.
GCTTGTTCCAGGAGCTTCATTGCTTTCTCGTCTTCGCCAATGCGGAAATACAAGTTACCCAGCGCTGCCATAATATCTTGGTTGTCTGGCTCCTTGAGTCTTGCTTGCTCCAAATACTTGACCGCCACTTCATCTAAATCTTGAAGTGAATACAGATCCGCTAGCAACAAATCAAGCTGGATGCTTTCAAAGCCAGATTCTTTGCATTCATAAAGAAGATGTTGCGCCGTCTCAAAATCACTGGAATCCAAAGCAATCTCCGCTAGCAGCAGCTGGCATTCTCTGCGCAAAGAAGAATCCATTTGCGGATTTTTGGCCATGACATCTGTCAGCAATTGACTCGCCTCTTCCAAATGACCGAGTCGATACCAGACCTCTGCCAAATACATCATGACATCCGGCAAATCCTTTCCATGCTCCTGAACCTTTTGCAGAGCGGTCAAGCCCAATTCAACTTCATCGTTTTCGATCCGCTTGATCGCTTCGTCTATAACATACAGCCACTTTTTCGGCATTTCTTTCACCTCATATGTATTTTGCGTGGCCTTGTTGCTCTTCGCGCTTGTTGAACAACCACTCTAATAAAATAGCCACAAAAGACCGTCCGAAGACGGTCTTTTCTTTTACTCTTGATCATATACCATTATGCTCGCGTTAGCCAGCTCATTGTAAGAACAGTAATAAGGATTCCAAAAATACTAAGTACAATGCTGTAATTCGGTTTGGCTGAATCAGTAGAAGTCGGCTTCCCATCGAGCGGTACGATCGAAGCAGTAGCATGTTCCAACGAATCTTCTTGCGTTGTATATGGCTGGGCTTCTACCACGTATGTACCGTCGTCTGTTTGCATGGAAGAAGAAATAACTTGCGCTTTAGGCGAGTTAATCTCCATAACTTCTCCGTTAATCACGAGCGAATTCGCATGCTCCGTGGTGCTTGTATTCACATATAAAGTGAACGAAAAGACCATGAGCAACAAAACAGCTACACTCGCAGCCATGCGTCGCATTCTCGCTGTCACGCTGAAAATTTTTCTGCCAATCGGGATCGCCCACTGCTCTTCCGATAAAATACGGGCCATCACCGCGTCAACAATGGAACGTGATGGAGTTACAGAATGGTATTCTTCTTTATCCATTTCCATCCATTCACCACTGTCCGACCAAATCTCATAGTCGGAACGACAGGCATAGCATGCCGCCATATGGTGATCAACCCGGCGTTGGGTCACCTCAGGCAACAGATTTTCGGCGTATTCAGGCAGAATTTCCTGAACTTCTTCACATCTCATCATCGATTCATCCCTTCAGCTTCATCCAAATGAGGGTCCAGGATGTAGTTTTCCAACTGTCCACGAATACTTTGCCGCGCTCGAAACAGTAGAGACTTCACAGAGCTCACTGTTAAATCCAGAATCGTAGCGATTTCTGTGTAATCCATTTGTTCGTACTCACGTAATATCAGTGCAGAGCGTTGCTTCTCTGGCAAGCTGTTGATCGCCAGTCTTACCATGCTCTCCCGTTCATTCCGGAGCAAAACTTGCTCAGGCAGTGTCTTGGGAGATGCCATAGGTACTTGCAACGTATCATCCAGATACACGTCTGAATTGCGACTCTTGCGCAATTCACTAAGTACGGAGTTGCGTGCAATCGTATAGAGCCAGGTGGAGAATGTAGCTTCTACATCTCGGAAAGAATGAATGCTCTTATACGCCTTGTAAAACGTCTCCTGACATATATCCTCCGCTATATGCTCTAAATGTGCCTGACGCAAAAGATGAGTGACAAATGAGAGGATCTTTTTTTCATATCGACGAATCAGTTCAGCATAGCATTCCAGATTACCTTCTTTAATCTCTCGGATAAGCTGGGAATCGGTCATGATCAGAGATTACCTCCTTGCGATTCCGATCCCTCAGCGGCCTTTTGCATAATTAGACTGCTGGGGATGTAAAAAGTTGCGCGACCTTACGATTCTTTTTCACGTCTGTCTACTGGAAACCATTCACGAAAAAACCCCCAAACCGGGGTTATATGACATAAGCGTAGGGCTTCGTGTCGAATAAACACTTACCCATACCAATCAAGGGGATAAATCGCATATTTCGATATATCCATTTACCGTTCGACATAACAGATGTTGGAAGATGCATTTCACTAAAATTGAGAATAGTGGAAAGATCATTCTTTGTCAACCAGTTTTCCTTTTTCAGGAAAACGATATCAGCGTCTGCGCCAGTTGTCAAGCTTCCTTTTCGTGGATACAGTCCAACTGCTTTTGCAACATTTGTCGAAGCGAGCCTGACTAGCAAGCATAGCAATTCTTCGGGCGTACACCAGCTCTTCCGTGTATCAATCCGCACATCGTGAATCGGAGATGCTACTTGCCAGCTCCCAAACCATTGGCGATGTAATTGACGCAGACCTTGATCCGTCACTTCAGCCGGCAAACGAAAGATATGCAGGTACGGGTCATTTTCTTCAAAATGAAAGGCCGCTTGAGAATCAGTAATGACAGTACGCAACCTCCAATAACGAGTAGCCTCCAGCCAACTCTTTCGAATGAGTTCCCGTTGTTCCTTTTTCAGAAACGGATCATTTTGTACCTGCATGTGCAGGATCGTATGTTTAGACGTATGAAGTTGCAAAAGCGTTTCCCATTTTATTGTGGAAATTTCTTCTGGATTTCGAATCGTGACATGAAACGAAGAATAGCCATGATTCATCCATTCCCCTAAGCGGTCACCATGAAGATCGGCGACATCGATTTCTACGTGCCAAACGTAATCCAACAAACTGTTGAAATGCTGCGTTTGTTGATAGTGAATTTGCGGTCTGCTCATCCAACGCTCTGGCCGGAAGACGTCTACCAGGCTTGTACATCCCGTGCTGATGAGATTTCGCATGGCCGCTATATAAACATCTACATCTTTGATTTTATACAACGAATGTGTCAGGAGTGCGACAAAACCGGGCAGAAGATACATACCGGTAGCATCTATTTCTTCAAATAAATCGTTGAAGGGGTTTTTCGTCAAGGTGTCTTTAGCAATTCGTACAATTTTTCCTTGACGGATCCAAATATCTGCTTCTTTCATTCCCCGTGCTGTGACAATCGTTCCCCCGCGTATGACCATCCCTCGCTCCAGCATAGCTCGTCCCCCTCCCACTTCTCTTGCGGACACTACCTTTGTACGAGCATATGCACAGACCGGGGAAAAAGTACTCATTCGAGTCAAACCGCTTTTTAAACAAAAAAAGACCGCCGTTGATGTAAGCGCATTCAAACGACGGTAGCACACACGTGCTTTCTTATATTGGATAGGAGTGGAGAGAAACCATACTGTAGTTTTATAATAAACGGAATGTAAGCGCTTGTCAAATCATTTTTGCTAAAATTCGGAACGCTTTTCCTTCGCACAAAAAAAGAAGCCTGCTCCCCTATAAAGGAACAGACTTCTCTTTCATTCTTTCATTACTGGCTGATCTTCACAAGCAAGTCATGGAAGCCAGGGAACGATACATCAATCGCATCATCATTTTCGATTGTCGTCTCCCCATCGGCAACGAGACCTGCGATCGCCATCGCCATGCCAATTCGATGATCCCCCATGCTATCGATGACAGCCCCTGTAAGTCCAGTCTTTCCTTCGATGATCATTCCGTCATCTGTAGGTGTCACCCTCGCACCGAATTTGGACAGTTGGCTCACCACCGTGGCAATACGATCCGTTTCTTTTACTTTCAGCTCTTCGGCATCACGGATAACGGTTTGTCCTTTTGCCTGCGTTGCCATGACTGCAATCACTGGAATTTCGTCAATCAGACGCGGAATAATATCTCCGGCGATTTCAATACCATGTAGCTCCGAATGCGTCACGAGGAGGTCTGCAACCGGCTCTTCATTTACGACTCGCTCATTCAAAAGCTCCAGGCTTCCCCCCATCGCCTTGACAACATCAATGATGCCCGTGCGGCTTGGGTTGATTCCGACGTTTTCAATGAGAAGAGAGCTGCCTGGTACGACCATTACAGCTGCAATCAAAAAGGCAGCGGAAGAAATGTCACCAGGAACAGAAATGGCACGGCCCTTCAGTTTTTGTCCACCCTCTACTGAAACGGTCAAACCATCACGCACAACCTGTACACCAAATGCTTGCAGCATACGCTCTGTATGATCGCGGGATAAATGTGGCTCTGTTACACTCGTCACGCCTTTTGCCTGCAACCCTGCCAGCATAATCGCTGACTTCACTTGTGCACTTGCAACCGGGGATTGATACGCGATCCCTTGAAGCTCCCCACCCCGAATGGATAGCGGTGTGAATTCGCCGTCTTTTCTTCCGTCGATTTTGGCGCCCATTTGACGGAGTGGTCCGATCACGCGGCGCATTGGTCTTTTGGCTATAGACTCATCGCCTTCCATCACCACATGGAAAGGCTGTGTCGCCATGATCCCTGCCATTAAGCGAATGGTCGTACCGGAGTTCCCAACATCCAAATGTTGAGATGGTTCCTGCAAACCATACCAGCCTTTTCCCTGTACGGTTACGGCATCTCCTTGTTGTTCAATCTCGATACCCATCCGACGGAAGCAGCTAATCGTGCTCAAGCAATCGGCACCTGGCAAAAAGCCTTCAATAGTCGTCGTTCCTTCTGCTAGAGCACCAAACATAACTGCACGGTGGGAAATGGATTTATCTCCTGGCACGCGAACGGTACCTTTGATTTGTTTGGCTTGTTGTACGCGAAGCATTACTTCCACTCCTTTTCTCTCTCACGCTCTCCCAGATCACCAGTCGCACTGTGAAGCGTCTTCGTTGTAAAGTGTGTTTGCATAAAAACACTTATGTGCGCTTGTATACATTGTAATCGAAAAAGCGAAGAACTTCCTCTCCCTTTTCCAACTCTTGTTGCGAATGGAACGTAATCCGTAGCACCCCATAAATGTCTTCTCGTGTCTCTCTGATTTGGAGATTCGTGATGTTGATTTGTCTTGCTCCCAACAATGTCGTAATTCGTCCGATTTCACCCGGGTGGTCCGGGATATCGATATACAAATCGTTCAAAGGAGGCAATGCACCCGTTTTACGCTCTGGCAAACTGTCGCGAAATTCTCGGGCCGTTTTGAAGAAATGCTCGATTCCTTTTGGATCTCCCTGTTCTACCAGAGAAACGACATCTTCTAATGCGTTTGCCCAATCTTTTGCGATTTTTAGGATCGGATCACGATTTTGCAGCAAAATGTCACGCCACATCTGAGGGTTGCTCGAAGCAATGCGCGTAATGTCACGGAAGCCACCAGCAGCAAGGGTTGCATGCCAAGCATTTTCTTCGTCGTACCCTGCCACCAGATTGACCAGAGCAGAAGCGAGAATATGCGGGAAATGACTAACTGCACCCACGACCTGATCATGCGAATCCGCGTCCATTTGCACGATTTTTGCGCGAGTCAGTGAAAGTAGTTCAGACAATTGCTTTACTTTTTCTTCAGATGTTCCCGGCGCTGGTGTCAAAACATAATAGGCGTTTTCCATCAGACGATCAGAAGCAGCTTCCACGCCGGATTTGTGCGAGCCGGCCATTGGATGTCCACCTATAAACGTTACATGGTCGGGAATGACATCCCCCGCTTGTCTCACAATACCTGCTTTTGTACTGCCAACATCTGTAATGATCACACCCGGCTGCAGTTCCATTTCCACTAACGAGCGAATGGTTGCAACGATTTGCTCTACAGGTGATGCGAGGAAAATGACATTTGCTTCTCGAACTGCGGTCTGCAAATCAGTTGTGCCTGCATGAATGACACCCAAGGTCAGTGCTTTATCTAAACAATCCTGACGTAAATCGTAACCGACTACCCGAATATTGGGATCGCGTCGCATTGACAGCGCGATGGAGCCGCCGATCAATCCGACGCCGATTACAGTAATAGTGGTTTTTTTCATCTCCACTCTCTATCCTTCCTATATCTCTCTTAGACAAAAATGCCGAGGCATGCCCGGCATCTTCGTCCTTTATTTCAATGCTCCAGTCACGATTTCTTTTAAGACAGAAAGAATCTTGTCATTTTGCTCTTTGGTCCCGATCGTAATACGTTGAAAACCCGGGAAGCCTAGCGCATTACCAGAGCGAACGATAATGCCTTGAGAGAGCAGCTTTTTGAATACCTCATCGGAATCCTTTTTCAAATCAACCAAGATAAAGTTGGTCTGAGATGGATAGTAGGAGAGTCCCCACTCGTCAAATGAATCGGTAAACTGCTTCATGCCTTCTCGGTTACGATCACGGCATGTTTTCACAAATTCCTGGTCTTGTAATGCCGCACGTGCTGCTACCTGTCCAAGTGTGCCTGTATTGAAAGGCTCACGCACATGTTCCAGTGAGGAAATGAGCTCTTCTGACGCGATCCCGTAGCCGATACGAAGGGCAGCCAGACCGTAGATTTTGGAGAACGTACGCAAAATAATCAGGTTCGGATACTCAGCAAGCATCGGTACTGTTTGTGGATATTCTGGGTCCACCACATACTCGTAGTAAGCCTCATCCAACACGACGAGCACATCTTTTGGAGCCTTTTTCATAAAAGCTTCCAACTCGGATGTTGTTACAATCGTGCCTGACGGATTGTTCGGGTTACATATCCATACGACCTTTGTTTGTTCGTTGATGGCAGCCGCCATCGCTTCAAGATCGTGAACGCCATCTTTCAACGGCACCTCAATCAAGTCTGCACCTTCAATAATCCCATTTGAGCGATACTGCGAGAACGTTTGCGTCGCCATGACTGCATTTGTTCCTTCGCTCAAAAAAGCACGAGAGATCATCAACAGAATTTCATCAGACCCGTTGCCGAAAAACAATTGGCCTGGTTTGACTCCGAGGAAGTCAGCAAGATCCCAGCGCAGATTAAGGCTTGCACCGTCTGGATAAAGGGCCAAATTGTCCAACTGTTCCGCAATGGCAGCTTTCGCCTTCGGTGAGGAACCAAAAGGATTTTCGTTGGACGCCAGCTTGATGACTTCGGTCAAACCATATTCACGTTTCACGTCATCAATCGGCTTGCCAGGTTGATATACCGGGGCATTGAGTATGCGTTGTTTCGGTTGCATCCACGTTCACTCCAGTCACATTTTTCCCACTATTGTAGCGCACTGGCTAACTGATGTACAAAGGTTTTTATTTTTTCTACAGCTTCTGGCATCTGTTTGGGGTCTTTCAGCTGCTCAGCATACTCCTCGATTTGCTGTACGATGGCACTTCCCACAATGACACCATCCGTATGGGGTGCTACTGCTCGTACCTGATCCGGTGTGGATATGCCGAAGCCTACCGCAGTAGGAACCGATGTGCTGGCTTTTACTCGTTCCAGAAAATCTGCCAAATCCTCGCGCAGATCCGCGCGGGCACCCGTCACACCGAGAGACGATACACAATAAAGGAATCCCGTTGCTTGCGCGCCGATCATGTTCATTCTGGAACTGGAAGTTGGTGCTACGAGTGAAATGACATGAATGCCATGCTGTTTTGCTGCCGTTACTGCTGGACCGTTTTCCTCAATCGGCAAATCCGGAATGACAACTCCGTCCGCACCATAGGCAGCGAGATCGGCAAAAAAGCGCTCGATACCATATTGCAAAACCGGATTGAAGTAGGTGAACAGGACGATGGATGCCTCCATACCTGATTCCCGGAGCCTTTTGACCAATTGCAAAGCTTCCCTGATCGTCACACCATTTTTCAATGCACGCTCTGAAGCCCGTTGTATCGTTGGGCCATCTGCCAAAGGATCAGAGTAAGGGACCCCGAGCTCGATGAGATCTGCTCCGGCTTCGACCATCGCTTTTACGAGATGAAAGGTTGCTTCTATCGAAGGATCGCCTACCGTTAGAAACGGGATGAATCGTTTGCGATCACGATCCGCGAATAATTGATCGATTCTGTTAAGAGCGGTCGTCATGATTACTCTCCCCCTTCTGCTGTCAGCGCTTCTTGAATAGTCAGTACGTCCTTATCGCCTCGACCGGACAAACAGATTACTAATATTTTGTCTGAAGACATCTCTTTTGCACGTTTTATTGCTTCCGCTATCGCATGTGCGCTCTCCAACGCTGGAATGATGCCTTCCGTTTGGCAAAGTACTTGTACCGCCTCGAGTGCTTCCGCATCTGTTACCGATGTATAGGTTACTCTTCCACTGTCTTTGAGATAAGCGTGCTCAGGTCCTACTCCTGGATAATCCAAGCCAGCCGAAATCGAATGCGCTTCTTGCACCTGTCCGCCTTCATCCTGCAACAAGTAAGTTAAGGAACCATGGATGACTCCCGGGCGTCCAAGTGTTAGTGTTGCCGCATGCTTTTCGGTATCGATTCCTTTTCCTGCCGCTTCTACTCCTCTGAGCGCGACCGACTCATCCTGTATGAACGGATAAAACATGCCAATCGCATTGCTGCCTCCACCGACGCAAGCAACGACCTCGTCTGGCAGCCTTCTGAGCATTTGCAGGACTTGACTCCGTGTCTCTTCACCGATAATTTTTTGGAATTCGCGAACCATGTATGGGTATGGATGTGGGCCAACGACAGATCCGATGACGTAGAACATGTCATCTACGTGAGACACCCAATGGCGAATCGCTTCGTTTGTCGCATCCTTAAGTGTACGAGAGCCGGATACCGCAGGGATGACTTCGGCTCCAAGCAGCTTCATCCGAAAAACATTCAAAGACTGGCGACGAATATCTTCCTCCCCCATGAACACCTTGCAAGAGAGTCCGAGCTTTGCCGCGACAGTTGCACTTGCCACTCCGTGCTGACCAGCGCCCGTTTCGGCAATAATTGATTTTTTGCCCATCCGTTTGGCTAACAATGCTTGGCCCAAAGCATTGTTTAATTTATGCGCCCCCGTATGATTGAGATCTTCTCGTTTCAAATAGATTTGGGCGCCGCCGACCGCTTTTGTCAAACGCTCTGCATAGGTGAGCGGGGTTGGGCGTCCAGCATACTCGCTGAGCAGTCCATTTAATTCCTGAACAAATGCCGGGTCACGACGCGCTTCTTCAAAAGCGATCTCGAGCTCTGTCACTGCATTCATCAAGGTCTCTGGAATAAACTTGCCTCCGAAGTCACCAAATCGCCCGTTTTCGTCAGGCACGACTCGCGTAGTTGTTTGAATGTTGTTCATGCGCCTTCACCCTCTCCACCAATGTTTTCATTTTTTCAGCGTCTTTTTCGCCATCCGTCTCTACACCACTGGACACATCGACAATTCCTGCCTGATACTGTCCCGTTAATTCTCCGACATTCCCCGCATGAATCCCGCCAGCGATGATGCAGTCTGCTTCCTCGCATGCTGCTTGCAATGCAGGGATTTGCTCCCACGAAAACTTTTTCCCTGTGCCGCCTGCTTGAGTAGGGTCATACGTATCAAATAAAAAGGCACTGACAATGCCACGATAGGATTGAATTGCTTGCGCAGCATCCGCTTCTCCGCCCACGGCCAACGCCTTCCACACCGGAATAGCGAACCGCTCCCGAACTTGCTGGCAAAATTGCGGCGTCTCCTGTCCATGCAGTTGGATCACGGATAGCGGTGCCTTGCTTAGCACTTCCTCCAGCTCTTCCATCGTCGGATTAACGAACACCCCTACAGCAGGAGGATGGCCTGGAACGGCTGCAAGCAATTGTCCCGCAGTTTGGGCATCAACTTGTCGCTTACTTGGGGCAAAAACAAGGCCAACGTAATCGACTTCCAGTGCCTTTAACAGCGCAAGTGTTTCCGCCCGCTTGATCCCACATATTTTCAAACGAGTCATAGACTCACCCCCGGTGCTGCTTCTCCTACAAGGTCAATTACTGCGCGCTCTACGTCTGTTTGGCGCATAAAATGCTCTCCAACCAGTACAGCCCTGGCACCTGCACTTCGTACATTTTCAATATCCGCTGGTGTCGAAATCCCACTTTCGCTCACGATCGTCAATGACGCAGGCAGTTCTGCAATCAACTCATGTGTAACGGCTAGGTCCGTTTGAAACGTATTCAAGTTTCGATTGTTGATTCCGAGCAATTTCGGTTCCATTGCTTGAAAAACAAGCTCGCATTCGCGTTTGTCATGAACCTCGACCAGTACATCCATACCCAGCTCCTCGGCAGTTTGGTTCAGGTGGCGAAGCGTTTCCCGATCGAGAATGGCAGCAATGAGTAGCACGCAATCAGCACCTGCTGCTCTTGCTTCCACGACTTGAATTTCATCCAGAAGAAAGTCTTTTCTAAGTAACGGACGATCAACTGCCTCGTGAATTTGCCGTAGATAGCTCAAACTCCCCTGAAAAAAAGACTCGTCTGTCAAAACGGACAAACATTCTGCGCGAGCGGCCTGATAAGCCTTCGCGATGGTTACTGCTTGGAAAGCAGGTCGGATCAACCCTTTGGACGGGGATGCTTTTTTCACTTCGGCAATCACGCTTACAGGCCGTACACTCGTCTCCAATGCTTGACGAAATCCGCGTGGACGCTGGACTTCCTTCGTTGCAAAAAGCAATGCTGACACGGTTGTATCTGTATAAAGTCGTGCGATCTCTTCACGTTTCTTTTCCACGATTTTACGAAGCATGAATCATACCTCCTGCGATTTGACGAACGTGCTCGAGCTTGCGCATGACCAGTCCGCCGTCGATCAGTTCCGCTGCACGTATAACCCCTGTTTCAATCGAGCTAACCCGATCTGCCAGGTAGAGGATCGCGCCCGCATTCAGCAAAACGATGTCGCGTGCTGCCCCGCGTGCTCCAGAAAACACGTCGTGAATGATCTTGGCATTCTCATTGGCATCACCGCCGCGCAAAGCATCTTTCTCATGTCTGCGCAGACCGAACTGTTCTGGCTCGATTTCATATGTCAAAATCCGCCCATCCCGCAGCTCAGCAATATGGCTCGTTCCCGTAACAGTCAATTCATCCAGTCCATCCGAGCCTGCTACAACGAGCGCTCTTTTCACATCGAGCTCGTGTAAGACTGCCGCCACATTCGGAAGCAACTTGGCATCATAGACGCCCATCAGCTGATGGCTGGCACCTGCTGGATTTGTCAATGGTCCAAGTAAGTTAAACACCGTGCGAATCGCCAATTCTTTTCGCGGGCCAGCCGCATGCTTCATCGCTTGGTGGTAAAGAGGAGCGAACAGGAAGCAGAGATTAGTCGCGCGCAGGCAATCTGCGGTGTCCTTGGGAGATAAATTGACGGGCACTCCCAACGCTTCCAACACATCAGCACTGCCGCTTTTGCTGGAAACCGCACGATTCCCGTGCTTGGCGATGCGCACACCGTCAGCTGCTGCGACAACTGCACTTGCCGTCGAAATGTTAAAGGTATGACTTCCATCTCCGCCTGTTCCGCAGGTGTCTACCAGACCTGGCAGTTCGATGGGAAAACTCATCGCCCGCGCTCTCATGGCTTTGGCAAAACCGATAATCTCTTCCACCTGCTCACCCTTCAAGCGAAGGCTTGCCAAAAATGCACCGATCTGAGCTGGAGTTGCCTTTCCGTCCATAATCTCGCCCATGGCCTCTTCTGCAACCGTCCGTGTTAAATGCTTCCCAAGCAGAATTTGTTCTAGCGCGTATGTTAGCATGACAACTCCACCTTTCTGACAAACAACTGTTCCGCTTTTTCTAGCGCAGAGAGCATCGCTGCTGCTTTGTTCACCGTCTCTTGGTATTCACTCGCAGGGACCGAGTCCGCTACGATGCCTGCACCTGCCTGCACATGTGCGTATCCATCCTGAAAGAACAACGTTCGAATCGTGATGCAGCTATCGAGTGAACCATCAAACGAAATGTAGCCGATTGCTCCCGCATACAAATGGCGTGCGTCAGGCTCGAGCTCTGCAATAATTTCCATCGCCCTCAGCTTCGGAGAACCAGATACTGTACCAGCCGGAAAAGCACTCAGCAATGCATCGAACGCGTGCAGTCCCTCCCGAAGCTTGCCAGTCACATGCGAAACCATATGCATCACGTGGGAGTAGTTTTCAATCACCAATGCTTCTTCCACTTTCACGCTTCCATAAGCAGAGACCTTTCCAACATCGTTGCGCCCTAGATCCAGCAGCATGTAGTGCTCGGCTCTCTCCTTCTTATCTGCCAAAAGATCAGCCGCCAATGCAGCATCTTCTTGTGGGGTCGCCCCTCTTTTTCGCGTTCCTGCAATCGGACGCATCTCTACTTTTTCATCCTCTACACGCACGAGCAGTTCTGGGGAAGTCCCGACGACTGTCTCTCCCTCGTATTCGAGATAGTACATGTATGGGGAAGGATTCAACGTACGCAGCAATCGATACACTGCAAAAGGATCGACTTCAGTCTTTACGGAAAAACGTTGGGACAACACGACTTGAAAAATGTCGCCGGCTGCGATGTATTCTTTCGCCTGCACGACTAGCTGCTCGTATTGCTCCCGCGTCATATTTGGCTCTACTGTCAATGGCGCTGGTGTATCAGTTGCTACTTGAATGCGTTGATCCATTTCAAGCGGAGCCATGACTTTGGCAGCCAACTCCTCGATTCGTTCACAGACGTGCTTGTATTTTTCGCCAATAGTTTCCTCAGTGTCTCCTGGTTCCACATGGAGATTCACAATCAATTGAATTTCCTGCTTCAAATGATCAAAGGCGATCATCTCATCGACGAACAGGAAGCGCATATCCGGGACTCGTACAGCCTCCTTGCGATGTGCTGGTAAATTTTCGAAATAGCGCAACGTATTGTAGCCGAAAAAGCCTACCGCACCACCACTGAGACGAGGCAACCCAGGCAGCTTCGGGCTTTTGTAACGATCGGTTTCTTCACGCAAAAAGGAGACGGGATTTCCTGTGTGAACAAGCTTTTCACCAGTGCGATAGGAAACGCTAATTTCTTCACCTTTTGCTTCCACGATTTGAAAAGGATTCATGCCAATGAACGAAAAACGCGCCCAGCGAGCACCACCTTCTACGCTCTCCAGCAAAAAGGAATCACTTTTGCGAATCTTCTGATACAAACGAATCGGTGTCTCTTGATCCGCCAACAGTTTCATGCTTACAGGGATAAGGGAATACGACGCCGATAGGGTCTTAACCTCGGCAAGGGAAGGGAAATACATGGACTCTCATCTCCTCAATTAGTGGGAGAGAAAAGGGAATGAGACATCCACCTTTTCTACACCCGCTTCTAGAGCGAGAGGTAGGGGGGAGAAATATTTGTATACAAAAAAATCCAGACAAAGAGACCTGGATTGGGTGTCAATATGTACCCAGCCTTCTCTTCTCTCCTCAACCTAACTCATCTCAACTCTGCTCAACTCATTCTCTGCTCTCAGCCGGCTTTTGCTTATTACCGGAAAAACGAGGCGCTCTCGTTTCACTTATGGTAAAAGAGAGCGCCCTAATTGTCAACCGCGATTTGTCAAATCCGGGCGCAGCTTGACTGCTTCGCGCAAAAACACATGATGAATGTCTTTTGCTGTCTTGTCCGTATTCACATGCATCATGACACGAATACAAAGCGGCAAGCCACCTGGCACCGGGATTTCTCTTGCGCACATGAGCGGTACGTATTGCCAAGCTTCTCCTTCAAGCAGACGGGCCGCTTGAGCGGGGAAGGTCGCACAGAGGTCCTCTGTCGTCGTGATAATAATGCTGCCAATGTCTTCGGGGTTTACTTCATTGCGGGCTACCATTTCCTCCAACAACCATTTTGTTGAGGAGACAATCTCTTCGCGCGTATCGGCTTCCACCGTGACCGCGCCTCTGATTCCTCTCATTCCCATCCTTATCCCTCCACTTCTTCTCTCATGACTCCCAGTATGAGTTCTTCTTCTATATTTTTGACGACTTCCACCTGCCCGATAGCCCTAGGCAACACCAATGCCAGCTTTCCGCCTACCGTCTTTTTGTCTCGTTTCATGGCTTCCAGCACAGCTTCTGGCGAGAGATTGCCCGGCCACGCCGTTGGCAGGTGGAACAATTCCAGCATCCGTTTCGTGCGGTTGTATACACCAGTCTCGGCAAAACCAATCCGTTCCGCTACCTTGGCTGCCAAACACATGCCAATTGAGATGGCTTCCCCATGATTTAGAGTGGAGTAAGCAGATAGCGCTTCAAAGGCATGACCAAACGTATGACCCAAATTAAGCAATGCACGTTGCCCTTGTTCTGTCTCGTCTTGGGAAACAATAGCCGCTTTGACTGCACAGCCTTTTTCAATGGCTTTCCCTAATAATTCTGAATCGAGCTGCCATAGCCTTTCAGCGTTGTCTTCCAGCCAATCGACAAAGGCAGCATCGGCGATAAGTCCATGCTTAACAACCTCTGCAAAGCCTGCTGCGACTTCACGCTTCGGTAAACTATGCAAGGCTTTCGTCTCGTAAATGACAACTTTGGGCTGATGGAAAGCACCAATGAGATTTTTTCCGAGCGGATGATTGATCGCTACTTTTCCACCAACCGAGCTATCATGTGCGAGCAAGGTAGTCGGCATTTGAACAAAATCAATGCCGCGCATGTACGTAGCAGCCACAAATCCTGCCAAGTCTCCAACGACTCCACCACCGAGAGCCAATACAGCAGACTTCCTGTCCAGTCCTGCATCAATTGCCTCTGTTATCAATCGTTCGTAGACAGTCAGGCTCTTCGATTGTTCTCCAGCAGCGATGACAGCTGAGTGGGCCTGATACCCATGCTGCCGCAATACATCGAGCAAAGGCTCTAAATAATGAACGGCTACATTCTCATCTGTGACAATCATCAACTTGCTAGTAGAAGCAATGCCTGCCTCTACTAGCAACGCTGCAGCCTGGTGCAAAAGACCATCACCTATCACAATCTCGTAGGAGCGCTCCCCCAGCTCAACAGTCAGCTTCTCCACGCTCATTAGAATTTCTCCGTGTACGCACGGTATTGACGTACGTTTTCTTCCATGTCGTCAAGAGAATCAGAAGGGAATTTTTCGCACATAGCACTCGCGATCTCCCATGCTACCACTGCCTCCGCAACGACACTTGCGGCAGGAACAGCACAACTGTCAGAACGCTCAATGCTCGCTGAGAATGGCTCTCTCGAGTCGATATCCACACTCATCAACGGTTTGTACAAGGTAGGAATCGGCTTCATGACACCGCGAACAACTACAGGCATTCCTGTCGTCATACCGCCTTCGAGTCCACCTGCACGATTTGTTTTTCGGCTGTAGCCAGTTTCTTCGTTCCAAATAATCTCGTCATGAACTTGTGAGCCTTTCAGACCGGCTGCCTCGAATCCGATACCGATTTCGACACCTTTGAAAGCCTGAATACTCATGATTGCCTGTGCAAGACGTCCATCCAGCTTGCGGTCCCATTGCACGTGGCTACCCAAACCAATTGGCACGCCTTCAACGATCACTTCTACGGTACCACCGAGGGAATCCCCGTCTTCTTTTGCTTTGTCAATCGCTGCCATCATCAGTGGTTCTGCTTCTTTATCCAAACAGCGTACTGGCGATTCTTCGGTGCGGGCAATCAGCTCGTCCAGACTTACTTCTTGTCTCTTCGCCACGATCTCATTGATCTGGAGTACCTGCCCGCCTATACGGATACCAAATTGAGCCAGCAATTGGCGAGCGACTGCACCAACAGCTACGCGGACAGTAGTCTCACGAGCGCTGGAACGTTCCAGAATATTGCGCATATCGCGTTGATGATACTTAATCGCCCCGTTTAAATCAGCATGTCCAGGGCGTGGACGGGAGACACGACGCTTTTCTTCAGTGCCTTCCTCTACAGGCTCAGCGCTCATGATTCCTTGCCAATGCGTCCAATCATTATTTTCAACGACCAGTGTGATAGGAGCTCCGGTTGTATATCCATGACGGACACCAGAAAGAATTTTCACCTGATCCTTTTCAATCTGCATTCTTCTGCCGCGGCCATGGCCTTTCTGACGACGTGCCAACTGCTCATTAATTTCCTCAATGGAAATCGGTAGGTTGCTCGGTACGCCCTCAATGATAGCTGTTAATTGCGGCCCGTGGGATTCCCCTGCTGTCAAGTAACGCATCTCTATCCTTCCTCCATCCTCCAGGCAGCCTGTATCCCCTTCAGGTTCTCTTTTTGGGGTGCTGTCCTTTATCACTTTTAAGCGCTATAATATCATACCTAGTACGCCGTGGAAATACAAAAGTGGGAAACGTCTGCGAAAAACCTTTTCTTCCTACAGGAAAACGCCCCTCCGCATGGGGAGAAGCGCTCTCTTTACGCTATCGCGAATGAATCAGGATTGATATTCCTACAAGTTAAGGAAACCTCTATCGTTGATCGCTCACAGAGGAGCGACTGCGTTTTAGGGGAAAGTTTCCATGCGTTCCGGAATATATAAACGAAGTGTTTATATATTCCTACACGTTGAAAAAAGGATTGGGGCTCAGCGGTTTGCGAGTGTGATCCACGCGTAACAAATCATCTAGTTGTGTCCTCTCCGCCCCTAAAATCTGACCACATTCCTGCAGCGTGATCAGCCCTCGACGGTATGCTTCGATGACCTTGTGTTTATCCATCTGCTGCCTCCTCTTGCAAAGTAGGTATTCCTAGTCTTGGGAAAAAACAGCAGAGATATACCAAGGCCAACAGGAATCAACCCATTTTCCGATAGAAGAACGTATCCTCTGTCTCCAGTTGGTATTGTTGCGGCTGAAAAATTTGTTCCGTGCTACCTACAAAGAGTACTCCACCAGGTTTCAGGGCCCGGCTAAACTTGTGATACAGCTCATGCTTTGCTTCTTCGGTAAAGTAAATCATCACGTTCCGGCAAATAATTAAATCAAATTGAGAATCAAATGAGTCCGCCAATAAATTATGTTTTTTGAACGTCACTTTTCTCTTCACTTCGTCCGTGATGCGATAGCTGAGTGTATCTTTTTCAAAATACTTTGCTACGAGGTCTTTCGGACAATCTTGCAGGGATCGGTCCGTGTACACCCCTTGCTTCGCTTTTGCCAGTGCTCCCTCATCAATATCGGAAGCGAGCACGGTCGCATCCATCTTCATGCGTAGCAAAATCAGTGAGAGTGTGTACGGCTCCTCCCCTGTCGAGCATGCCGCACTCCAGCATTTCACCCGCGGCGATTGCTTTGCCAAGCGTGGCAAAATTTTATTCTCGAGAACTTCCCACCGGCCTGGATTCCGGAAAAATTCCGATACGTTGATGGTCATCCTATCGAGGAACTCATAGAAAAGCTCCTTGTCTTTAGCGATGGCATCGAAATACTGGGCAAATGTGTTGTACCCCCGCTTTTGTCTCAACGAGGTTAGACGGCGCTTCATCTGTGCTTCCTTGTAGAGGGCAAGATCAATTCCAGTCATTTTTTTCACACTAGCAATAAATTGGAGAAAGTCCTTATCTTCCATGCTGAATCGTACCCCCTTTGAAAACTCCCTAACTTCATTCGCTATATTTCGCCATTATCCTATCTGTTTTGACAAAGAATTTGACAAAAAAAAGAAAACCCCAACAAATGGGGTCTTCTCGATCCATCTTAGATCCAGCGTTGGATGGTTTTCTCGAAGGAGAGAACTTCTTCTGCGGAGAACCACAGACCGATTTCACGCTCAGCGCTCTCAGGAGAGTCAGAACCGTGGATGATGTTCATGCCAACGGAAGTAGCGAAATCGCCACGGATCGTACCGGAAGCAGCGTCTACCGGGTTTGTTTTGCCCATCATAGCGCGAGCAGTTGTGATTACGTTGTTACCTTGCCATACCATAGCGAATACTGGTCCGGAAGTGATGAAGTCTACCAGTTCACCGAAGAATGGACGCTCTTTGTGCTCTGCATAGTGTTCTTCAGCCAGTTCGCGGCTTACTGTCATCAGCTTAGCACCCACGAGTTGGTAGCCTTTTTTCTCAAAACGGGATACGATTTCACCAATCAGGTTACGTTGTACGCCATCTGGTTTTACCATAAGGAATGTTTTTTCCATTGTAAGTATGCCTCCATTAGAGCTATGTATTGGTGAATAGGACACCAACGAAAATTTTATCAAAACTAGAGTGGTCAAGCAACAGGCAGACCGTCAAAATATCATTAAAATTTACGATCAATAATATAATTGGCGATACCTGTCAAAGATGTCTTAGCTTGGTTATTAGGCAAATCAGCGAGAATGGCATGCGCACGGGCGATATAGCGTTCAGCAAGGCGCTGCGAAAAGGCAATGCCCTCATCTTCTCGCACCATACGAACTGCTTCATCTGTATGATCCCAGAACGTATTTTGCGCGATCCATTCCTGGAATTGCGCTCGTGCCTTTCCATGATGAGCAGAATAAAGAGCAGGCAACGTAATGTTACCATGCACCAGGTCGCTTCCAGCCGGCTTTCCTAACTGCTTCTCAGTCCCTGTAAAGTCCAAAATGTCGTCGGTTATTTGAAAAGCCATCCCCACGTTGTAGCCGTACCAGTACATTTTACGAATCATATCATCTGACGCTCCGCTTGCCACTGCTCCTAATTGACAGCTAATCGCAATTAAAAGCGCCGTTTTTCGTTTGATTCTGCGCAAATAGGTACGGAAGTTTTGGTCCCAGTTATTCAAATCCTTTACTTGCTGGATCTCTCCCTTGCAAACCTCGACGATTGCATTCGAGAGAATTTGGTGCAATTGCGGGATCGGGAGCTGGGAGGCAATGGCCAATGCCCGTGCAAAAATATAGTCGCCGGCATACATGGCTACTTTGTTATCCCACTTCATCCGAACAGTATCTTTTCCGCGACGCTTATCCGCATCATCAATTACATCATCATGCACCAGGGATGCCATGTGGATCAGTTCAAGAGGAACAGCCACATGCTTTAGTTTTTTGATGTCGTAATTGCCCCACTTACCGCCCAGCAAAACAAAAACGGGACGAATCCGCTTTCCTCCTGCCTTGAGCAAGTGAGTCGAGGATAGATACAACTCTCGAACCGGCGTGTCAATTGCTTTCTCCAGTTCATCTTCTATGTATTGGACATCTTTTTTCATCTTGAAGTAAATATCGACTAGATTCATCCGTTCCACCTATCTCGTCAACGTAGTATTGGTCTGTCGGCCGCCAGCTTGCCACAGATCGACGGTTGCAGGTGCCGATAGAAGTCCCAGCTCCGCTGCGCATCGGTAATAGTACTCCAGTCCAATCCGCTGAACGTCACCGAAATCGTGCTGTAATCCTTGGAAATAGTGGATCCATTGCTCTTTCTCTCCACCGAAATGCGTGTGAACGTAGTCAATCAATGGGGCTGTATTCTCCCTGGTCTTCCTTTTACTCTCTAAAAAAGAGGCATGGACGTCCGCGATCAAGTCATGATGATCGGCAATAACTGCTCGACGGAGAGCCCAAATGGCAAAGGTCATGGAATAGCCTGTAAATTGATGCCACAGCTCTCCCAAATCGTAGACATGAAGGTCTTTGGCCGTTCGCTCAGCGGAAATGGCGTCATCCCCGATCAAGAGCGCTGCATCAGCACCCTCCAGCATTTCATGCAAAATAGGTTCCTGTGTAACGTAGGAAATCTCATATTCGTAAAACTTATGGAGAATGATCTTTAAGAGATTCACGGTGGTAGCCGATGTGTTGGTCAAGGCAATTTTGGCGCCGTTTAGTTGTTCAATCGGCTTTTTGCTGAATAAGAAAAGGGAGCCTACTCTCCCCTTGGCACTGACAGACAGATCTGCCAATGCCACGTATTCGGAGGCATGCTCTGCATAGCTAAACGAAGAAATCGGTCCCAAGTCAATCTCGCCATTCGCCATTGCGGTGTTTAACTGGGCAGGAACTTGGCGGATGAATTCGATTCGGTCTTCGAATTTTTCTTGATCAAAATAGAAGTAAACCGGCAATACATTGGTATACAAAATTTGTCCAACACGCAAAGACTTTTGCATGCGTTTATTCCCCCCAACGCCGGAACAGCGAATGTGGTACATCAATTGCATCCAAAGTTTTCCCTACCACAAAATTGATCAGATCATCCATAGTTTGCGGTTTCTGATAGTAGCCTGGCATAGCAGGCAGAATCTTGACGCCCAGACGGCTTAATTTGAGCATGTTCTCGAGCTGAATCGCATTGAGCGGCGTCTCTCTCGGAACGATGACCAAACGCCGCCCTTCCTTGATCATGACATCAGCAACGCGCTCCAGCAAATTACCTGATGCGCCATGTGCGATGCCAGAAACAGTCCCCATCGAGCACGGTACGACGATCATACCGTCACAGCGATAGGAACCACTGGCTGCGGGACAATTGAAATCTCGCAGTCCCCAATAATGTAGTTCACCAGAAAAGTCTAGTTGCAGCTTCTCCTGCAACAGAGCTTCTCTGTCATCTGTGTGCCAATCCAGTTCATCACGAAATACTTGCCAGCCTGCTTCTGTAATCATCAAGTGAACGATATGTCCAGCACGCAATAACTCCTGGACGACTCGAACACCATAGATAGCACCACTTGCACCCGTTATCCCGACAGCCCACTTTTGCTTGTTCATGCAATCACCAAATCAATCATCGTAAAGGTAAACATCACGACACTCAAGATGCCGTTCATGTTGAAGAATGCCATATCCAGCTTGGACAAGTCTGTTGGCTTCACCAGCGTGTGTTCATAGATCAAAATCGCACCCGAAATGAGCACACCTACCAGGAACCAGATCGACAAGTCTGCAACTACATACAACGACATCAGACCAACGAAAGTAAGAACGTGGCATACGCGGGCGATCAGAAGTGCATTGGCAATTCCGAAGCGGCTCGGCATGGAATAAAGTCCTTCTTTCCGGTCAAAATCGGCGTCCTGGCATGCATAAATGATATCAAATCCTGCTGTCCAGAACATAACCGATGCAAACAATAGAAGGCCGACACCATCTACTTGACCCGTTGTCGCTACCCAGCCCCCTAGCGGGCCGAAGCCGATGGCAACCCCGAGTACAAAGTGGCAAAGCCAGGTAAAGCGTTTCGTATAAGAATAAAGCACAAGAACAAACACAGCGAGCGGCAACAATTTCACAGCCAAATCATTTAACTGGAATGCGGCAATGAACAGCACCGCAAAGGACACCACGATAAACAAAATGACTTCCACAATCGAAATCAGGCCAGCAGGAATCGCTCGTGTGACTGTCCGAGGATTTTTCGCATCAATTACCCGGTCGATGACGCGGTTTAAGGACATCGCTGCACTGCGAGCGCCCACCATCGCTACCGTCACCCAAAAAATTTCCGACCAAGTAGGCCAAGCATTCTCTACCACAATGCTTCCCAAAACAGCTCCCATAAAGGCAAAGGGCAAGGCAAAAAGGGAGTGCTCGAATTTAATCATTTCCAAGATGATTTTCAATTTACGTAGACCCATTTATGACACTTCCTATCTAGTGAAGAAATACCGGTTTACTCCTCATAATTATGGCTTTGTGCCAATATGCAAGGCTGATACGCCGCCCATAAACAATTTGACCTGAACCGGGTCCAAGCCTGCTTTCTGAAACATGCTTGCCAGCTCGCGACTGTCCGGGAAATTGGTCAGGGATTGGGGCAGCCATGCATACTCTTCGTATTTGTTGACTGTCAGCTTCGCAATAAACGGCAAGATTTTGTAGAAATATAAGTAAAATAGCTTCCGGTACGGAATGAATGGGGGCTTGGACACTTCCAAAGAAACGACTTTACCGCCCGGCTTTACAACACGTGCCATTTCATTCAAGACCTGCTGAACATCCGGTACATTGCGCAGAGCAAACCCGATTGTTACGAAGTCAAAGGTATGATCCTCGTAAGGCAGATTCATTGCATCTGCGTTCACTAGCTTTACGTTGTTGCCAACACCTGCGTTCGCTACTTTATATGCCCCTACATCCAGCATATTCTGGCTGAAATCAAGGCCAACAACATTGCCTTCTTTTCCGACAGCCTTAGCCAATGCAATCGTCCAGTCTGCTGTACCACAAGCAACATCCAACGCTGTATGCCCTGGCTGGATATTCATCTGCTTCATCGTGTAATTACGCCAAGCAATATGACTGCCAAAGCTGATTACATTATTCATTTTGTCGTAATCGTTTGCAATGCTCTCGAAAACGGAGTGAACGTACTCTGCTTTCTCATTCATCTGTGTCTGGTTCACTTGGCTACATCTCCTCAATTACCTTCTTCAAGCGACTGATCCGATGGGAGTACCGTGCCGTAATGGATGCAAGCATATTCCGCGTCTCTGCCGGATGCAGCGTGCGCACCATTTGCTCGCATAAACCGATTAATTCGAGGGCTTTCCCCTCAACGCCAGACAAAACTTGCGCGAGTGTAGCCCCGGGTTTTTGCAGCAAAAAACGGGCAAAACCAAAAGGGACTTGTTCTTGCCATTTGAGCTGCTCCCACTCACCGATCACACTCTCTACCTTGGCTGTTTGCTTCATCAGATCGCTCCAGAAGCGACGGCGTTCAGTTGAATCGGCATACTCCTCTACAACAGCCACGTATAAGCCTGTATCAATCGTATTTCGCAATTCCCAGTACTCTTCATCTGATAAAGTCTTGCTATCTCGCCCAGCGATGTAAAGTCTCATTTTCGCTTCGTTCACTCGCTGAATGGCTGCCGACAACACTTGAATGGCTTGGATTTCACCGGCTGAAGCCAGAAGGTGATAATAGCGACTGCTGTAATAATCACCCGCAAGTACGGTCAGCTGTCGGTTTCGCTCCGCGCTCTGTGAGGAGTCGTACTCATTTTTTACGAGCTCATGCGTGTCCAGTCCCAATTGGACAAGCCCTGTTGCTGTACATAAAACCGAAGCCTTTTCCTTCGGCATGCCTTGTTCCAGCAAAAAAAGGTACAACAGCTCTAGACGATTTTCCGCCATGGAAGGAACGTCAACATAATGTTCTACATAGGAATGGGTGATTCTCTTGTAGATTTGTTCGATAATGGACCGAACCTCTTCTACATTCGGGGAAAGTTCTTTGCTCATGCGTCCTCCTCCACAAGCTGCACAACCTAAAGATGTCTGCCTGTTCCGTACTGTTCCTTACTCTTCGGTCTTCCTCTGCCGTCCGGTCAAAAGGCCGTCTCTACTATCATACCATACTTCTTCCATCAGGGACTAATTCGCTCATAAAAATACGGCTCGATTCGAATAGGAAATGTACTGCTTACAAAGGTCTGGATATCGGAAGGGTCGGTCAAAGGTTTGTCATGTCCTGCGAGATTTCCAGTTGTCGATTGTATGGCAATCAATAATCTCGATTCTTTTGGTGGATCCGTCTCCTCTAACAAGCGATAGTACACGGGCCCGACATTGTCTGCATAGGTACGCAAGTCGTATGTCAAACGGTAAAAATCCTGATAGACGGTATTTAACTCTACTTTTTCGGCAGGTTTCACCACAAAATCGACATAGATCGATGGGTTTTCCCATTTTATACGCTTAATATTATAATGTGTCGACATCCTTGTAAACAAATCAAGGGCATTTTGCTCACTTAAGTGAATGGCACGAGCTGACTGAAATGTCGGTATATCCGCTTGCATCCACTGGTTTGTGGGGACCAGCGACAGCATCAGAGCCAAGAAAGTGGAAACAGCAATCGCCATCAACAATTGGCGCGGCATAGACATCCCTCCTCTCCTCCATTGTACAAATAAAAAAAGCAGGCTATGCCTGCTTCTTAGCAAAACGACTTGCTCTTTATTCGGTCGTATCCACGACGCCATGCTGCGAGTAAATCACCGCTTTTCCTCGCACCTTAATTGCAGAGGTGTGCTCCGTAAATTGAAAAATCATGACTTCGCCTTTATCGAGCTTCTCTGTATGATGGAAACGCGTATCAGAACCTCTTGTTAATCCGATTACATGAACGCCATTTTCCTTCGCTTTGACTACGAAATAATCCTGATTGAATCCCGATGGTTGTGCCAATGTGTTTCCTCCTGACCAATACGGTATGCGCGTATGTCTAGTATGATGCCCCTTCCGACTCCAGACGGCTCATGATCTTGTCTACATAGCGCTGTGTCTCTTGCGGCAATTGGTCAAACTTCGCTTCTAACTCGTCATCACTGCTGATCCCCAGACGGCTCATCCGACCCGGACCAGCATTGTAAGCAGCAAGTGCTACTTTCACATCTCCATCATAACGATCCAAAAGCGACTTCAAATATTTTGTTCCACCTTCAAGGTTTTCATCAGGGTCGTATACATTGCGGACTTGCATGGCTTTTGCCGTATTATCCATCAGCTGCATCAAGCCCTTCGCCCCTGCACGCGATTCTACATTCGGATTGAAATTGGATTCGGCCCTGACGACCTCTCTCACCAGATCAACGTCCACTCCGATCGTTTTCGCTGTCTGATCAATCTTGTCCAAGATTTCCGGGGTAGGAACAGATGGCCCTTTTGCAAAAGACAGGGACTGCTCATTTTGAATATGGGTAGGAATCCTCCAGCTTCTGGATCCATCTAGTTTGGCCAAAATCTCCTGCGAACTGATTACCCGCTGGCCGGTTGTTGCTAACTGGGACTGCAAGATGTCCGAGAAGAGCCCCTCGTCTCCATACGAAAGCGAAGAGGCATCATAGGTTTGCGGCAATGTTTGCAAATATGGTTGAAGTGATACTGGCACCTTCATAGCATTGAACAACCCTTCCCTAGCTTGTCTACCTATCATTATAAAAAAGAAAGATCAGGAAGCCAATAGCAAAATGGTACTACTTGGGAGAGTATCCATTTCACATAAAAAAGAAGCCTCTGCTCAAGGCTTCTGATCATTATATGCAGATGGTCGGAATGCAGGGATTCGAACCCTGGACCTCACCCACCCCAAGGGTGCGCGCTACCGGGCTGCGCCACATCCCGACTGTACATCCGTACTATACAATATTTTACCTATAAAGTCAATATAATTTCCTTATTTTTGCATTCTGATTAACGCATCAAACTAATGACTTCTGCACGCGCAGCCGCATCTTTTTCAAACATACCGCGAACAGCAGAGGTGATCGTTTTCGAGCCTGGCTTTTTCACGCCACGCATCGTCATGCACATATGCTCTGCTTCTACTACCACAACGACGCCGTGCGGATCGAGCTTGCGCATAATCGCGTCAGCTACTGTTGCTGTAATTCTTTCCTGCAACTGCGGACGTTTTGCCACGGTATCAACCGCACGCGCGAGCTTGCTCAGTCCTACTACGCGGCCTCCACGAGGTACGTAAGCGACATGCGCTTTTCCGAAGAAGGGAACCAAGTGATGCTCACACATAGAGTAAAACGGAATGTCCTTTACTAATACCATTTCCTCATGATCTTCACTAAAGACAGTCTCGAAATACTGCTCTTCGTCTATATGCATGCCCTCAAATACTTCGGCGTACATTTTCGCAACTCGCTTAGGGGTATCCAGCACTCCTTCACGATCAGGATCATCCCCCACTGCCTCTAGGATCATGCGAACAGCTTGCTGTATTTTATCTAAGTCGACGTTCATCATTGTACCTCCTACGTAACGGCATACGCCATGTTTCTCATCACTAAGGTCTGCCTGCTCCAAATCAGTGCCAGACTTAGTGCCTGCTCGCGATCAAAGCCAATCTTACCATATCGTTTTAAAAAAGACAAAAAGATATCCCAGAATTCTCATAGGCAAACTGTATGTAGATAGAAAAAAACCCACATTTTATCAATGTGGATTTTTTTATGTAAGTGCTTCGTTCTCAAAAGAAACAACTACTTGATGGAGTCTTTGAGTTGTTTACCTGGTTTAAACGCAGGTACTTTGCTGGAAGCGATTTCGATCTCTTCACCAGTTTGTGGGTTACGACCTTTACGAGCCGCACGTTCACGAACTTCGAAGTTACCAAAGCCGATCAGTTGGACTTTATCACCAGTTTTCAATGCATCTGCAATTGCGTCAAGAACTGCATCAACTGCTTTTGTTGCATCTTTCTTGGTGAGTTCTGTGGTTTCAGCCACTTTTGCAATCAGTTCTGTTTTGTTCATTTTATTCACCTCCCCTCAAAGAACACCAAGTCCTAGCTATTATTTTTCTTAACCGAAACGAAGCGTTTTATACACGATTGGTTGTTTTTACCGATCTGACAAGCTTATAGTAATACACCGATTTCTTAAATTCAAGCCCCTCCTGTCGAAATTGAACGAAATACAAGAAAAAAAGGCATCTCGTCATGTCAGATGCCTTCCCTATATTTGTTGTTTATAGGACTTTTGAACTATTTATTAGAGTATGATCGCTATCAGGCCACCCGATCCCTCGTTGATGATTCGACCCAAAGTCTCCTGTAATTTGTATCTGGCGTTGTCTGGCATCATGGTAATTTTTGCCTGAATCCCCTCTCTTACGATGGAATGGAGCGAGCGTCCAAAGATATCGGAGTTCCAGATGGATAGCGGGTCTTTGTCAAAATCTTGCATCAGATAGCGGACAAGTTCCTCACTCTGCTTCTCTGTTCCGATAATCGGAGCGAATTCAGACTCAACATCCACCCGGATCATGTGAATAGAGGGCGCTGTTGCTTTGAGTCTGACTCCAAAGCGCGGGCCCTGGCGGATTAGTTCAGGTTCGTCCAAGGTCATTTCATGCAACGACGGGGCTGCTATTCCGTAGCCCGTACTTCGGACCATGTGCAACGCTTCCGCTACCTGATCAAACTCGCGCTTGGCATGTGCGAATTCCTGCATGATTTTCAGCAAGTGATCTTTGCCATTTATTTCTACACCGACGATTTCCATCAAGATGCGGTCATACAGTTCATCTGGCGCGTAGAGGTCAATCTCAGCGATCCCTTGCCCCATGTGCATACCAGCAAGAGAGGCTCTCTCTACGAAGTCATAGTCATTGAAGAAGCCGACGACACGGTCCACATCGCGTAACCGGCGGATGTCCTGCACGGTCTCACGTACAGCTTCCTCGTAGTTCTGACGGAGCCAGTGCCCGTTTTCCAGCACCATAACCCAGCTTGGCAGATTGACATTTACTTCATGAACTGGGAATTCAAACAGGACTTCTCTCATAAGGAGCAAGATTTCCTGCTCTGTCATATGATCAACCGACAAGGCCACGACTGGTACATCGTATTTTTCCTGAAGCTGGACACGAAGGTTTTGTGCTTCGTCGGAGCGCGGACGCGTCGAGTTGACAACGATCACGAACGGTTTTCCGACTTCCTTCAGCTCGTTTACAACCCGCTCCTCTGCATCGATGTATCCTACACGCGGGATTTCCGCGATGCTGCCATCCGTTGTCACAACGATCCCGATGGTTGAGTGTTCTTGGATAACCTTGCGTGTTCCGACTTCGGCCGCTTCCTCAAATGGTACAGGCTCTTCATACCACGGTGTATTTACCATTCTTGGACCATTGTCGTCTTCGAAGCCCTTTGCCCCTTGCACCGTATAGCCAACGCAGTCAACGAGGCGGACATTGATGCTGAGTCCTTCTGTCACATGTACGTTAACTGCCTGATTCGGAACAAATTTGGGTTCGGTTGTCATGATTGTTCGTCCTGAAGCGCTCTGCGGCAACTCGTCTGTCGCTCGAATCCGCTCCGCTTCAGAGTTGATATTCGGGATGACAACTTGCTCCATAAACCGTTTGATAAAGGTCGACTTTCCCGTACGAACAGGGCCTACCACTCCGAGGTAGATGTCTCCGCCCGTCCGCTCGGCAATGTCTTTAAAGATGTCGACTCGTTCCACCATCGATGACCTCCTTCTATTTGTCTATTTTTACACTATGACCGATTTTCCGAATTATCCCTGACCGCCAGTATTTTCGTAGGGAATCTCGTACTAGTTTTGTGGACAGTACAAATATATGTATTTTTGCGTTAACTAGAACAAAAAAAACGACCCTGATGAGAGTCGTTTTTCACGAAGTTAATTTAGTTTGAGAAGCTGTGGTTCACCATTGACCATTTCATATGGGAACGATTTTGCGGGCACGAACATGGAATTGCGCGCCAGCACGTATCTCGGGTCTGTTTTTTCCGGCACGGTTACTTTTGTATCCCGAAGTAATTGCGCGATATCCGAAGCATAATCAATCCCGACTTGTCCTTCAGCGTTCATGACCAGCGGCAACAAGTAAGTCCCCATCGTGGACGGCACCTGCCACGCTTTTAAGCCGAGCCGCTCGTGATCGATGGAATAGTATCCATTCCCCAAGTCTGCGAGTACAGGCAGCTTTTCGAAATGTCCCTTGTAACGGTCTACTTCGCTCTGTACATCCGCTACAGTACTGACAGCTGTCAAATGAATGAGCTTCACTGTTGGCTTAGTTTCCACATCAATCAGTACGTACTTGTACACGCCACCTTTTTCAAATGCGTTCCCAGGTACATCCGGCATGTATTTTGGGATCATCTTGCGGAAATCAATCTCGTATTTTTCAAAAATAGGAGTATCGAGCGATTTGGTTACGATTGGCAACACTGCTGTGTCTTTTTGGAATTGCTCAATCGCTTTTTGTGTTGCTTCTACAAAAAAGGTACTCGGAATTTGATTCTCTGCTCTGCGCTCATCCGGATACAAGCATCCAGATAAAAGGGAAGACAGAATCGTCAAACTGAACACAAGCTTGAACGATTTTCGCCACGATTGCCACATCTTATGTACACACCTCTTATATCCCATCTTCATTTTCTTTGCGTTGTCGCTCGAGTGCAGCCGCTACCACTGATTTCAGCTTACTTTCTGGAATCCTGACCGTACAATCCTTTTCTGTCGTTTTTGCCTGACAAGCCAAACGAATCCCTTTCGCCAGATCCTTTTCAGGCAGCTTGCGCTTTTCCAGCGCCGTTGGCGGGCACAGCAGGCCATTCTCAACGACCACGCGGCACATTAGACAAGATGCGTGTCCACCGCATCTCTGCGGGATTACGACGCGAGCTGACGAAGCTACACCGACCAAGGTTTGCCCTGTCCGCGCCTTCACACTTTTCTTGCTCGGGAGAAAGGTTACTTTCCCCATTTCGTCACTTCCTTTACTAGTACGGCCGATGAGCTACCTTGACTGTTCCTGATGAAACAACCTTCGTCTGGCAGCCTAATCTGTAGCCTTCTGCGCGTTCAGCTTTTCTCAATCGCAGTTTTTCTTCTGGTGTCACTTCGTTTAAGTGCTCCGCACCTTCTAAAACATGTGTACGGCATTGTGCACATACCCCTCTTTGGCATGCATGGCCCCACACGATGTTGTTCTTTTTTGCAAGAGCAACAATCGATTGATTCAACTCGATCAAGACTTCATGACTGCCTGCACGAGTAAGTAGTGTGATTGTTGACATTTTTCATCCTCCCTAGACAAAAATCACAATCAAAATCATGACAAGCACGACGAGTAATAGTAAGAATGCGATGGTCTTCACAAGGAACCGCAAAAACCCATTACTTATTTTTCTGGCAAAGATCATAAGTAAATTGCAGACGAACATGAGCCCAATGGCGATTAAGGAAATGTTCATCTTTGTCATAGGATCAATATACATCGGGACTGCAGCATCCTTTGCATTTTTGCTTTATTATACCATAATTCCCCCTCATCGTCTGACGCTTGCGAACCTAATACTAGACATTCGCATAGACTATCGTGATGAATTCGCCCATTGGAGGGATGAAACGTTGAGTAATAAAGTAAGTAATCGAAAATGGCGGAATCCATATGCGCCTATACCCAGCAAAAAATTAAGCGACCAAGTCGAGAATGTCTCCCTTTCCATTTCACCGAAAAGAATCCTGCCCGCCGTTGATTTGCGCACCTCTGTTACGAAAATGCGCCATAACATCAAAGGGATCGGGAGCACGATTCGGCAGGTAGAAGACACGATGGATTCGTTGTACGGGGCGATGGAGATGATTGAGAACCTCGGAAAACGCACGCCTGAGCCAGAGGTCGTTGCCGAAAAGCCTGCTGCTGCTGGCAAACGCAAAGCTGCTCCAGAGCCACAAAAGGCTGCAGAAACAACAACACCGCCGGAATCAGGCTTAGGCAACCTATTGGCCAATATAGATATCGGGCAATTACTGGGGCTCCTGCAATCCCCCTTGGTCCAGAACCTGATTACACAGGTAAGCAGCAACTCCAAAGAACGAAAAAAAGAGGGATAAGATCCCTCTTTTTTTCTTGCAATCTGTAGGTCAGCCATGTCCCTGTAGAGCCATGATTGTTCCTAGTCTTACTGTATGACGGTTTTTGTTGCAGGTAACGGGCATAATCGCCCATTTCTCTTATTTGAGCAGCTTGGTCAAGGTGGACATGTCATTGAGGTTGATTTCCTGATTGCGAAACATTTCAATGACCTTATCCTCCTTTTCAGGAGTTAATTGCTTGCCACTAAGGGTAGCGAGCGTGCGAATGATTTGCCGCAGCTTGGTCTCGTCTTCAAAGTCACTACGCTTGACCTGACCAGCAAGTGAGCGAAGCTTTTCTTCATCAACATTTTCCGTTGCTTTTCCTTGCAAACGCTCAAAAAGTCGTTTCGACATATTATTCATATGAAATCTCCTCCTGCACATGGGCTTTCACCCTATCGTATGTGCAGAAGCCTAAATCGGTGATACATGATTTTATTCCGCATCGGGATTGAGGAACGCCATTTCAAAGGTTTTTCCGCGCCCCATCAATTCTTCCACGCCTTGACGAGCTTCTTTTCCTTCAAACAGCATGCCATATAGAACCGAGGTGATTGGCATTTCAACTTGCTCGCGTTGCGATAAGGAAAAGGCTGCATTTGTCGTGCGAACGCCTTCGACGACCATACCCATCTGTGCCAGTACGTCATCGAGTTTTTTTCCTTGTCCGAGCATATAGCCTGCGCGCCAGTTTCGGCTGTGTTTACTCGTGCATGTGGCAATCAAATCGCCAACACCAGCAAGGCCCGAAAACGTTAGCGGCTTAGCGCCGAGCTTGATACCAAGACGGCTTATTTCTGCCAAGCCTCGGGTCAACAGGGCTGCCTTAGCGTTGTCCCCATACCCTAAACCATCAGACATCCCTGCACCAAGTGCAATGATGTTCTTCAACGCTCCGGCGATCTCAGCGCCAATCAAGTCCGGATTGGTATACACACGAAAATTCGTATTCATCAGCAGATCCTGAGAGCGCAGCATGCTTTCTTCGGATTCAGACGCCATCACAACTGTCGTTGGTTGCCGTTTGACTACTTCCTCAGCATGGCTCGGTCCTGACAGCACAGCCAATCTGGACGCAATCTCTTTCGGTACCTCTTCCGCAATGACTTCTGACATTCGCTTCAGGCTTTCCAGTTCAAAGCCTTTTGTCGCATGAATCAAAAGTACATCCGGTTCCAGGTACGGAGCTACTTGCTGACAGATTTGGCGCATGGCATGGGAAGGAACAACGAGAAGAACAATGCGCTTGCCAACGACAGCCTCTTGAATATTGGTGGTTGCAACAATGTTGGCCGAAAGCTTTTCTCCCGGCAGGTACTTCTCATTCACATGCTTGCTGTTTATTTCTTCTGCCAGCTTTTTATCCCGTACCCAAAGCGTAACCTGATGCCCATTGTCCGCCAAGACTGTAGCAAGTGCCGTTCCCCAGCTTCCGGCACCAATCACCGTAACATTTTGAATCAATACGTCCCCCTCCACTTTTCTCATGTCCGTTCGTACATTATCCCAGCTTCCGGTTGGACTTGTCTCCTAGTTTCCGTTCGTTTCCTGCAAGAAGATTGCGGATATTATTATAATGACGAATGTAAGCAAAGATTGCGATCGCCAAGCTCGCCCAAACAAAGGAGATAGGTTTGTCCAACAAGTAAAGGGTGAATGGAATAACCGTTACGATCACCAATGATCCTAATGAAACAAAGCGAGTGATCGCAATGACTACGACAGCCAACACGGCAGCGATCAAAAATGCCAAGGGAGAAAACCCTAACACGACACCTAGCGTGGTCGCAATGCCTTTCCCTCCACGGAATCCAAAAAAGATCGGCCAATTGTGACCCGCGATAACAAACAGGCCTGCCACCGCGTATGCTGCCGGGTCCCCCGTCATCAGGTGAGTCAGTCCCATCGCAGCTATTCCTTTTAGTGCATCAAGAAGGAGAACGGCAATGCCGGGGCCTTTACCTAACACCCTGAGGGTATTGGTTGCACCGGCATTTCCGCTGCCATGAGAACGAATGTCAATTCCTGCGACTTTTTTGGCGATAAGATAGCTAAAGCTAATAGAACCGATTAAATAGCTAAGCACCCAGGATAATAACACCATGGCGTTTTTCTCTCCCTACGTTTTTTTCCGTGTCCAGATTCTAACTGGTGTGCCTTCAAATACAAAGGCTTCACGGATCTTGTTCTCTATGTAACGTTCATAGGAAAAGTGCATGAGTTCCGGATCGTTCACAAACAGAATGAACGTCGGTGGTTTCACTGTTGCTTGTGTCGCATAGTTGATCTTCAAGCGTTTGCCGCGATCAGATGGTGGAGGTGTACGAATCGTCGCATCGGTTACCAAGTCATTGAGAACCGCGGTAGGAATGCGCATCGCATGTGCTTGAGCTACTTCATTGACCTTCGGTAGAATCGTATGGACACGTTGCTTCGATTTTGCAGACACATACAAAATCGGAGCATAATCCAGGTATTTAAACTCTTCGCGGATCAATTCTGTGAAGCGTTGCATCGTTTTGTCGTCTTTTTCAATCGCATCCCATTTGTTCACGATAATAATGACACCACGGCCAGCCTCATGTGCATAACCCGCGATTTTCTTGTCTTGCTCGATAATGCCTTCTTCCCCGTTAATGACAACAAGAACGACATCGGAATCTTCAATGGAACGCATGGCACGCATCACACTGTATTTTTCCGTTGTTTCATACACTTTTCCACGCTTGCGCATACCTGCCGTGTCTACGAGAATGTAGCTTTGGTCATCACGCTCAAATGGCGTGTCGATCGCATCACGGGTCGTTCCGGCAACATCACTGACAATGACTCGCTCTTCACCTAGAATCGCATTCGTCAAGGAAGACTTCCCGACGTTTGGACGACCGATGATGGATACACGAATGACATCATCTCTTTTCTCTTCGTCATCCTCTGCTGGGAAATGCTGAACCACTTCTTCCAGCATATCGCCCAAGCCAAGACCATGGCTACCCGAGACAGGGAATGGCTCGCCCAAGCCCAGGGAATAAAAATCGTAAATATCCGCACGCATTTCCGGATTATCCGCTTTGTTCACCGCGAGTACGACAGGTTTTCCTGTCCGATTCAGCATTCGTGCCAGTTCAACGTCCGCATCTGTCACACCTGTACGGCTATCTGCAATCATAATGATGACATCTGCTTCGTCAATCGCAAGCTCTGCCTGGTAACGCATCTGTGTAAGAATCTCGTCGGTCTCGCCAAACTCAATTCCACCGGTATCAATCACATGGAAAGTATGAGTTAACCATTCACCTTTCCCGTACAGGCGGTCACGGGTTACTCCCGGCATATCCTCCACGATCGCGACTCGTTCGCCAATCAATCTGTTAAAAATCGTGGATTTCCCCACGTTGGGTCTCCCCACAATGGCTACCACTGGTAATCCCATAATCAACAACACTCTCTCTCATTTTACGTTTTGACTAGCTAATCATACCATACACTACTTATGCCGAACAATGATAAGGGTATCGGCGCTTACTTCATGCACCATCCCGTCTAGTATCTTTTCCAGCGTGAAGGCTGTTTGTTGCATCTTCTCGGTAGTAGACTCGATAAAAATCGGCACACCACCCGCTATCCTGTCTTTGTTCGTGGTAATCACCGCCAAGATTACTCCTGTCATGGCCTACAGCTCCTTTTTCACGATTCTAGTCTTCGTTGGCATTCGGAAGACGCTTTCGAGAATCGGGACTGCACGAATGACGGACGTTGCACGTTCCACATCTTTTTCTTGCGGCAATAAAAATACACCGAGTCTCCCTGACTTTATATCACGTTTTACCAAAGGTGTTAGCGATGGCTCGCCCGTATCTGTATATACGCCGAGTTGCGTCGCAACATCGTGCAAAATTGCTTGCCGCTGACCTGGATGGGCAATCGTGACCTTGGCATTGGCATCCCTCGGTGTCAGAACAAAACCCAGGCCATGCTCGCGTATGATCTCTTGGGCATTTGCCAACCCGACGTTCATGATGTAAATGTCGTTCACATACAAGTCTCTTCCTTCCATTCTCACTTCTCCCGGCTCGATCTCTGCAATCAGCGATAATGTTTTTCCAGAGCGCAGCTTGCGAGAAATCAATAAGGCGATGACACCTGCAATGACACCCCCCCACCAATGAAAGAGAATGGTCGCCGTCGTTGTCACCAATGAGGTAAACATGACCATGTAATTGCGTCCTTCAAACACCATGGCAATCCCTTCGATATAGGGGCCTCCACGGGGAACCAGCTCCTGTTTATCGATCTCGTTGAGCGTAGTGCGTTCCATGTTCCTGACATCACGGAATTGTTGAGCAGCCAACGTCAAAAATGTGACTGCCGTGTAATTCTCCTTGAGCAGCGCAGGCATCGCTAACGCTCCGAGCGCGGATGCGATCACCCCTAGTGAAACGTGAATAATTTTTCCGTGCGGATAAGTTGGATATTGTCGATAATCCGTGCGCAAAAGATGAATCCGGCACATAATGCCGAATAGGAAACCGAGAACTAACGGAAAAACATAATCATAAGCTAGCAATCCCTTCAACACCCTAGCGTCACCTACCCGTATCGGAATGAGAAGACTCTGTTTCAGTTCTACCAAGGATACGACGAATCGCAGACCAGACTATGCTGACGAGAGTCCATAGAGATAGGCTACTCCACAGCAAATCTTGCGCATACTCCGATCCCCAATGACAGGAACCCGACAATTTCCAAAAATATAGCGAATGTATCGCATCTGCGAGAGGCATAGCGAGCATAATCTGAAACAGCTGTCCCAGATTTGTTCTGCTCATCAAAAAAATCGTACTGACTCCAACAGCGGGTACGATGATCCTCTCATCCCAAAACAGCAAGATCGGATCGGTAAAAAACAGCCAGCGCAGCCAAAATAGCAAAAGGGCCGTTGCCAGCGCACTCAGCACGTACAATCTGCGTATTTTGGACGTGAGCTTGGTGTAAAGGAAAATGCTTGCGATCAGTGGCAATATCGTTCCACTCAGACTAACTTGAATGGGGGCAAAGTAGATTTCCCAGCTAACAAACGTACAAATTAAAAATGCGCTGATCACTGCGAGCACTCGTCTGCGTTCCATCTTCATGTTTCGTAGCTGAAAGTCAAAGCTTCCCATCCATACAAGACACAGCAAAGACCACTGAATAAGGATCGCAACGGTTCCCTCGTTCATGTTCATCTCCTCAAAATGATGGTTGTCTCCCCAAAGTATGCCTCAACCAAGGAAATTTCATGAATCGAATGCTCGTCCACTACTTAACGTTGCGCCAGTTCCTCTAATTGCATGTGACGAAGCTTAGCTCTCTCTGCTGTTTTACCCGTGATCATTACAGGAGTACAAACGGCCTCAGCCAGACCTTTCATTCCTAGTGCGGTCATCGCCACACGAATTTGATGATGCCATCTGTCGACGGTAGACAAGCACTCTTCCAGAGATTCGCGTTGAACCATACGCAGCATTGCCCCTGCCATTCCAACAGCGGACGCACCTAAAGAAGCTGCTTTGACAACATCGAGTCCATGACGAACACCACCAGTTGCTATGTACGACATTCCTGAATGACCGATAGCATTCGCTTCCAGTAAGCTCTCCACCGTCGTAAATCCCCAATCCTCGAACATGACCTGAGGTTGATCACTTCGCATATTTTCGACCTGAGCAAAATTTGTTCCGCCTCTTCCACCCACATCGATTGTTCTGATCCCGATTGCTATGAGCTTCTCGATTGATTCCTTCGCCATTCCAAAACCGACTTCTTTGACAATAACCGGCACATCCAGACTCTCCCTGATTGCTTGTATCCGCTCAAGATAGCCGCGAAAATCCCGGTCCCCCTCAGGCATCAGCAGCTCTTGCATGACATTCAGATGGATTTGCAGTCCGTTCGCTTCAATCATCTCCACAGCTGCTATTGCCTGCTCCACTGTTGCCTCTGCCCCTACATTTGCAAACAAGATCCCCTGTGGATGCTCCCTTCTGACAATCCGATAGCTATCCATAACATCTGGATCACGCAGAGCGGCCATTTGTGAGCCAACAGCCATAGTCAGATTTCGTTCTCTCGCAATGATCGCCAGTTTTTGATTGATCTGCGTAGTCCCACCAGCTCCACCCGTCATCGCATTAATTATAATCGGTGAGGAGAGTCGCAAAGATGCGATCTCGGTGTCCAGTGAGGTTTCAGCAAACGCTGCATTCGGCAAGCTGTTCGGAACAAAGCTAACATCATCAAAGCTATTCGCACTATCTTCCCCGGTGACAAGAGCGTTTCGAATATGGTCCAGTTTTCTAATCGAACGACGATCCATTGTACCCCTCCTAGCTTTCACTCCCAGAAAAAAGGGATACGCCAGAGCGTATCCCCATGAATCCTACTTTTATCTTACTTAAACTTGTCTTTCAGATCACCGAACAACTCGCCCAATGTCACGCCCATTGGTTGGTTATTTTCCTGCGTGAATTGTTGCTGTTCACGCTTGCTCGCGCGTTCTGCCTGCTCCACACGGTCTTCTTCGACTGCACGGATACTCAGGCTAATACGCTGTTCTTGTGGAACAACATCCAAAACCTTCACCTGTACTTCTTGGCCCTCTTTCAACACCTCACTCGGTGTATTCACCCGGCGATTTGCAATCTGGGAGATGTGCACGAGGCCTTCGATTCCAGGAGCCAGCTCAATAAATGCACCGAAGGACACCAAACGTTTTACCGTTCCATTCAAAATAGAGCCCGCTTTGAAATCTTCTGCAACGTTCGCCCATGGACCTGCTTGCGTTTCCTTAATGCTAAGGCCAATGCGCTCGTTTTCGCGGTCAATTTTGAGGACCTTCACTTGTACTTTGTCGCCTTCCTTCACAACATCGGACGGCTTATCTACACGGTTCCAAGCAAGTTCAGATACGTGAACCAATCCATCAACACCACCGATATCCACGAATACGCCGAAATCGGTCATGCGCTGAACCGTTCCCTCCAATACTTGACCCACTTGGATTTTATCCATAATGGATTGCTTTTGCACTTTTGCTTCGTCTTCCAAAACCGCTTTGTGGGACAGGATGACTTTATTCTTTTCCTTATCCATTTCTACTACTTTCAAAGCTAATGTTTTGCCTTTGTAATCAGAGAAATCTTCAACGAAATGACGCTCTACCATGGAAGCCGGAATGAAGCCGCGAACGCCTACATCAACAACAAGGCCGCCCTTCACTACTTCTTTAACGGTCGCTTCAATGATTTCACCCGCTTGCATTTTTTGCTCAAGATCAGACCACGAGGATTCCATCGCTACTGCTTTCTTGGAAACAACGAGCTCTTCTTTCTCATCGTTTAGCTTGATGACTTTCACTTCGAAAGTATCACCAACTGCTACTACATCAGATACCTTTTCAACATGCAGTGGAGACAGTTCGCTGATAGGAATCAGACCATCGTACTTGTAGCCTAGATCTACAAGCGCTTGTTTGTCCTCAACTTTTGTTACGGTTGCTTTTACGACATCTCCTACAGAAATGGTTGTTGCATCCGTCAAGCTTACGTTCGTTTCTTCCATCATTCAAAAGACCTCCTTAATACCATCCAGTCCCAAACGTCTATGTACAGGTTGTATACAACCTCACTACACGAAGCGGGAGCATGTATATTTTTAACTGTCGCCTGATGGCTGACAGTTAGTACTGATGAAGCCAGTAAGTTCCAGCAGATTTAGTATTCTTCCCTTTAGCAATTCTATACCGTTTGCTAAGAGAGATGCTGGTTCCGTAATTGCTTGATGTGCTCCATAATCAGGTCGCTCGTTTCCTTCAATGTATCTGCGCTGGACTTAGCCTCACGCAAATGAGCAAGATCGATCGGTTTTCCGTATACGATCTTAATGGAACGAAACGGTCGATATGGCCCGATAATGGCAACCGGAATGACCGCAGCTTCTGATTTGAGCGCGAACATTGCCACACCCGGCATCGCTTCCCCTGGTTCCCCTGTTTTGCTGCGGGTTCCCTCAGGAAAGATTCCAAAGATTTTCCCATCTTCAAGCAATTTGAGAGTCGTACGAATGGCCGCACGATCTCCTGCACCCCGTTTGACCGGAAATGCACCGAATTTGGTAATGAGAAAGGATAAGACCGGAATTTTGAACAGCTCTTCTTTGGCCATGAAATGAACCTGACGCTCGATGCCACCCCCGAGAAGAGGTGGATCCCACAAAGAAATGTGGTTAGCACAAAGGATCACTGGGCCTTCCTTAGGTATATGTTCACGCCCGATCACTTGCCAACGAAAGACAAGCGAAAAAATGATGCGAAAAAAACCTCTGAATAGACGATAGTAACTCAATGGGTTGACTCTCCCGTTCGCTCGCAGATTTGCAAGATGCGATCGACCACCTGATCAATGGTCATTCCTGTTGTGTCTACCAAAACGGCATCTTCCGCCTGACGCAACGGTGCGACTTCTCTCTGCATGTCCCGTCGATCTCGCTCTTCGATTTCTTTTTCCAGCTCAGCCAAGTCTGTCTGGGTACCTTTTGCGAGTAGTTCCTTCCAGCGGCGTTCTGCACGCTCTTGGATGGAGGCCGTCAGAAATATCTTCACATCAGCATCAGGCAAAACATGGGTACCGATATCTCTGCCGTCCATGACGACATTGCCTTGGGTTGCCAAGCGTCGCTGGAGCACAAGCATTTGTTCACGGACGGAACCGTAGCTCGCTACAATGGAGGCGTACTGGCTCACTTCTGTGGAACGGATCCAGCTCGTGACATCGATTTCATTCCAGTATACATGTTGCTGTCCGTTTTCCCGAATCAGTTGAATCTTGTTTTTTTGCAAAAGTTCGGAAACTGCAGACTCGTCGCTGATAGGGAGCTGATGGTGGTGGACTGCCCAAGCAAGGGCACGATACATGGCACCCGTGTCAATGTACACGTATTCCAGTTGTCCCGCTACTTTTTGGGCGACAGTACTTTTGCCTGCTCCCGCTGGTCCATCAATGGCAATGTTCATTACTTCTCACCTGCTATGTACGTTAGTTCGGATGGGAATAAAACAAGAAAAGCTTCTGTCGAAGCCCTTTCCCATTCTTTGTGTGATGAAAAACGATATTGCGTTTTTCGAATTTGGCTGTGACCACTAGCGGTCTACAAAAAAAACGATCCAAGACCGTTTTCTATGTTATCTATAATAGTACCATAGTATGGAAGCATGCGCAAACCTTTAGGGCTCTCTGGACACGCCTTCCAAGCGCTCTGTTTCGATTAATACTAGTCTAGCGGGTACGTACTGAATGAGGACCTCGCCTATGGTCAGTACAATCGCACATACGACAATTCCAATCATGATGCCTTTTTCTACCCGTTTGGAAAAGCTCCGAAAACGATCGTTGTACTGACTGGTCAATAGGGTCACTTCCTCTGATGAAGCGTCAATCTACAACGCCTTTTTTGCGAAGCTCTAGCTGTCTCTCGTAACACGCTCTAACCACTTTTGCCCGATCTTGCTCGCTGATTTGGGTGAACTTACCCGAAATCCATTGGTGCAAACCTTTTTCTTCCGCCGGTTTTTGTCTGACGATTTCCATCTCAACAAAAGCATGTTGAACCTGTCCATTTTTACTTGGAAGGGAAATCCAGACGTGCAAGTTGTCTTTTTCCTTCAAATGATAGCTTTCCTCACAGCTAAAAGACAGCCCACCACCACTGATATCTAACGTTCGTGCTAGAAAATGATAGCGTCGAATCGGATCATCCAGTTTGACTGCGATGTCTAACGTAGTGTCAATTCTCAAGTAGTTTCGTCGCTGTGTGCGCACAATCTCCTCTTTAGCCGGCAGTTGCAGAAGCAGTACAGGAATGTGATTGTTTTCCCTGCCGATAATTGCAGAGCGAAATTCATAGCGTGAGCCATCCTCGCCAACATACCAAACCAAGCATGGTGTCCCTGGTTGAAATACCCCAGTCCGTCCAGTGTTTTCGCTGGTTGGCAGCTCGATGGAAGCTACATCATCCTTCAAATCGGCCACACGGCTTTTGAAAGTTTGCAGCTCCGTTTCTTCTGAGGAACTCGTGAAGTTTAGTCTTATTGTTTGTCCTATTCGTGGAAGCATCATAAAGTAACTGTTCCTCCCCTTCCTATCACCCTTTCCATTATATACCCTTTTGTTTCGAATCAGCAAATAGGGAAAGCCGCTAAAAAACTAGCTTTCCCCCTATTTTTTTAACACTATTGTCCCTCGTTCTGTCCCGATCCCGTTTCCATTTTCACAACTTCTTCTTCTTCTCCGTTCATGGCATTGATGTAGACCATGTACGAATTTCCTTCAAAGCTCCCTGTCATTTCCCACGTCAGTACTTCTTTTCCATCGTTTTTCCCTTCGATAAGAGCAAGTCGCTGATCCGTCACTTTTACGCTCGGATTGACTTTTTTCCTTGCTTCTTCTTTGGAGAGGCGCGGCTCGGAGAGAATTCTCTTTTTGTGATTAAACAGATACTCCGTCGAATTATAGGCAGTAACCTCTCCGTTGTCCAACGCGATTTCGACGACCACCCCGTCCGGATAAATTCTGACGCCATCCTGAACTGGCACAAACGTAAAGAGCGCGTTGCGGTCGTAGCTGTCAATCTCAGAGACCTGCATATTGTCAAATCCATGGTTGCGCAAGAACACGCGACCTTTTTCTTCGGCCTGCTTCATGTCCAACTTCTCCTCGCCAACTCCACGCTCGTTCATCATCCAAACAACTTTTCCACCGCGTTTGGTGACATCGAGGTTAATGGCCGTCTTGTGCCCGTTTGGCGTGACACGTACGCTATACGCTGAGTATTCCTGCCCCTTGCCGTTATCGTTTACTTCTACTTTCGCATCTCCTGGCTTCAACCCGAGAAACGCCAGTGCATTCTTCTCTGCTTCCTCTTTGGTGGCTGGTTTGCCATCGATCCCTTTGATTCGCTGCTGCTTTTTCTTGTCGAGACTCTGTATTCCGACGCCCCAGTCTAAATCAGGGTATTCCTGCACTTTTTTCTCAATGGTTTGGAATCCGTCGATGATGGTATTGTCCTCTTTGTTTTTATTAGAGGCCAATGCCGTCTCGACATCCATCCATCTCAATTGTTTGTCCATCGCGACGGTTTGTACCTTGCGCAGCTCATTCTGGATATCCTGTGCTTGTGTGTGTAGGCTCTTCAATGTCTTGTATTCACTCTGACTCAACGGCTGCTTGTCCAAGTCACGCACAGCGACACGATAGGAAAAATCCGCAACCCTCGACAGCATTTCTTCTGTTTTGTTAAATGCCATCAGGGTCAATGGCAGTTGTCCGACATCCGCTTGTGCCGCATAGGAAAGGCGCCAGACATTCGTCAAGATGGGAGTCATTTGTCTGCGAGAGTTGACCACCAGTGATTTGCCAAGCTCATCATGCAGCTTGTCCACATGATAAGTGAGATCGTGGAAAGCCCTTTGGTATGAGTTTTCCGCTTTGATCAAGACCGAGTTCTTCTCATTGTGCTCCTGATATCCCCACACGCCAGCGCCTATTAAGGCGACCAGGGCAACGGGAAATAACACGCGTGCTGTTGCTCCATATACCATCCCTTGCCACTCCTCCTTTGATTACGCATCCATTATCTACAAAAGATGTGTTTCCCGATCTTTTTAACCTGCGGTCTGGTCCAAATCCAACCGGACGTTGCTGTATCTGGATTGAAATAGTACGTGCAGCCTCCCGACGGGTCCCAGCCGTTTAGTGCGTTCTTCACTGCTTTCATCGCACTTTCATTAGGTGTAAGCCATATTTGACCATCAGCAACTGCTGTAAAAGCGCGTGGTTCGAATATCACAGCCGAGGGCGTATCAGGAAACGAAGGGCTCTTGACGCGGTTTAAAATAACGGCTGCGACAGCTACTTGCCCTTCAAACGGCTCTCCTCTTGCCTCTCCGTAAACAGCATTTGCCATGATTTTCAAATCATTGTCAGAGACCCTTGAAGGATGAAAGCTGGCTTTGGTTTTGGCCGTCTGATTCTTTGCAGCAGGTGCAGCCATCTGTTCTTCGTGTACAGCAGCTGCATTCTTTTCCTTCCAGACAACCTTGTATCCATTCAAGCCCGCTGCTACCAACATCACCAACACACCTGCGATCCAGATTGTACGCACGGCTGAATCCTCCTTGGCATGTATTGAAATCTTTGCATAGTGTTGGTGGAGGAAGAATGGATTATGCATGAAAATCTGGATATAGAAAAAGACCGATGCTATTTGCATCGGCCCACATAGATTGGTCACGCTTTTTCAGTTGGGAATGGAAAAGATCAGGACTCGTCAATTCGAAAATGCTTGTCGTTGTCACACAGGCACTGCTTGA
The DNA here is from genome assembly GCF_022026395.1 of Brevibacillus brevis. Classification (NCBI taxonomy): domain Bacteria; kingdom Bacillati; phylum Bacillota; class Bacilli; order Caryophanales; family Paenibacillaceae; genus Brevibacillus; species Brevibacillus brevis. Next base: position 2,570,871 of record NZ_CP041767.1, on the reverse strand, counting down.
ACCCTGTTTCTATTTGTCCTCCAGGTTCTCGCTGGCCACGTAGTGTAAACTTTTCTCCACATACATTGCATTGAATTGTCACTTTTGCTCGATCAGTTTTTAGCACGTACGACTCCTCCTTACCGTCTATTGTGGACGTGAAGAGAGATTTTTAGAACCGAAATCGTGTGCTCTTTGTACCTTTTTTAAGCCCTGCCACCACAAAACAAGCATGAATGGCACAATCACTACCAACCAGTTTTGCACCGCCAAAAAAATCACATTGTACAGGGCATGCAAGCCGATCGGCAAGGTAATCGACATCCATAAAAAAAGCCGCTCATGTTTGGCGTCCTTGGAAAACTTGGCCCGTCCGAGATAATATCCCATCCACACCGCAAACAACGCGTGGCTGGATACCGGCAAAAAGGCACGCCAGATGGCGATATTCGTTCCATTGATAATAAGGTAGAACAAATTCTCCAACGTAGCAAAACCAAGTGACACCGCAACTGCATAAACAATTCCATCGTATGGCTCATCAAATTCCAAATGTTTATAAACCGTAAAATAGATGACCATCCATTTAAAAAATTCTTCCACGACAGCGGATTGGAAAACTTCCGCGACAATGCCATCCCGCCAGTTCCATTCATTCTGCATGATGTACTGAAGTACCATAATGGGTACGACCAGCAACATACCAAAGATAAACGACCGGATTACCATCGAAATCGGCTCCGGTTCGAGACTGTCACGCAGGTAAAAGTAACTTAAGATGGCGATACCGGGGGCAACTGCCGCGCCGATCAAAGCAATCATCTTTTATTACTCCTTTACACAAGGCTATTGTTCATCGTACCATGAATACTGGTTGATGAAAACCCGCTACAGGAGAGAGATCATGTCAAAAAAAATTTTGGTAGTGAACACAGGCGGTACGATTGCCATGTCTGTCGATGACTCAGAAGGCGTAAAGCCATTGGATGATCAAGCTGTCAACAAAATCCTTCCTTTTTTAGAAAAACACGCGGATGTCACCATGAAAAATGTACTCAACCTACCTAGCCCTCATATGACTCCTGCGATCATGAATCAACTGCGACTCTATATTGAGGAAGCCTTTCAACAAGATCATTATGATGGCATTGTTATTACCCACGGGACTGATACGTTGGAGGAGACCGCATACTTCCTCGATCTGACTTTGTCGGTCAACGTCCCGATTGTCGTGACTGGAGCCATGCGCAGCAGCAATGAGCTTGGTGCTGACGGTCCCGTCAATCTCATTTCTTCCGTTCGTGCAGCCGCAGACCCCGACAGTTTGAACAAAGGTGTTATCGTTGTTTTTAATGACGAAATTCACGCGGCACGTCACGTAACGAAAACACACACGAGCAATGTCGCTACCTTCCAGTCGCCACAATACGGACCGATTGGAACCATTGCGAAAAAAAGTGTGCAATACCACCATGCTCCGTTGGATCGAGAGCATTATGCCATCACGCAAGCTGATGCGAATGTGCCGCTGATCAAAGCAGTTGCTGGCATGGAGCCTGCTTGGCTACAGTTTTTATTGGAGCAGCACATTGATGGACTCGTCGTAGAGGCGTTTGGATTAGGAAATCTTCCACCCGCTATCATCCCTACCCTGCAGCAACTTCTCGACAAAGGCGTACCGATCGTGCTCGTCTCCCGCTGCTACAATGGACAGGTGCAGGATATCTATGACTATGAAGGTGGAGGCCGCAAACTAAAAGAGATGGGCATCATCTTCTCCAACGGCTTGAACGGGCAAAAGGCTCGTCTCAAACTAATTGTAACGCTGCAAAAAACACGGACTTTCAAAGAACTGCAGCAGTTGTTCGACCACTAAATATAGGACTACAGCCTCCTGATTCTTCAGGAGGTTTTTTTTTCCTTAAAAACAGAACTTGAACGGTGCTGTAGTGGTGGGAGGAAACAGGAGAAAACGCTCAGATTCTAGGGCCACCCGCTGGGGATTGACTGCACGACTCCATGCAAAAAGCGAAACCGCGTCCAAAGTTGTCCCTTCAGGATGTGTTTCAGAGGTGGACGCTTAAGAGCGTGTTTCGCTTTTTGCATTTCGTCTCGGTCGGTGTACCTAAGATCTTCGCTTTTTTCTCCTGTTTCCTCTACGAGCTATCCATGTTTAACCGAGTTTTAAATGCCTTAAAAGATTGAAGAATGTGATCAGTTACTACAGAGAAGAATATTTCCAGGCGTAGCGACTTGTGGAGTCCTACCAAGCGGAGAAGGGATTCGCGGGCAAAAGAAACGCAACGTGCCCTCGCGACGAAGCCGCTACCACTTTTGCGTTTCCCCGCGAATCCCTTCGGAGTGGACAGTCTCAGCCCCCAGCAGGACGGAGCCTGGAGCCTAGCATGGAAATATTCTTCTCTCCACCACAGCCACATCACACGCCGCCAATAAAAAAGGCCCCGCCAAAAGGCGGAGCCATGTTTTCTCAATATATGGAGGGTTGTTTGAAAAATTATACCCAACCGCGGAAGCGAGAAGCCTCAGCCATTTTGCGGGCACCAACCATGTAAGCAGACAGACGCATATCAATGCGACGAGTTTGGGACATGGAGTATACATTTTCAAACGAACGAACCATTACTTTTTCCAACTTCTCTTCTACTTCTTCCTCAGACCAGTAGTAGCCTTGGTTGTTTTGTACCCACTCGAAGTAGGAAACAGTCACACCACCAGCACTAGCAAGTACGTCTGGAACCAGAAGAATTCCACGCTCAGTCAAAATTTTAGTCGCTTCCAGTGTAGTTGGGCCATTTGCCGCTTCTACTACGATTGACGCCTTGATGTTGTGAGCGTTTGCAGCTGTGATTTGGTTTTCGATCGCTGCCGGAACCAAAATGTCGCATTCCAGTTCAAGAAGCTCTTTGTTGGTAATCGTGTTGTTGAACAGTTTTGTAACTGTACCAAAGGAATCACGACGATCCAACAAGTAGTCGATATCCAAACCGTTTGGATCATGCAGCGCGCCGTATGCATCAGAGATACCTACAACTTTAGCGCCTGCATCATGCATGAATTTTGCCAAGTAACTACCAGCGTTACCAAAGCCTTGTACAACTACGCGAGCACCTTTTACATCGATGTTGCGACGCTTCGCTGCTTCACGGATGCAAATGGTTACACCTTTTGCAGTTGCTGTTTCGCGGCCATGGGAACCACCCAGCGCAATTGGTTTACCCGTAATGAAACCAGGCGAGTCAAATTCACGGATACGGCTATATTCGTCCATCATCCATGCCATGATTTGTGAGTTCGTAAAGACGTCCGGAGCTGGAATATCTTTAGTAGGGCCCACAAGCTGGCTGATTGCGCGAACGTAACCGCGGCTCAGTCTTTCCAATTCGCGGAAGGACATTTCACGCGGGTCGCAAATGATACCGCCTTTACCACCGCCATATGGCAGATCGACGATACCTGCTTTGAGGCTCATCCAGATAGAAAGTGCTTTAACTTCATCCTCAGTAACTTCCGGGTGGAAACGAATGCCCCCCTTGGTCGGACCTACTGCATCGTTGTGCTGTGCACGATAGCCCGTAAATACCTTTACTTCGCCATTATCCATGCGAACCGGAATACGTACAGTCAAAACGCGTAGCGGTTCCTTCAAGAGTTCAAACATCGATTCTTGGTAACCTAGTTTCTCCAGTGCTTCCTTGATCACCGTTTGAGTTGAATGGAGCAAGTTCAATGATTCTTGCTTTTCTTTCCCTTCGGTGCTTTCGGTTACCACGTCTTGATTACCCATTACTTACCACCTCAAAAATGTTTTCGGTCAATGCCGCCTTTAGTATACACGCTTGTATCATTTATGAGAAGCTTAAAAATGTTTTTTTTCCATTTCGAAAACGTTTTCGTGCCTTGTTTTGCATAATCATTCAATTATTTCCCATCCATTTTGAAATCGCTTTTACAGACTACATTTTGTACAAATTGCTTCAAATGCACGTCCAGCCATGCTTGTATTGTCCCCAAACTTGTTTCTTTCATTACAGGATTAGTGAATTTATGCCATAATGGATAACGTAATGTGGAAGTTTATTCATGGAGGTGTTTTTATGAAAAAAAAGTCTATCTTGTTTATTTTTGCCCATCCCGATGATGAAACGTTTGCTTGTGGGATTTCCATTTCCAAATATAGTGAGACCAAAATGGCCAGCACTCATCTCTTGTGTGCAACAAAAGGGCAAGCAGGAAAAGCTGGTGACCCCCCGTTATGCACACCAGAAGAACTCCCCCGATTTCGTGAGCAAGAGCTTCGCGACGCTTGTGCCATTCTTGGGTTCGATCAAGTAGACGTCTGGGAATATCAGGATAAGTTCCTAAACACAGTGCCCGTAGATGAGCTCGTTACTCGTATCCATCAGGCTATTCACCAGATCCAACCGGAAATTGTCGTCACGTTTGCACCGCATGGCATCTCCGGACATCCTGACCATTTGGCGATTAGTCATGCAACCACCCAGGCTGTCCTTTCTTTAGGCCCAGATACGAGCGTACGAAAGCTTTATTATGCGACTCGTTCATCCGACGAAGGATTTGGTACGATGAAGCCTCCCTTTACGGATCCAATCGAGAGCATTACGACGATCATTCACGCACCTGAATATATGCAAAAAGTAGCAGATGCCTTGCGGGCACATAGGACACAACACCTCTCAGTAGAACGCGTTTTCCCAGGTGTAACAAAAGGCGAGCACCATTCTGTTCCGCCAAACAACCATTACATCCTGGCTTGGCACAGCCTTCCGAACTATACCCTTCAAGGTAAAGAAGCTGACTTTTTTGAAGGCCTAGCATAATCTGTACAGACAGCAACAGCACCTAGTTGGTTGACTAGGTGCTGTTTTATATTCCCAGACATTTCTTTTTTGATTACGTGAAATGCCTGCATATTTCTTTTACAGCATCGTCGGCAACGATCACTTTCCCGTATTCCTCCAACACATAAATCGTTATCGGCGTCGCTTCTCCGTACTCAGAGAGGATCGCAATTAGTTTGTGATAACGCTCCTGATCCAAGTCGACTTCCTCCAGCACCAGATGATATTTCCCCTGGTAGAAGTAGGCAGCTCCGCCATTGGTCAAAAGAGCGTTAATGCGGTGGGCGGCTTCAACCATATGCTCAAAGTCCCGGAAGGCATACATGATTAAATCGCTTTCTTCCAACGTGACCTCTAGCTCGTATACATCCTCGTCTTCGAATTCTTCCTCTTTCCCGTCCTTTGAGCCCGTCTTGCCACGCGTTACGATTACGACCATTCCCTGAGCTGGCAAGGCGAACACTTCAACTGCAACAGGCCCTGATACCTCAAACCCTAATTCGTGATAAGCCTGTTCCATCATGTCGTTGAACAGTTCATGAACTTTAGGAATGTCACGCCACATGTCTTCTTTTTCTATCCCGCGCTCTGAGAGGTCGTCAAAAGTTAAAAAGATTCGTATTTTATCTTGACCAAGGCGTTCAACACGCATGACTGTCCCTCCTCGCCATCCAGTCGTACTACAAAATATGATGGTAAGCCTGTAAGAGTTCTCCACATTCTCCGGCGAATACCTGTTGGCATTCATCCATTTTTTGATGGACTGGAAAATACGGGGTAGTCCTATCATATCACATTTATTTACGGGAACAAAGCTACCATGACACCTACACAGCATTCGCTTATCGATGTCGAATCAACTCATGAAAAAAGAAACTTTGTTGTTGCCTGTCATTTCCTGCGCTTTCCCAGGAAAAGTTCCCCCTCATTGTTCTTTTTCTGTATTTATATTTGGCTCTGCTAGTTCGGGTTCCTTCTCGTTCATAAAGGTTTGTACATGAAAAAACGCCCAGAATCAGGCGTTTTTCTACGTCTCATATTCACGCAGCCGCTTTTGAATCCAAATAGCAGCCTGTGTTCCATCTCCCATGGCAATCGACACTTGTTGAGAATGCTCATTGATATCGCCAACCGCCCAGATGTTGGGATGATCCGTTTCTTTTGTTCGCGGATTCGTATGGATGTGGCCCTTTTCGAGGATTTGCACGGACAAACCACGCAAAAGCTCTGTCAATGCATGAGCACCAGGAAAAGCAAGAAATGCTCTTTCCACAGACAACCGTTCACCCGAAGAGAGCTCGATTTCCTGCAATTGACCCGCCGTATGATGAAGGGTACATACTTTTTCTTTTCGATACATTATCCCTCGCTTGCTAAGTCCAGAGAGAGCCTGCGTATCCACCTGCACTTCTGCATGGTTTATGACTGTTAACCTGCTTGTATAGTAAATAAGTTCGTCCGCCATCGAAACAGCCTGAGGACCCGCTCCTATGATTGCCGTATCTTTCTCGACTGTTTCATAGCCGTCACAGTCGGGACACAAGAAAATCGATACCCCTACACACTCGGAAAAGCCAGGGATCGCTGGGAACGGATCACGAATGCCGGTTGCCAAAACCAGCGTTCGCGAAGTAAGCGTATGTATGCCACTTTTCGTACCTATCGAAAATAAACCGCTTGGGTCCGTAGAAAGCTGGGTTACCTCATCTGTTATCAAGGTTGCGCCGTATTTTTGTGCTTGCTCCCTGCCCGCTTGACGCAAAAAATCGCCACTAACCCCCTCCGAAAATCCGAGAATGTTTCGGTAGGCTTTGGCGATTGTTGATCGACCAGCTGGCATGTCAATGACTGCAACGCGCCGAAGGCATCTTGCAAGTTGAATCGCAGTTTGAAGCCCTGCAATCCCGCCGCCGACGATGACCGTATCATACTCCACTTGCATCCACCTGCTTATCCTTTTCCCGATAGCATTGCCAGTGAAGCACGATCTCATTACTGAACGAGGGGAACCAAAACAATTTTCCCTTCGACGAGCCCTGCTTCTGAATGAAGCCCGTTGTATGTTGCAATTCGTCTTACGTTCGAATTATTTCCGTAGTACTTTCGTGACAGCATAAACAACGTTTCACCCTTCTTCACCACATGCTTGACGACCTTTGACTTTGTTGTAGACGGTGTTGAAGCTTGCTTTCCCGGTGTAGCTACTTTAGTAGCAGAAGGACTCGCGATCTGGTTTGGCTTGTTTACTGGTGTACCAGTCGTAGTTTGGGCTGGGACTGGGCTCACTGCAGGTGTCTGTACGCTTGGGGTCGCCTTCACTACAGGCTCAACTGGTTTTGATTCGGTCGTTTTTGCTTTGGCAGGTGGGGTGTTCGCGCTTGCATTGGGATCAGGAGCAGAAGGAAGAACGACGGATGCTGGCTCCTTTTCCCCTGCCTTGCTCCCTTGCGAAGCGGTAATCGCTTTGCTAACATCCTTCACTTCAACACTACCAGTAGCTGCTGACTCGTGTGGGATATTGGCCCTGTACAACTCAAGACCAATCAACCCGAAAAAGACGAATCCAAACAAGTACAATCCAGGTTGAATCCACTTTTTAAACGAGAACGACGCTTTAGGGCGAGTATGACGGGAGCGTCGGGGTGGTAATGGATTATGCTCAAGATTCACTCTTCCTCCCCCTTTTTCTTGATCGTTTTTTGTAAATGAAAGGCTAGCATGATGTCAATAAGGATATGAGCCACAATCGAGGGCCATAGGGACTGATAGTAGGAAAACAAGACTCCCAAGATCCAGCTTGTACCAAATACACTTATGATCATGAGTGGTTTTTTCAAATAACGTACGTGGATCAGAGTAAAAATAAGACTGCTCCAAAAATTCCCGGTAAGCGTTTGAATGACTCCACGAAATAGCCATTCCTCTCCCACCCCTACTACCATACAGACGAGAATTGTGGTAGATGGTAACATGGCGCCAAAAACTTTTTCATTGATACTGCCATCATCTTGCCATCGCTTAGGCAAGGAACGATCCATCGCAATGCTCGCGATGATAATACCTGCGGCTACAACCACGGCCCACAGGACGGCATTCCAGCCTGGCAAAATAAACAAGGACAGAGTAGCATCCCAGCCCAGCACTAATAAGCTACCGGCAGCAGCCACTCCCATTACGATTCCTTGTGTCAACCATAGATTCAGCCGAAGAGTGGCTTCATCCACCTCTAGCCGATCTTCCCTCACTCGATGTTTCTCTCCTTTATTTGTTCGGCAAAAGAGTATCTAACGCCTGCCGCAAATTCCATTTGATTTGTTCATTCTTTGTGATTGCATGGTCATTCGTTTGGAAATACGCTTCCGTATTTAAGCCGCATTTCTTACAGCAGTACAGATCAAACTGATGATCATTTTCTTTGAAATACGTATTGATGCTCGCACGCAAACAGTTTTCTCCTCTAACGAAAGACACCATTTCTGCCAGCTTTTTTTGCTTAAAGCTTTTCCTTTTTTCCGTTTCCTGCCAAATCATTTGAGCCTTTGGATACGACTCTCCCGCAGCGGCAGCTTCGCATGAGGCCAGCACTCTTTCCGAATAAAAGCCAAGGAGTGCGCCCATTTCTTCGGATATGTCCATCATCGCCAAGGCCTCATTCGTCAAGGGTACTCCGGTATTGCACAACTGCTCGTATTTTTGAACTTGCACTTGTGTCGGGTACTCCTTCTCCAGCATGTGTTGGTGAATCTGCCAATCGTCCCACGAAAATAAAAGCAGCGCATAACCAGGCTTGCCATCACGGCCGATCCGCCCGATTTCTTGTGCGTATGCCTCCAAACTGGCTGGCATTTGATAATGGATGACGTAGCGAATATCTGGCTTGTCGATTCCCATACCAAATGCATTGGTTGCAATAATAACATCGAGCTCTCCTGCGAGGAATTGGGACTGGATCAGCATTCTCTCCATGCTATTCATGCCCCCGTGGTAACCGTGTACGCGTTTTTTTCCATCGAGTTGATAAGAGGCAGCCAACACATCTACCGCTTGTCGCGTGCTGCAGTAAACGATTCCTGGATCCTGCAGACGATTCATCTGATCAAATACATAGGAGCGCCTGTCTGTTTCCTCCACAACTTCAACCAGATCATAAGCGATATTCGCCCGATTAAGGGACTGCAACACAACATCTTCCTTTTCAATGGAAAATAAGTTGCAAATCTCCTCACGAACAGATTCCGTCGCAGTCGCTGTCACAGCCAGAACAGGAGGTGCTCCCAATTGTTTCACGACTTCAGGCAATCGCAGGTAATCTGTACGAAAATCATGTCCCCATTGCGAGATACAATGCGCTTCATCAATCGCGATCAGAGACACCCTCGCCCGCTTTAACACTTGTTGAACATAGGTCTGTTGAAGCTTTTCTGGAGAAATATACAACAGCTTGTAAGCACCTTCCGAGAGCCCTTTTAAGATTTCGCGGGACTCTGTCTGATCCTGCATGCTGTTCAAATAAGTAGCCGGAATTTTTTTTCGCGCTCGGAGCTGCTGCACCTGATCAACCATCAAGGAGATCAACGGGGAAACAACGACGGTCAGACCCGGCAAAAGCATTGCTGGCAGCTGATACGTCACTGATTTCCCGCCACCTGTTGCTAACAGCCCGAGAACACTTCGTCCATGCAGTAGACGTTCAATAATAGACTCCTGACCGGGGCGGAATGAGTCGTATCCAAAATGCAGCTTTAATCTGTCGTACATGAACTGTTTATTCATTTTGCCCCCCTTGTCGCTCGTGCCAGTGCCAATCGGATCTGCAAATACGATACTGTTGCCTCCAATTGATCCTTGATGAGCCGGAGTCTGCTTGTATCGAGTCGCTCACTGGTCTCCACGATCTTTTTTGCCAGCTCATTCGGCAAATACGTTGTCATATCCCATTCCGGACAGCGCAGGGCAATCTCTACCAAATGATCTTCTATTGTGCTTTCTTTCATTTGTCGTCTTTTCGCTATTTCTGTTTTGTCACTGCCAGTCTGAAGCAGTGCGTACGTTCGAGCAGCACTTTCGGTCAGGCGAGCATCAAGCTTGTGCGACTCTGTAACAAGTTTTGATAAAAGAGGATAATGATTGCTCTCTGCAAGCAGCGTCTGAATTGACGCGGCCAGTCCGTATCGAAATTGCAGCATGAGATAGCTGCGACTCGTTTGGCGAATCTCTGCTACTTGTCCCATGGTCTTGCCAACTTGTCCTGCTCCTGACAGTTGGCAAAATAAAAGCTCCTGCACACCTTCATCCAGAGGCTCCCACAATCGATATAACTCGTCAGACAATTGCTGTTTCCAAGTATTTCGCATTGCCCCATCAGCCAATTGGTTTTTTACCCAACGCTGTGCCGTCTTGTCCGAAACGACCGGAATGAAGCCGAGATCACCATGATGCATTTGCGAGATCGTCTGCACCATAAGATGAAGTCTGCTCCAAAACGGTTCGATTCGCTCCGCCAAGTCGGATTGGGTGAAAGGTGCGAACCACACATCAAACCGATATTTTTGGTACGTGTGTTTGGCATGCTGCAATCCACTATCAGAAAAGGTAAAGGTCGGCTTCCCGTTCGTTCCAACTGCATTAACAGGTAAAATCCAGCCCGCCTGAAATAAAGTTGAAACTATTTTCTCCCAATCCTCTCTTGGAAAACGAGAAAACATCCGATAATACGGATAAAGGGTATACAAATGCACATCTTGCAGTGTCTGATTGGCTTTTCTGCCACGCAGTATGTAGTAGGCTGATTGCAGCGTTCGTTCATTGGCCAGAGGTAACATGGCATTCAAGGCGACCGCACAAAGAAGGTCCTGCTCCTCTGCCGCACTGTTCCGACTGTTCATTGGTACTCCTTACATCATTCTATATTTTTCAAAGCTCAAAGTAAGCGAAGTAAACTGCATCATTGTATTTGGAGGATAGTATGACAAAACGATTGAAAAGAACTGAATTTATGATGGCGTACATGATCATCATAACACTTGCATGCACGGTTGGTGGATTTTTTTTCGGGGCCCATTATATGAAGACACAACTGGAGTCGGAACAAGCCGCCGTACTCGAAGCTGAGAAAAAGGAAGCCGAAAAAGAAAAACTGCTGCGTGAGCAAAAGCTGTACAACGAACAGGACTTTATCCGATTTTATTATGCCGTTTATGCACCGCTGCTTGAATTGAAGCAAGCACATTTTGATACGATGGATAAATGGAATCAAATGAACGAAAGTGAACGGACCGAAGGCTTGAAGCAGCTCAGTAAAATAGCTGACCAGACGAGGAAAGAGCTGGAGAAAAACGTTCCCTTGCCGACGTCACCCATGCTGAGACAAGCTCATGCCACCTTTACAAACAGTGTACGGGCGTATTTGGATAGTATGGAGCAGATTCGTTCCGATCAAAATAAGGCTACGCCTGCTTCCATTGGAGCTAGCCTGACACTTTTCCAAAATAACTGGCTAACTGCACAGGAAATGGTTTATCACTCCATCGCGTCATGGGAATCGGCTTATGTGGTGAAGCAAGCTATGCCGAAGCAATTACCTGGAACCGTTAACACCGCACAGTGGAAGCAATATCCGTTCCATTACCGCACCTATCTTGCAGCTGTTGCTATGTCAGCAAGCACTCAATGGAGCAGCTATAATCCGGAGGACCTGACTGCAAGACTTGATTTGCTCATCGCATCTAATGAAGTTCAGGCACTAGGAATCAAGGATTTAGCCGCTGCCGTGAAGATTTTGAACGCGACAGATGCAGTATCTGCGGGAGATTTTAAACGCTTGAATACACAGCTCTACTCCGTGCTGAAGGCACCTGAAATCCCTCTTTATAAGTAGTCGTACATTTTTAGACTGATTCAATCTTGAAATCTTGTCACCAAGAGCATACAATGGTCTATGATAGTGGACGTACCACTTCGGTATGGGAGGTGAAACCACGATGACTACATGGGTAGATAAAGATACTTGTATTGCTTGCGGTGCTTGTGGCGCCACGGCTCCTGACGTCTTTGATTACGACGATGAGGGCCTTGCGTTCAACAAGTTGGATGACAACTCTAACAGTGTTGAAATCCCGGATATCCTGCATGACGATGTTCGTGATGCTGCTGAAGGATGCCCGACCGACTCTATTAAAGTGGAATAGTATTCCATCTACTAATGGAAGAGACCTCTTACGTACTTCGGTATGTAAGAGGTTTTTCATTATGCCCTCCTTTCCTTTGCTGAACGATTGATCGGCAATTTTCCGTTCTTTCTTTTGAGATTTTTCGGTAAGATAAAAGCAACAGCAAAAACCGAACATTAAAATGCGTTTTTTCCATTTTTTGTGATGTCAATATCTTAATGTTCGTGTTTTGGTCGTTTTTGATATGTATCAAGCGTTAAACTGAGTATTATTCACGAACGATAATCAATTTAAAATAAATAATGTTCATTTTTTCTCGTTTTTATTCTTGACGGTGTTATTTTGACGTGATATTGTAAGTACAAATCTTACGAAACACCTTATAAAACAACGGCGTTGACGAAGAAACGCTGTGATCGAGAAATCCCCAGAGAGCCGATGGTTGCTGCGAATCGGCGGTTTCTCCCACGGTTAAGCACTTCTGAGCTGCTGCGTTGAAAAGAGGGTTCACCTTCCCAGTAGACGCAAACGGTAGATCCGTTATCTCTTTTAGGTCATGTACCTACCAAGGCTCTTTTTTGAGAAAAAAGGAGCGAATGAGGGTGGCACCGCGAAGCAAAGCCTCTCGTCCCTCACTGTTCTGTAATAGGAGCAGTGTGAGAACGGGAGGTTTTTTTGATATGCACATATTTAGGAGGAGAGAACCATGTTCGCAGACAAAATGATCTTGAGAATCCCTGGCCCTACCCCTATTCCACCACGTGTCCAAACGGCGATGAGCCAACCGATGATTGGACACCGCAGCGGCAAATTTTCTGCCCTTTTCGCCCGTACTGCTGAAAGACTGAAGCCTTACTTTGGCACCAAGCAGGATGTATACATCTTGGCAGGTAGCGGAACGAGCGCACTGGAGATGGGCGTCGTAAATACGCTTCAACCAGGCGATGAAGCTGCCGTCCTCGTCAGCGGTGCATTTGGTGAGCGCTTTGCAAAAATTTGCGAGCGTTACGGTATCATCGCCCATCGCGTGGAAGTTCCTTGGGGCAAAGCTGTTACACCTGATTTGGTTGAAACATTCTTGCAAAAAAAGCCACAGGTAAAAGCCGTTTTCGCAACCTACTGTGAAACATCCACTGGGGTTGAAAATCCGATTGCTGACTTGGCGAAAACCATTCGCACACATTCGGACGCCCTCTTCATTGTGGATGCAGTAAGCAACCTCGGTGCAGTTCCATGCGAAATGGACGCGTGGGGTGTCGATATCGTGGTAACTGGCTCGCAAAAAGCTTTCATGCTGCCAACAGGTCTTGCTTTCCTCGCTGCGAGTGAACGTGCATGGCAAGTGATTGAGCAAAACAAATCGCTCGCCTTCTATTTGGACTTAAAAGCATACCGTAAGAGCTTGGCAGAGCAAACAACTCCGTATACGCCTGCTGTATCCCTCATTTTCGGTCTCGCCGAGGTATTGGATATGTTGGAGGAAGAAGGCTTGCCAGCTATCGTAAAGCGCCATGAACTGATGAGAGACATGACTCGTGCAGCGATGAGGGCATTAAACATAAAACTGATGGCCGAAGATCAGTACGCATCGACGACCGTTACTTCTTGTGATCCTGCTGGTGTCTTTCATGCAGAAGCTCTCCGCAAAATGTTAACGCAGCAATTCAACATTACGATTGCTGGCGGTCAGCAGCACCTGAAAGGCAAGATCTTCCGTATCGGGCACATGGGTTATTGCGAGCCATTGGATGTTCTGCAAGTTATCTCTGCCATCGAATTGTCGCTTCACCAAATCGGTGCTCCAGTTGAGCTGGGTGCTGGTGTAAAAGCTGCTCAGGAGGTGCTCATTGCACATGTATAAAGTACTCATTACCGATCCACTTAGCGAATTTGGAATTCAACAGCTCTTGGACGCTTCTGATGTAGAAGTTGTTCGTCAAACAAACCTCTCCCCTGCCGAACTGATCAGTGTGATTGGCGACTACGATGCACTCCTCGTACGCAGCCAAACCCAAGTAACAGCAGAAGTCCTCACTGCCGGCAAAAAGCTGAAGGCAGTCGGTCGCGCGGGTGTCGGTGTCGATAATATTGATATCAACGCTGCCACCCAAGCAGGTATTCCAGTTATCAACGCTCCAGACGGCAACACCATCTCTACTGCAGAGCATTCGTTTGCCATGCTGATGGCTGTCGCTCGTAACATCCCTCAAGCTCACAAGAAGCTGGTAGACGGTACATGGGATCGCAAAAGCTTCCAAGGGGTTGAGTTGAATAACAAAGTATTGGGAGTCATCGGTATGGGGCGTATCGGTTCTGAGGTTGCGAAGCGTGCGAAAGCATTTGGCATGACCGTTATGGGCTTCGATCCTTTCATGACCGAGGAACGTGCGGAAAAGATGGGTGTAACCAACGCAACTGTGGATGAAATTTGCCGCAAAGCAGATTTCATTACCGTCCATACTCCGCTGACGAAAGAAACCCGCCACATCATCAGCACGCGTGAATTCGCGAAAATGAAAGATGGCGTTCGCTTGATCAACTGCGCTCGCGGAGGAATCATTGACGAGAAGGCTCTCTACGAGGCGATTACTGCAGGAAAAGTTGCTGGGGCAGCTCTGGACGTTTTCGAAGAAGAACCACCTGTAGACAACCCTCTTGTAGGTCTGCCACAAGTGGTAACGACTCCACATCTGGGGGCTTCGACCATTGAAGCACAGGAAAACGTGGCTGTAGACGTATCGGAAGAAATCCTGAAGGTTCTTCGTGACGAGCCATTCAAAAACGCCGTGAATTTGCCTTCGATCCCTGCACATGTGATGGAAAAAGTCCAACCGTACTTCACGTTAGGTGAAAAGCTGGGCCATTTCCTTGCCCAAGTGACAGTAGGTTCCATTTCGGAGATTTCGATTAAATATAGCGGTGAATTGACAGAGGTAGACACATCCCCGCTGACTCGCACAGTCCTCAAAGGAGTACTGTCCTTCCGTCTAGGCGAGGAAGTCAACTATGTGAACGCCCCGATTCTCGCAAAAGTGCGCGACATCACCGTAACGGAGCAAAAGGCAGCGCAAAACAAAGGCTTTACGAACTTACTGACCGTTAGCTTGAAAACGACGCAAGAGACACGCACAGTGGCTGGAACGCGACTTAATGGTTACGGTGCGCGTATTGTGAAAATTGACGACTTTGCGATTGACGTAGCGCCTGAGGGCTACCTGCTCTACATTCATCACAATGACCGTCCAGGTGTGATCGGACGTGTCGGCTCCATCTTGGGTGAAAACAGCGTGAACATCGCAACGATGCAGGTAGGACGCCGTGATATCGGTGGAGACGCGATCATGATGCTCTCTGTCGACAAACCATTGACGCCAGAGCTTCTCGATACGATGGGCGAGCTGGCGGAAGTGAAAAGCGTTACACAAATCGAGCTGTAAGGTTATCCCTTTCACCTGAGAATAGACCTGGCCATATGCCGGGTCTTTTTCTTTACCCTGATTTTGGTTAGAGCTATAATGGGACAAGATAATTCTGCACACCAAGGAAGGAGCTTCTTATGACGAATCAGGCATTATTCGCTATTGGTATCTTTTTAGTTACCTATGCATTTATTATTAGCGAAAAGTTACATCGAACCATCGTCGCCATGTCTGGCGGAATTCTCATGGTCTTGTTCGGGATCATTACACAGGAACAAGCGATTCACCATATCGACTTTAACACGCTTGGCTTACTTATCGGAATGATGATCTTGGTTGCCATTACGGCGCAGACCGGCGTATTCAAGTATGTGGCTATCCGTGCGGCAAAGGTCGCAAAAGGCAAACCGATTCGCATCCTCGTCTACCTGAGCTTGATCACGGCCATTGCCTCCGCCTTTTTGGACAACGTTACTACTGTACTTCTCATCGTACCTGTGACGTTTAGCATCGCGCGCCAGCTCGAGCTTAATCCGATTCCTTTTTTAATCAGTGAAATCATCGCCTCCAATGCCGGAGGAACAGCTACGTTGATCGGTGACCCACCGAATATCATGATTGGCAGTTCAGTACCGGAGCTTGATTTTATGAAGTTTCTCGTGAATTTGAGCCCCGTTATCATCGTGATTATGGCTGTAACTGTTGTTTGTTTGGTCCTGATTTACCGCAAGCAGTTAGTAACATCACCTGAGTTGAGTGCAAAAATCATGCAGTTAAATGAGCGTGATGAGATTACCGACAGCCGTTTATTGAAAAAGTCTTTGACGGTGATGGGTTTGACCATTATTGGTTTCATGCTTCATGGTGCCCTTCATTTGGAGTCGGCAACGATCGCTTTAACTGGAGCATTTCTTTTGCTCCTCCTTACCGGAGAGCATTATTTAGAAGACGCGATCAGCAAAGTCGAGTGGAATACGATTTTCTTCTTCATCGGTCTGTTTGTTCTCGTCTCTGGTTTAGTGGAAACAGGCGTGATCAAAAAGCTCGCAACGGAAGCAATGAATCTCACCGGTGGAGATTCACTCAAGACCTCCCTGTTAATTCTCTGGTTGAGCGCCATCGCCTCTGCCTTTGTTGACAATATCCCGTTCGTTGCCACCATGATTCCAATGATCAAGGAAATGGGAGCCCTCGGGATCACCAATTTAGAGCCGCTTTGGTGGAGTCTTGCACTCGGAGCGTGTTTAGGTGGGAACGGTACTTTGATTGGAGCTAGTGCCAATGTGATTGTTGCTGGCTTGGCTGCAAAGGAAGGACATCATATCGGCTTTTTCAGCTTTATGAAGGTCGCCTTCCCGTTAATGATCCTGTCTATCTTGATTGCTCATGTCTATGTTTACTTGCGCTATTTTATTTGGTGAGGAGGAACCCCTAATGTTCCATTATACCTTTAATGAAAAAGAAATTGAGATCAAGGAACAAATTTCACAACAGGATGCTACCTACCACATTGTCGTTAAATCCGAGTCCATGCGAGGTCGTGTCAAAGAGGTACGGCGTTATTTTGAGGGGAACAAAGACTACACGGATGTCCTGTTTTTTTCACGAGAGGATGGATCTTTCGAAGTAATCGTACGTCTCAACATGATCGAATCCTTTTTGATCCACGCCTTTCGCTTCAAATGTCTGCAATCGATTAGTTGGGAATAAAAGAAACTCCGCCGTTTCTACATACGGCGGAGTTTTTTTATCTACAGAATGGAAAGGATATCGCGGACATCATCGAGAATAAAATCTGCTTTTTCCTCTTCAAACTTGCTGCGAGCGTCTTGACCGGACAGTCCAGTCAGCGTCGCTGCAAACTTGCAACCGATTGAGCGAGCCGCTAGAAAATCTGCGAGTGAATCGCCGACGATCAGCACCTCATCCCCATTTTCGATTGGCAATGCAAAATGGACAGCATCGCTAATCGGTGTATCGAGTCCAAGCAACCCTTTGACATAGGAATAAGGGTGTGGCTTGGACATCGGCGCAAAGCTAGGAAACGCTTCTTCCGCATCGAGTACGTGAGAGGCAGTTACGACGCGGTTCGGGTCGAACCATTCCAGTATGTTCATTTCACTGAGAGGAACATGCGTTTCGATGGTAGGGCGCCCTGTTCCAATCCCCAGTGTGTAGCCTTTTTCTTTCAACGTACGGAACAACTCGACCATTTCAGCAGGTGGTACAATGGGAATTTCGTCTGACAAGAATCCTTTCTTACCTGGCTGCATGGTTTCACGCCCAATCGATGCTGCCACACGCTCATCACCGAGATACCATTCTTGAAACGTCTTTTGAATCAACTGCCATAGATCACTATTGCGTGAGAACATTTCTGTTGCAATACCGCAACGCTCTTTTGCAATTTGATTCAGGTAGAGCAGCATTTCTGCTTTTTGTGCAGAACCTTTGGCAAAATCAGCGGTGAACGCTGCGTAGTCTACTTGGAAATCAGGAGCATAAGTGGCAGCCCACTCTTTCACTTTTGCCAATTGCGGTCGATCAATTTGTTCGACAAGAAGGCTCGTTGCTTCTGGAACTTGCGTTTTAACCGCTTC
Source organism: Brevibacillus brevis (assembly GCF_022026395.1). Taxonomy (NCBI): domain Bacteria; kingdom Bacillati; phylum Bacillota; class Bacilli; order Caryophanales; family Paenibacillaceae; genus Brevibacillus; species Brevibacillus brevis. Next base: position 2,552,824 of record NZ_CP041767.1, on the reverse strand, counting down.
AATCAAACGAATCAACTGATAGGAAAACGCGAGGAAAACCATGTCCCAGTTGGAGTTGATTCCACGTGACTTGATGAAGTTCAGCACTTCATCATGAGCGAAAACTTGCTCGCGCACTCGTCTGATTTGTGCTTCTTCCGGAGAAGGTGTGAATTCCTCGCCTGCAAGCCCTACATACTGAGGGCTGTACAAAAATTCCCATACAGTCAATGCAGAAGCATCAAAGTAACGCTCTTCACTCAACATAACCCCATCAACATCAAATAAGATCGTTTTGATCATTTTCTCTCTACACTCCTACTTGTTTTTATGCAGCATCAAGGCGATTGTAAATGTCGTTCCCTCACCCAGCTTACTTTGCACACTGATAGTGCCCCCGTGTGCCTCGACAAGGTTTTTCGCGATGGCTAGTCCAAGACCAGTTCCGCCTAGTCGTCCACGTGTGCGAGCCTTGTCAGCTTTATAAAATCGTTCAAAAACAAACGGCAAATCTTCTTGTGGGATGCCACTGCCTGTATCGCTTATCTCAACCAGCAATGTTTTATCCCCGCGAGCCCGAATGGTGACGCTTCCTCCACTTGGTGTATGTCGCAGCGCATTATCGATCAAGTTCGTTAGCACTTGCTCCATGCGATCGGGATCAATGAATACATGGGTATGCGTCGTCGATATTTCAAGGAAGAGATGGATTTCGCGTTCTCTCGCCAAATTGGTGAATTTACGTTGAATGCGCTCCAAATACGGACGCAGTTCCATCGTCTCCTGGAACAACTCAACATGCCCCGCTTCCATCCGTGCCAAACTGAGCAATTCATTCACCAGCTTGGTCATACGCGCTGACTCGTCATAGATGATCTGGGCCAATTCTTTATGCTCTTCCGGTGTTGCCACAATATCATCCACAATCGCTTCACTGTACCCTTGCAACATGGATAGAGGTGTTCGCAGCTCATGGGATACGTTCGCCACGAAATCATTGCGCATCTTATCCAGCTTACGCTCCTGCGTGATGTCTCGAAGAACTGCGACAGCACCTCGGATTTGATCCCGATCATTCAAAGGTACCATGACAACCGACCATATGCGTCCTTGAACAGGGATATCTTCTGTCACTTCCTGTCCGGTTTGCAAAACCTGCTGATAGAACGGGAACAGCGGAACAGGCTCATCCGAATGCTCGAAATCCCAATCTCGCAAAAAACGTTCCGCTGGCGGATTCGTTACAGCCAGCTTACCGTTCGCATCTATCATCACAACACCATCTACCATGCTTCTAAGAACGCTCGCCAGCTGCTCCTTCTCTTTGGACAGTGCATCGACTAACTGATTGAGCTTGCTTGCCATCGTGTTAAACGAAGCCGCCAGTTCACCAGTCTCGTCTTGGGTCCTGATCGGGATTTCAGCATGAAAGTCCCCTTCCGCAATGCGATGCGCCGTTTCTTTCATCTGACGTAATGGAGTCGCAATACGCGATGAAAGGAAAAAGGCGAATACAGTGGTAGAAACAAATCCGATGACGCCAACCACAAAAATTAAAAATCTGACTTCCCTAACCGTATCATCAAAATCTTCAATCGCCTGATACATGACCACTGCACCCGTTTTCCCTGCTGCCATTTCTAAAGGAACAGCGACGGCGAGAAGTTCATGCTTGTTATTTGTATGATCGGCCGAATTATTCACATCAATATAGATCGTTTTGGGTGCAGGATGCTTGCCCGCCAGCGCATCAGACAAACGCAATGCAGGATTTTGGAGCAATCGCTCAACCGGAATACGAGGGAGCCCAGCCCCCTCGCTCATACCGACTTGCTTGCCTTTTTCATCGAGAATGACCATGCCCGTATGATGGACCAAACCAAACCTGGAGGCCATCTCCATAGCGGCAGTCATATCTGGACTCTGCGCCAAACCGACTGCGATCCCGTCTGCCAAATCGTGCAAATTCTTGGACTGCCGATTGCTATAAAAGCTGTCAAAGGATTGAACGAGCAACAAACTGAAGATCGTCAAGACAAGAGCAAATAAGGCAATAATGGTCATCCATAGCTTTCCGACTACACTGCGAAAAATAACGTCCACTTTACTTTGGCACCTCTAGCTTGTATCCGACGCCCCAAACCGTGGCGATCATATTGGCTGCTTGTGGAGAAACACGGTTCAATTTTTCGCGGAGACGCTTGATATGCGTATCCACCGTACGCAAATCGCCAAAGAACTCGTAGTGCCACACATCTTTCAGGAGCTCTTCACGCGTGAAGACTTTATCCGGCGACAATGCCAAGTAGTGCAAAAGCTCATACTCTTTTGGAGTCAGGCTCACCTCTTGGCCACTTGCAATGACCTTGTGTGCATCGTGGTCAATGGTCAGTTCCGGGAAAACAAGGACGGAATGACTGTTGAATGTCTCTGTCTTCAAATAAGCTGTCGCGGAAGAACGGCGAAGAATCGCTTTTACCCGGTACATGACTTCACGCGGGCTGAACGGTTTCACAACATAATCGTCTACCCCTGCCTCAAACCCGTGAACGCGGTTCGTTTCTTCCCCTTTTGCCGTCAGCATAATAATAGGGGTTGCCTTGAATTCACGAACACGCTGGCATACCTCGATCCCGTCCATTCCTGGCAGCATCAAGTCGAGCAAAATGATATCATAGTCACTTCCCACAGCCATTTCGACTGCTTGCTCTCCGTTATCTGCTTCATCAATCAGGAAGTTTTCTCTTTCCAAGTACATTTTCAGTAGTCTGCGAATGCGTTCTTCATCATCCACCACGAGTATACGTGCCATTTTTTCCATCTGGAACACCTCTTGCTCTCATAATATCGTAAAACCGTTAGAAGATAGTCCAAAAAGCTGGTGGTATAACCAGCTTTTTGAGGAAATTCTACACCCCAGCGTAAGAGTGCAAACCAGCAATGACCAAATTGACCACGACCAGTGTAATCAAAATAATGACAAACCCGATGACGGACATCCATGCTGATTTTGCACCGATCCAGCCTCTCGATAGACGCAAGTGCAAGTAGGCACTGTAGAAAAGCCAGACAACTAATGCCCATACTTCCTTCGGGTCCCACCCCCAGAATCGTCCCCACGCCTCTTCTGCCCAAATCATCGCAAAGATAAGGGCTCCGAGAGTAAACACTGGATATCCGATACTGATTGCTCGATAACTGATCTCATCCAGAAGCTCAGGATCGACGCTTTCAACCGAAGGCTTGATAGCAGCCCCTAATCGTTTTCGGAAAATCAAACGCAATCCGCCATACAGAATTACCCCTGTAAGGATTGACCACAGCATCGTATTCAATTTCCGTGCAGCGTCTTTTCCTTCCATCCAGGTAGGTGCCTCAAAGAGTGGTGACATTGGCCCTTCCTTGATGATGGTTGAATCAGCCGGTGCAACAATTGCAGGCAGGATGTACTCCACTTTCGGTTTTACCTTTTGTCCCGCTGCATTCATTTCTTCTTTCTTCATCTCGAATACCGTCTTTTGATCCATACGAGCAAAGGTAGAATCCATTAAAATGAATCCAACGAGCATCAGGACCACAGCCAGCACAATCTCCAACCATTTCGTACTTTTCGTGGAAATATGCTGCGGAACGGTACGGATCAAATACATGAGACCCGCTGCAAAACCAACCGCCAAAATCCCTTCACCCAGGGCTGCAGTTGTCACGTGAATGTGCAGCCAGTAGCTCTGCAAAGACGGAATCAGTGGGGTGATTTCCTTCGGGAACACGTACGAGTACGCGAGCATGATTACCCCAAGCGGAAGAACGAACGCCCCAATCGAGGTCAGCTTGTAAATCCGGTAAATAATTAAGTAGGCCAGAATAATACAGTAATCCAAGAATGCCATAAACTCAAACATGTTACTCGTCGGGCTATGGCCGCCGGCAATCCAGCGAGCAACCACATACCCTGTTTGCGCCACAAAACCGACAACGGCTAACCAATACGCAATCCGTCCATAGCGATTTTCATGTTGCTTGGGATCACGCCCTGCCCAGTTTTTACCCGTCACGGCTACAGCGAAGACGATAGACGAGATCACGTAGAGCAGAAACGCGATATCCAATAACCAGTCACTCAGTTGAATGAGCTGCACGTTGTTAGTACCCCCTTTGAAGCTTTAGGCCTTGGCCTTCGTTTTATCTTCTATCGTGACAGGGAGCTCCGCTTGTTTAACCAGCCCGTCTACTTCCCTGCGAAGACCGAACCAGTTTTTATTCGTATGGGCCGCTACCAAGATACTTCCCTCTTGCGTCTGTACCCAAACCCGGCGATGCTGCCAGAACACACCGATTGCAACGCCCGCAAGGAAAATGAATGAACCGAAATAAATCAGTGGCAATGCTTTGTCCACCCGTACATTCAGCCCTGCAATATCGATTAAATCAGGCATTTTGATGTCGAGGCCGTAACGAGGATCATTTTTCTGTGTAAGAATGGTTCCTTCAAGATATACCAATTTTTCGTTGTACTTGCCATTGTCTCCAATGAGTTCTAATGCGACCATCGGATTTTTAGGTAAATTGGTTTTCGTCGCAGGCTTCCCGTCTTTTCCCATTATAAAATCGGGGAAGTAATCCAAAATCCGTACCGTGAACCCATCCGCAATGGTTTGCTCGGGCTGTGGATTGTACAGATCAATTTTGATAAGGCCGATTTCTTTTTTATTGTTTTTCAAATCGACCACTGTAAAATTGAGCGCTCCAAGCTGCATCTCTTGCACGCCGCTCTGATAAATGTAGAGGCTGTCCTGCTCCATCGGATGATTCACGACGATCGGCCCCTTCTGTACTTCTACCAAATCCGGCTTTTTCCCTGGAACGTCAGCGCTTTTATTTTCATACAAAATGGCATCTGTCTGGTAGCTCTTCACGATGGCTCCACCCTTAAGCTCCAGTTGCTCCGGCATTTCTTCTTCCGACCAATACTCTGTCGTGTAGTTCTCGTTTTTTATGTAGTAAGGGGTATTCGGAATCGCCATTGTTTGTCCCTCACGCACCCAGACATACTCGTCCAAGTAAAAGCCAGGCAGGCTTCGCATTAAGGTACCGACCAAAAACAAAATCAATCCAATGTGATTAATGTAAGGACCCCAACGGCTAAAACGGCCTTTTTCAGCCATAATCGCTCGCTCCGTGCGGAAAATGCGGTATCCTTTTTCTTTTAATGCCAGAGCGGAGGCGTCCAGTATTGCTTCCTGATTGGCGTCTGGAGCAAGCTCACCCTCTGCAAACAGCTTTTGCCCTTTCAAGAAGGACTTGTGCTGGTTCAATCTCGGCTTCTTTAACGCTTTATACAGCGGTACTACGCGGTCCAGACTACAGATAACCAAAGATGTACCGAGCATAACCAGAAGCGTCACAAACCACCAGGACGAGTACATATTGTGAAATCCAAGGCCGTAAAAAATCGTTCCAAGCGTACCATATGTTTCCGTATAAAAGCGGGCAACATCTGCTTCTGTCGGTACGGGTACTGGTATGTACATTTGCTGCGGAAAGATGGTTCCGACTGCGGACGCCACCAAAATGACAATAATGATACCGATTGCAATTTTGACCGAAGAAAAAAAGTTCCAGACTCGGTCGATTACCTTCGTGTTATTCGTTTGAGAACGTCTTGCCATTCCTTCATAACGCATGTCAGGAAACGATGTCTGCTCGTGGACTTCCACGTTCAAAGGCTTCCCGCAAGACTCACAGAGCAGCGTCCCAACCGGGTTGGTATGACCGCATTCGCATTTTCGCTGATCCATCATTGCTCCTCACTTACGGCAAGATTTTTGTTACTTTTGACTCAATCATGGCTTCATCCAATTGCCCGATAAATACTTCCCGCACTTCTCCATCTGGGTCGATGAAAAAGGTCGTCGGAATCGGACCAATTCGATACAGCTTTGTAATTTCCGATTGGCGATCGAGCAAAATAGGGAAGTCAATCTCGAACTGCTTTACGAATGGTTCTACGGCAACTGGCGATTCTCCGATATTGACGCCAATTACAACCAATCCCTTATCTTTAAACTTCGTATATTGCTTTTGCAATGCCGGCATTTCTTCCTTACAGGGTTCACACCATGTGCCCCAGAAATTGAGGATAACGCCTTTTCCTTTCAAACTTTCCAGAGCCAGCTCTGGTCCATTCAATTGTTCCAAACTAAAATTCGGAGCATCGCTACCTACTTTCACAGCACCGGGGTCCTTCACAAAGCTGGAATAGAGTGCAAAGACCAGCGCCACAAGCAAAACACCCAATACCGCGATCCTGACATATGTACGATTGCTTTTGTTCATGAGGCCTTACTCCCATCTACTGCTAATAAATTGCATCCTTTTCCCATTCTATTATAGCGTTCCTAGTTTTTCCGACAGCGCACAACTTATGAACAGATTTTGAACGAATCAATGTTTCGCGCGCGGGCTCCTTTTCTTTTGAACCAAGCCCCGCTTCAAGCTCTCCACTTCCTCATGCGTGAGCTTGCGAAATTCGCCAGGCTTCAGTCCATCTAATGTAAGAAATCCTAAACGGATTCGTTCCAATGTCAACACCGGATGACCGATCGCCTCACACATTCTGCGCACTTGGCGATTTCGTCCTTCATGTATGGTCAGTTCTACCAATGCTCTTTGACTGCTAGACTCTGTCTTTAGCAATTTAGACTGACCGGGAGAAGTCATGCCGTCTTCCAAACGAATGCCGGTTGCTAGCTTGCGCACTTTTTCCTGACTGGGGATTCCCTTTACCCATGCCCGATACACTTTATCGATTTCATAGCTTGGATGTGCCAGCCTGTTGGCGAGCTCCCCGTCGTTCGTCAAGAGCAGCAAGCCGGAAGTATCATAATCCAAGCGACCTACTGGATATACCCGTTCTTTAATTCCCTTCAACAGATCGATCACTACCCGTCTGCCACGCGTGTCTGTGACGCTCGTAATGACACCAGTAGGCTTGTACAACAAGAGATAGACATGTTGCTCCAGCTTAACCGGCTGTCCATTCACCACAATTTTGTCCTTGAGCGGATCGACTTTTATTCCCTGCTCTCGTACGACTTGGCCATTTACCTGCACCTTGCCTTGCGCAATCAATTCTTCACAATGGCGACGAGAGGCGACTCCAGCATGCGCCAATACTTTCTGTAAACGTTCCATCGTTGGTTCACCTCTACAACATCATACCCATTCTTACTAGTGTGGACAAGAAAAAGGGAAAAACTTCCCCATATCCATGAGGAAGTTTTCAAAGCCTACTCTATTTGAGCTCTTTTAAGCGAAAATGTAGGAGACAATGAGCAGCGAAAATATGACACCTGCCAGGTCTGACCACAAGCCTACTTTTAGTGCATAAGCAGAATTGCGAATACCAACTGCGCCAAAATAAACGGTTAGGACATACAGAGTCGTATCTGTACTCCCTTGCATAGTAGCGGCCAGTCTGCCCAAAAAAGAATCGGGACCGTACTGTGCGATCAGATCTGTTGCAATCGCAAGCGAGCCTGTTCCCGTCAACGGACGAAGCAACGCCAACGGGACCAGTTCTTCCGGAAAATGCAGCAGGTCAAGCAGCGGCTTGAGCGCGCGAAGCAGTAGATCCAACGCTCCTGATTCCCGAAACATACTCACTGCGACCATCATGGCAATTAGGTGCGGGAGTATGCGAATGGTAGTGGTTAAGCCGCCTTTAGCTCCATCTACAAACGTCTCGTAGACGGGGACTTGTTTCCGCCACCCATACAACAAGACAAAGGCAATCGTAACGGGAATGGCCCAAAGAGAGAGCAGGGATACCCATTGGTACATAAGGACTCCCCCTATCTGTGTCTTCGTATATGTCGATAACGGTACATGCGATCAATCAACAGCGCGACAATCGTGGCGGCAAAGGAAGATAACAGCGTAGTCCCTACGATTTCAACGGGATTCACGGAGCCATACTGCATGCGGATTGCGATCATGGTTGTAGGAATAATCGTTATGCTCGCCGTATTGATCGCCAGCAGTGTACACATGGCAGCCGAAGCGTTTTGCTTGTCTGGATTCAGCTTTTGGAGTTCTTCCATCGCTTTCAGCCCCATCGGCGTTGCTGCATTACCAAGCCCGAGCAGGTTTGCACTCATATTTGAGAGGATATACCCCATAGCAGGATGCCCTTTTGGAACATCGGGAAAAAGGACTTGAATGATCGGTGACAATGCCCGAGCCAATAGCTCAAGGAGTCCTGACTTTTCAGCAATCCGCATCATTCCCATCCAAAAGGCGAGAACACTGAGAAGTCCGAGACAAACCGTTACTCCCGTCTTGGCTCCCTCAAACGCTGCTGCGTTGATCGCTTCCATCCGCCCCGTCACGGCCGCAACGACAATGCTAATGACAATGAGCCCGAGCCAGATGACATTAAGCACTCCACAGCCCCCCTGACACTATTCCCCAAAACTGCTGCCACATTGAGCGTGAAGCTTGCGGGGCTACAGAAGTCGGCGTATCCACACGAACCAGCAACGGAACCTGCCCAATCATCTTTTCCTTTAAATAGAGCTGAAGAAATCCTGCCAGTTGACCATTCATTTTCGATGTCACCGTTGATTCTCCCATAACGACACGCTTGTGAATCGCCTCTGTTTCTGCCGTTTGCAGTGGATATTGAAATGTGTTTGTGGTGACAAGATGAGTTCCTGCTTCAAGTGTGACTGGCGTGTCAGGCTTTACTTCCTGCCCTTTCTTGACCAGCTCTTGTAGCGGATAATTTGCGAAGCCCCAGTCCATCAGCTTGGCGGAGTCGTTCCAGTCATCAGAAGCATTCAGAGTAATTGTCGCCAGCTGTCTTCCGTTCCTTGTGGCAGAGGAAGCCAGGCAGCGCTTCGCGAGTTTGGTGTATCCCGTTTTCACACCATCAGCACCGTTGTAAAGGTGAAGCATCTTGTTTTTGTTCAGTAAGCGCCGGTCCCATTGTTCGCCTTCCCACGAAATATCCTTGACTTTCGTTGAGACGATTTGACGAAACACCGGATTATGTAAGGCATAGGCGGACAGCTTTGCCATATCTTCCGGAGTGGAGTAATGCTGGTTACTGTCATCTAAACCATGTGGATTGGTGAAATTCGTATGCTCCATTCCAATCATTGCAGCCTTTTCATTCATTAAGTAAGTGAATCCGGGCACTGATCCTCCGATGTGGGTAGCGATGGTGACGGCTGCGTCATTGCCAGATCGCAGCATCAAACCGTACAGCAGTTCTTCCAGCGTGAGCTTCTCTCCATTTTTCAAGTAGATGGATGAGCCTTCTACACCTACCGCTTGTGGAGGTACCGTTACCTGTGCATCCAATTTGCCCATCTCGATTGCTACGATTGCTGTCATCGTTTTGGTCAGACTCGCAATCCTCATTTTTTTCGTACCATTTTTGGAATAAAGAATCCGTCCACTCTCGACATCGATTAGTGCTGCACCTTCAGCTGACAAGCCAGGTGGAGCTGCAGCAGCCTTTACCACCGCTGCCGGCGTAAAAGCCATCTGTATAAAAAGAAAAACGACGAGTACGCCGGACAGATATTTTCGGATATTCATAAACGTCCTCCCCATTTGAAAACTTGGGCTCAACCTTGACAATAAGTCAAGAGAAAAGCCGTCGTTATACCACGATACACAGGTTTGTACCATAGTATATGGGGACGAGTCGTATGATAGTACGAAAAACTGTCCGGGCTGTAACTAGTCGTTTGTCGCTTCTTCTGCTTTTCCGAATAGCGCTGATGCTTCAAGACGCGCTTCTTCAATATCAAGATTGACAGGCGGTTCTGGCAAATCCCCCAGTTCCCGTAAACCAAAATGCTCCAAAAACTCTTTGGTGGTCGCGTACAAAATGGGGCGTCCGATCCCCTCTGCTCTCCCCGCTTCACGAATGAGTTGCTTGGATAAGAGTGTGTTCAGTGCTTTTTCGCATTTAACGCCACGGATCTCTTCAATCTCCGAACGGGTCAGGGGCTGCTTGTACGCAACAATGGCGAGAGTCTCCAATGCTGCTTGGGATAATGTTGACTGACCTGGTGATGTTGCTAACCGTTCAAAATAGGGCACATGCTCGGGCAGAGTGGTCAGCTGATACGCTTTTGCCACTTCCACGATTTGAATACCGCGTCCTGCCCGGCGGAAGTCAGCTTTCATGTCTTCGATCAAGTCGATGACCTCTTCTTCTGACACCTCAGTGATTTCACTGATTTCTTTGGCATCGATTCCTTCATCACCCGAGATGAACAGCAAGCCCTCGATTACGCCTTTCAGCTTGTCATAGTCCATCAGTGTGGGCTCCTTCCGTTCCGTTTTCACATATGATGATGTCTTGAAACAATTGATTTTGTACACACGTAATGTGCTTAGCCTTCATAAGCTCAAGCAAGGCGAGAAAGGTCGTCACAATCTCTGTACGCGTCGCCCCTTGCGTAAACAACTCAGAAAAACGAACCATCCCACCGCTGCGTACCGCTTGGCGTATCTCTGTCATTCGATCCTTGATGGAGATTTCGTCGCGCGATACCTTGGTCATCGGTTCTTTTTCTTTCGTTTTCTTTACCAGCTTTTCCAGCGCGTTGATCAAATCGTAGAGGGTCACATTTGATACTGTATGATCCTCTTCACGCACATAAGGAGACAAATTCTCTGCGGGACGTGTAAAGACTTGATTACGACCGATTTCCATTTCTCGCAGGTTCTCGGCAAGCATCTTATAGCGCTTGTACTCCAACAGACGCGCAACCAGTTCTTCACGCGGGTCTATCTCGTCTACATCCATATCGAGGAACTGCTGAAAGACATGCTCCTCCTTTTTGGGTAACAGCATCTTGCTTTTAATAGAGAGGAGCGTAGCCGCCATCACTACGAACTCACTGGCCACATCCAGTTGGAGCTCTTGCATCTTGTCAATCGTCGCGAGGTATTGCTCCGTAATTTCCGCTATCGGTATGTCGTAGATGTCCACCTCAGCCTTGTCGATCAGATGGAGCAACAGATCGAGTGGTCCCTCAAAGGAATCAAGTTTGATGCTGTAAGCCAAAAGTCGTCCCTCGTTTCCGTTAGATGAACACGCTTAAGATACTACTTCCAATTCGTTGAACCAATTCCAGGGCAATCCCATGGGGAATACCAAAAATGATTGTGCTGACCCCCGGAATAAAGATGAGTAATAGGAGAATCCACGGCCCGTAGACTTCATAATTGTAAAACTTTCCATCCCAACTTCGCGGAGACAAAAATCGCAGTATTTTGTAACCGTCCAATGGCGGAATCGGCAACAGGTTGAAAATGAAAAGAGCTGTATTGATCAAAACAGAAAATCGTAGTGTCATATCAATTGCGTAAGCCACTTTTTCATGCATTCCTACTAGTACTCCGGAATTAATTACTACGAAATACACCATGTAAAACAATACCGCGAGTATCAGGTTAATGAGTGGACCTGCAAATGAAACGTAAACAATCCCTAATCGCTTGTTCCCACGGAAATGCAGAGGATTAATCGGCACTGGTCTCGCCCAACCAAATGGACCAAACAAAATGAGAATCAAGCCGAACGGATCAATATGCGGGATTGGATTTAAAGTTAAGCGGCCCTCCGATTTCGCCGTATTGTCACCCAGCTTCCAAGCGACAAAGGCATGCGCCCATTCATGCAAAGTGAAAGCGATAACGAACGCAATTAAGCGAAACGGTACCGTTTTCCAATCAAAGTGAAAAAGATCCATTGCTTCCTCCAATCATGCGCGTTCAAAAAGTCATCTTTTTGAACAACCCCTGATAAAAATCGTCTATCTTCTAGCATACCAGCAGATAGATAGGCTTACAACCCCAATCCAGCTTGACCCAGCATGTAGCCTGACGAAAAAACACCGACAAGGATTCCCTCATCGGTGTTCATTCAACTTCTATTATCCTACTTTTACTGTACCCATTTTATCGCCTTGTTTGATTGCATCAACGTGTTCCAAACCGGAAGTGACGCGACCAAATACGGTATGTACGCCATCGAGGTGAGGGAAAGAATCGTAGCAGATGAAGAATTGGCTTCCGCCTGTGTCTTTTCCTGCGTGTGCCATGGACAGGTAACCGCGGAGATGCTTATGTGGGTTTCCTTTTGTTTCACATTTGATGGTGTAACCAGGACCGCCTGTTCCTGTTCCGTAAGGGCATCCGCCTTGTGCTACGAAGCCAGGGATAACGCGGTGGAAGGACAGACCGTTGTAGAAGCCTTCGTTAGCCAATTTCTCAAAGTTTGCAACTGTGCCAGGAGCTTCTTGATCGAACAGCTCCAGCTCGATTTGGTTACCATTTTCCATGGTGATGAGCGCCTTTTTCATATGTTGACCTCCATACCTTGTAAAGTTAACGTACCCATTCTACCATGGAGATCGATTGACGTCCAATTTATCCCTCGATGCGGATCTGCTCTTCGCCAGGCAACTCACAGTCGGTAATAAAAACAGTCCCCGCCTTCGCTTTTGCCACCATTTTCACGTACGCAGCCTTCTCTGCAACTTGTTCCGCACTAGTGTACTTCCCTGCGTAAAGGACGACACCTGCCATCGACATCGAGAGCTCCTGACCGTCCCCCATTCTGCGCTTTTCATAAATGTCCGAAAAGTATGGCGTAAAAGCATCCATGATAAACAAAACTACATCATTCGCACACTGCGCCGTCGTAATCAGAATAAAATCATCTCCGCCAATATGACCGATGAAGTCAGTCCCGCTTCCGTACCATTTCGAGGCTTCCCGCAACAAATTCGCGGTTCGAACAATGATCTGATCACCCACTTCAAACCCATAGCGGTCATTAAACCATTTGAAACGGTCGAGATCACAGTAGATGACCACCTGATGATCATACCGTTTTAGCCGTTGGTTCAATTCTCTTTCAATCTGCACGTTTCCCGGCAATCCTGTCAGTGGATTGGCTGAGCTCGCCATCTCGAGTTTAATGGAAGCCATTTTGTCCAACAGCTTCTGCACAGTAACGATACCGATGTACTCCCCTTTCTCATCAATAATAATGACCACATCATACAAATGATAAGCATCTCTGGTCATCGCCCGCTTCGCTACCTCATCCAGCTTGTCATCTTTGGTAGCTTTGAGCGGGTTGGTATTCATGATTTGAGAAACGGGTCTTTCATAGTACAGTGCAATTCCGTATTGACCACCGAGGATCTGATACAGAGAAAACCTCATGACAAGTCCTACCGGTATGCCGTTCTCCAGCACAACCACGCTTTCAATTCGCTGATTTTGCTCGAAAATCTCATGGATGCGTCTTACTTTCACGTGCTTTTCAACACTGATCGTCTTCGCCAAGATTTCCGTCATAGCGGGAGTGGGCAGTATTGGCGCTGCTTCTTGTTCAATCCGCTTTTCCATCGTAAAACGCAGAAAGTTCATCGCCTTTCCACATAGCTGCGCCATTCCTTTATCCGGCTTGCCTAAATAGTAACCCTGTCCGTAGATGACACCGACGTCCATGAGCGTTTCCAGCTCACGCTCTGTCTCGATCCCTTCTGCTATGATTTTGCAGTTCACTTTGTCAGCAAAGGATACAAACGTCTCCAACAACGCCTGCTTAATCGGATCGACATCGATGTTACGAATCAAGGACATGTCGAGCTTAATAAAGTCCGGGTAGATTTCTGTAATCGATTCCAAGCTGGAATACCCTGCTCCTGCATCATCTACGGCGATCATATATCCTTGCTTGCGATACTCCTCGATGATTTTTCGAAAGACAGCGTAATTCGTAATCGCATGACGCTCTGTAATTTCAAAAACAATGTTTTGCGGCGTCAACTCGTACTCTGCCAAAAGCATCTGCACTTTGCCACGCAACAGAAACGGATCGTCAATCGCCCGTGGGTCCAAATTGATGAATAGTTTTTCATGAGGCTTCAGGTAGCGTATATGCTCCAATGCCCGCTTGCGACATATATGCTCCAAACGAAACACCGTATCCGTCTCTTGTGCATAATTGAACAAGGCTGCGGGAGTTGCAAAAAGACTGTTGACCGGTCCGCGCGCCAGTGCCTCCCACCCCAGTGCTTCGCCATTTGGCAAATGAATGATCGGCATGAAGTGCATCTGAACGTTTTCCTCTGCAAGCAGCTTGTGAAATTGTCTAATGTGTGCATACTTTTCGGAGGTAATCCCATACTTGGCCATATGTACAGCATGTTTAACAGAGGTATACATCTCTTTCACGATATCTTCCCCGATGATTTCCGAAAAGCCGATATGGACACGAAGCTCCTCGCGATTAACGAAGCTCACTTGTCGATTTAACTGTCGTTCAGCTAGCTCCTGAAAATGAATGGATAGCATTTGACAGTCTTCTTCACTCATCATTTTCGAAAAGGAAGTGTAGATGGCAAAATCATCGCCCCACAGCTTTTGAATCGCGATGATTCTCCCTTTGATTTCAAATGCTTGACGAGCGACAGCTGGCAAAATGCTTTCGAATATATGAAGAACTCTCTTGGCGCTCGTATCACCATAGCGATGCTCCACCTCTGTCAGCTTGACGATATCTATATAAAACATGACGACTTTCTTCTCTCTCTCCACTTCTTGCCGAATCATCGCCTTCATCCATTGGCGTTTGTCCAATGAAATATAGGGTATTCGTCGAAACCGCTTCATAAGAGTCGACAACATGATGAATCGCTCCCCCTCACCCTTTCATTATGCCGAGAAAACATTAAGCAATCATGAATGGGAGATGAAGGAAATACAAAACCTTCCCAAACGATCGGGAAGGTTTGTGCATTTTTTATGAAGTTTAACGCATAAGCTGCGCCCGTTTTGGCAAAACATCGTGACCGACTACTTCTGCGTACGTTTCGCGTCGTACGACTACTTCTGCTTCTCCGTCCTTTACAAATACAACTGCCGGACGAGCAATCCGATTGTAGTTGTTCGCCATGGAATAACCGTATGCACCTGTACTTGGGACTGCGAGAATATCGCCCGCTTGCGCTTCTGGCAGCTTCACATCCCAGATGAGCATATCACCTGACTCACAGCACTTTCCTGCAATGGATACAACTTCTGAGGCAGGTGCATTCATTTTGTTCGCAATCGCTGCTTCGTATTCTGCATCGTATAAAGCTGGTCGCAGATTGTCTGTCATCCCACCATCGACCGCAATATATTTTCGGACATTTGGAATGTTCTTATGCGATCCAATTCGGTACAAGGTTGTCCCTGCATCCCCTACAATACTCCGACCTGGCTCGATCCAAATCTCAGGTAGAGGAATCGCCAGCGCTGTTAGCTCTTGGCGAACGATATCTGTTATGGCTTTGATATACGTTTCCGCTGGTTGCGGTGTATCGCTTTCTACATACCGAATACCAAAGCCTCCTCCTACATTCAAAACTTCCGGGAGGAATCCTAGCTTTTCTTTTGCTTCGCCCAACAGCTCTGTCAATCGTTTGACAGCCACGAGGAAGCCTTCTGTTTCAAATATTTGTGAGCCAATATGGCTATGAACTCCCAATAAATGGAGATGATTGCTTTCATGAGAGAATTGAATCGCCTCAAGAGCCTGGCCGTTTTGCACATCAAAGCCAAACTTGGAGTCGATCTGCCCAGTAGAAATGTATTCATGTGTATGAGCTTCTACACCCGGCGTGACACGCAAGAGTACGGCGACTTTTTCGTTTCGCTCTTCGGCCAATTGAGCCAACATGTGCAACTCATAAAAGTTGTCCACAACAAAACAGCCAATTTTGGCATCAAGGGCCATGATTAACTCATCATGAGATTTGTTGTTGCCATGAAAATGGATGCGCTCTACGGGGAATCCAGCTTGCAGAGCCGTATACAATTCGCCGCCAGATACTACATCGAGTGACAAGCCCTCCTCTTCAACAAGCTTGCACATCGCCAACGTGCAAAATGCTTTGCTCGCATAAGCAACCTGGAACGAAAAACCCGTATTGTGAAACGCATTGACAAATTCTCGGCATTTGGTGCGAATTTGCTGTTCGTCATACACATATAAAGGTGTTCCGTAAGTAGCAGCTAGCTGTGTCGTATCACAGCCTCCGATTTCCAGGTTTCCTTGTTCATTCACTCGACTTGTCCCGTGTAAGTACATGTTCTGTTTCCTCCCCAATTCATTCGCACCGATGATGTATATAGACAACCTTGTATAGAGAAAGGCAACCAACAAGGAGCGTCAGTTGCCATACAGAAACTTTTGTTCGTAAGGCTTCCCTACAATTTACTACAAGGTTGTGCGTTTGACAATGGGTGATCCCATCCGTTTTCAGAATATTATTGCCGAGAGGAATTTTGCGAGCGAACGATACTCGGCCTGTTGTTTTTGCTTGGCACAGCCAGCCGTACCACAATATCCTTCATCCCTTTGTAGTTGAATGGAATGAACGGCCATAAGTAAGGCGTATTCAGCGAACGGGTGGAAGCCAAGAAAATCAGGATGATCGTAATCCCGATCATCAGTCCCGGTGTAGAGAAAAAGCCCACCATAAGTATCAGAAACAAGCGAATAAGTC